>CAMYIS010000291.1 GCA_947258485.1 uncultured Woeseiaceae bacterium
CGATAATCCAGCAGTTAGCGGACATCACTCGCTGATTATCAATATCCTCAATGATTCCTTTCTTGAGGATCTCAACAGTACCAACGGCACCTACGTCAACGGCAAGTTGATCAAGAAGCATGCGCTTCAGCACGGCGACGTTATTACTATCGGGCATCACCAGCTGCGGTTCTCGGATCAGCAAGAGAACGAGACCGAGCAGGATGAGTTTGAGAAGACCATGGTCATCCCGTCGGGTCAGCAAAACGCCGAACAGCTCGCGAAGGCCGAAAAAGCGGCCGAAAAAGCGGCGGAGGCCGCCGCTGCGGAAGCGGCCGCAGATGCTGTGCAGTCTGACGCAGCTGCCGCTGTGAAACTCGATCCTGAGGAAGCGGCGGCGCTCGATGATAAACCAGAACCCCCGGCCCCGGCCCCCGAGAAGAAGGAAGCGTATCGTCCTTCAGCCACCTACACCGGGATCGACCCCGCTACCGCACCAAGCGCCCTGCCGCTGGGCAAATTGCAGGTACTAAGCGGTGCGTTTGCCGGACGTGAGCTGGAACTGACCAAGGCGTTGACAACACTCGGCCGTCCAGGTGTGCAGGTTGCTGCCATTACGCGCCGCGCCGAGGGCTACTACGTCGTCCATGTTGAATCCGGCAAAGAGGGCGACTATCCGCTGGTCAACGGTGAACCCATTGGCAGCAAAGCGCGTAGGCTGGACGATAACGACGTCGTGCAGCTGGCTGGCGTCAAGATGGGATTCTTCTCGAGCTAGTCGACTACTTCGCTGTCTTCGCGGTTCATAACGCCGCACACCAGCTCGTAAGGAATGGCGTCTGCCCAGGGCGCAACTTCCTCGACCGGCAAGCCGTCCCCCCATAGCGTTGCAACGCTGCCTACGGCGTCTTCAGCATTCGGGCCGAGATCGACGGCAATCATATCCATCGAAACATTTCCGATCAGCGGCACTTTGCGGCCATTGAGGAGCACCGGCGTACCGCTCCGAAAATGACGCGTATATCCGTCGCCGTAGCCAGCCGAAATGACACCGAGCCGCGTGTCCCTGTCGCTGATGTAGGTTCCTCTGTAGCCGACTTTCGCGCCCTCTCGCAAAAACTTCGTCGCGATCAACCGCGCCTCGAACTGCATGACAGGCTTCAGGCCGAGATCCACACCCGTCTGCTCGGCAAACGGGGATATTCCGTACAAAGCGATACCGGGGCGTATCCAGTTGTCCCCGCGGAATCCGAATTCGTGCTGCGCGTCCGAGATTTCCGGCCAACCGAGCGTGCCAGGCGTATTGCCAATGCTGACAGCACCCTCGAATCCGTCGACGACCGGCCTGAAATGGCGTAACTGCTCGGATGTCATCGAAGACTGCAGCTCATCCGCACTTGCAAGATGGGTCATGAGCCTGAGCTCGCCAACGGCGGGCGCTGCGTTCAGCCGCCTGATCATCGCCAGGGCGTCCTCGGGTGAAAATCCGAGACGGTTCATGCCTGTATCAACTTTGAGCCAGACCGTGACAGAGCCGGTGGCCATTGCCTCCAACAGCTCCACCTGCTCCCGGCAGTGAACCACGGGCTCGAAGCCCGACGCCATGGCTATCCTCATTTCTCTCGCGTCCATCGCACCGGCCAATAGAACGATCGGCACGACGATGCCTTCTTCCCTAAGTTGTATGGCTTCAGGCACTCGAGCGACAGCGAACGCGTCGACGTCGGTCAGATGCTGCGCAACAGTCACCATGCCGTGGCCGTAGGCATTTGCCTTGATGACAGCCATGACTTTCGAGCCGGGTGCGGCTTTGCGAATAATATCGAGGTTGTGTTTAAGTGCGCCGAGCCGGATGAGCGCTCGTGCCCCGAACCTCACGGATACGCCTCTTCCGCATAGGCGTCCGGTACCCAGTTTTCAAACTTGGTATAGCGTCCGACAAAGGTCAGAGGAAAGTCACCGATAGGGCCGTTACGTTGCTTGGCAATCGCGATATCGGCGATACCTTTTCGCGGCGTATCCTGGTTGTAGACTTCTTCCCGATAAATGAAAATGATCAGGTCGGCGTCCTGCTCGATTGCACCCGACTCACGCAGGTCCGACATCACCGGCCGCTTGTCCGTGCGTTGTTCGACACTTCTATTGAGCTGCGACAATGCAATCACCGGAACCTCAAGTTCTTTAGCAAGTGCCTTCAGCGACCGCGAAATCTCGGAAATCTCGGTGGCACGATTTTCCTTGCTGCCCTCGACCTGCATCAACTGCAGGTAGTCGATGATAATCAGACCGAGACCGTGCTCGCGATGCAGACGTCTTGCCCGGGCGCGAATTTCAGTCGGCGACAGACTCGGCGAGTCGTCTATGAAGATGGGCGCTTCCGACATCAGCTGCACCGCGGTGTTGATTCGCGACCAGTCCTCGTCAGGGAAGTTACCCGTGCGCAAATGGGTCTGATCGACACGGCCCAACGACGAAATCATGCGGAACGCCAATTGCTGTGAGGGCATTTCCATCGAGAAGATTGCCGTCGGCACCTTGGAACCGATCGCGGCGTTCTCGCCGATATTCAGAGCCAACGTGGTCTTGCCCATCGATGGCCGACCGGCGACGATAATCAGGTCGCCCGCCTGCAGGCCCGCGGTGAGCTTGTCGAATTCATGGTAGCCACTGGATATCCCGGTGATACTGCCTTCCGACTGGTGCAGAAGATCGATTCGATCAACGGCCTCGGGCAGTATCTGCTTGAGTGACTTGAAGCCCCGGCGTCCGCGGCTGCCCTTCTCGGCAATGTCGAACACCAGACGCTCGGCTTCATCGAGGATTTGTGCCGCGTTGCGCTCTCCGGACGTGAACGCATTGCCGCTTATTTCATTGCCGGCATTGATCAGGGCACGAAGGGTCGATGTTTCACGAATGATATTGGCGTATGCCCTGGCGTTTGCGGCGCCGGCAGTCTCATTCGCCAACGTGGCAAGGTACTCGAGGCCACCGGCCTGCTCCAACTCGCCGCGGCCATCCAGGTGCTCGGAAACCGTCACGACGTCGCAGGGGCTGCCGGCTTCGACCAGGTTGGCAATGGCTGCAAAAATCACGCGGTGATCCTTGCGATAAAAGTCCTCGCCAACGATCACATCGGCGATCTTGTCCCAGGCCTGGGCATTGAGCATCAGGCCGCCGATCAGCGCCTGCTCGGCCTTGATGGAGTTGGGCGGCACCTTGAGGCGCTGTTCGGCACCTGCGTCTGTGTAGCCATCCCCCAACGCTCGGACCATCTTACGAGTTCCCCTGCCAGCCAGATTCAGAAATCATTCCTGGCTCAAAGGTAACACAGCCGGCCGTCACTCGGCAGCAACAACTCGTACGGTAACTTCCGCATTCACTTCGCTGTGCAGATGCACGCCGACCGTGAACTCACCGAGCTCATGTATCGGGCCATCGGGCATACGCACTTCGGCGCGTTCCACGGTAACCTGGATGCTGGCCAGTGCATCAGCGATATCGATTGGACCAACGGAACCGAACAACTTGCCTTCGCTGCCTGCGTTCGCAGGGATCACGACTTCCACACCGTCGATCGCTTTGGCGCGAGTCTTGGCTTTCGCCACCTCTTCCGCCGCGGCTTTCTCAAGCTCCGCACGCCGGGCTTCGATCGCTTTCATGTTCTCGGCGGTAGCCAGGGCCGCTTTGCCTTGCGGCAGCAAGAAATTACGGCCATAGCCAGGCTTGACCTTGACGAGATCGCCAATGCCACCGAGATTTTCAACATTTTCCAATAATATAACGTTCATTTTTCGAACCTTTTAAGCTTTCCGTATGCGACGCCGGAGATCAAACCAGGCATCTATGTAACCAAATACCGCCAGTGCCGTCATCAGCAATACCTGCAGAAACGGCAGTAAAGCATAAACCGCTATGACAGCCACCAGCGGCAGCTGTCCTTCCACGTGCAGCCAGTGCACGATTGCCAGGCCCTGCATCCAGAAGATCACGAACAACACGAACGCGAGATTCTGTAGCCAGGCCACGTCAACTGCGAACGCCAACAACGACGTCAACGCCATAATGAATGCAATGACGCGTCCAAAACTCAAGTCCCGAAACCGGCCAAATTCCCCGGTTTCCTGCGGCAATCGCTTATAAAGCGCGTACCCCACCAACAAACCAACCGTGTACAGCATCCAAAACGCCAATACGGCCGATACTGTCATCACCTCTGCGCTGAGCAACTCCGTATTCAGCTGCAGATTATTCTGCTCGACCAACTCTGCCATCATCGTCAAGTACGGTTGCCAGAATGCGACCGGATCAGCAACAACGATGTAAAACCCAAGCAACGCCAGCGCCGCAATGATGACGGACACCTGCATCGTCAACGTCAGCGACCGTGAACCCAACAGCATAACCGCCAACAACATCACGGGCACCCACGTGCCCACCATCAACGTCACTATCGAAGCAATCGTCACGCCGAACAACAGCGCAACTGCGAGCAATATAGCCGCCGCAACAAACGCTTCGATAACGGCCAGCTTCGTACCCTGCCCCAGGACCAGGAGGACCATGATGACACCACTGGTCAGCTGCGGCGCCGGCAACAGCAGGGTGACCGCCAGGCCCAGCACTGCGTTCTGCGGGCGTGCGACCAGCCACGCGGCAAGCGCCTGCATGGAACTCCCGCCTGCGGCTGTTAGTGCCGGTCGGTGTACGGCAGCAGCGCGAGATAACGAGCTCGCTTTACGGCCGTAGCCAGCTGGCGCTGGTAGTGAGACTTGGTCCCCGTGATGCGACTTGGAACGATCTTGCCCGTCTCGGTGACATAGGCCTTGAGCAAGTTAAGATCTTTGTAGTCGATCTCCTTGATGCCCTCGGCAGTAAAGCGGCAATACTTACGCCTGCGTGAATAACGACTCATAGCAATTCTCCTCAGGCGCTCTTGGCTGCAGCTTCATCAGCTGCGTCTTCGCCACTGTCTTCTGTTGCCACAACTTCAGCGTCGGCCGCTGCCACTTTTTCGACAGGCGCTTCGGCGGCTTCCGCTTCCCTGGCAACGTCCCCATCAGTTTCTTTTGGGACATCCTCTGTCTTCTTTTCAGCGGCTTTCTCGACCCGCATGGACGCCTCGGCAGCAGCCTTCGCTTCACGGCGCTGCTGGGCTTCCTTTTCCTTGGCTTTTTCTTCGGCCACAGCGACCGCCATGGGCGACGCCTCGGTGACGGCTTCGTCGCGAGAAATGACCAGGTGACGTAAAACCGCATCGTTAAACTTGAACGCAGTCTTGATCTCTTCGACCACGGCAAAGCCGCACTCGATATTCAACAGCGCGTAATGGGCTTTATGGATCTTGTTGATCGGGTGAGCCAGCTGGCGCCTGCCCCAATCCTCGGTGCGGTGAACATTGCCGCCGGATTCGGTCACCATGCCCTGGTAGCGTTCAACCATGTCTGGTCCGGATGAACCAGAAACACGATTTCGTAGTGTCTCATTGTCTTCCCTTCTGGATGAAATCCCGCCGGGCGCCCTGACTTAACTTCAGACTACCCTTAAGGACTACAGCTGCCCGGCTCATCCGGTGCAGCAAGAGGTCAAAAACCCGCCCTTCCGGACGGGGAGGCGCATCCTACCCAACGATCAGGGTTGACGCAAGTTCCGCCGGCGCACAATCTCGTACAGGCAGATGCCGGTGGCGACAGACACGTTGAGGCTGGCGACCACGCCCTGCATGGGCAGGCTGACCAGCGCGTCACAGCGGCTGGCGATCCCTTTGCTGAGCCCCGTATGCTCGCGCCCCATCACCAGCGCAACCGAACCCGCGAGATCGGCCTCAAACAGGCTGCCGTCGGCCTGGTCACTGGTACCGATGCAGCGCACGCCGTAGTCACGAAGCCAGCCCAGGACGCGTCCGAGGTTCGCGACGACAGCAAAAGGCAGCTGTTCAGCTGCACCGGCCGCAACCTTGCTGACCGTAGGCCCGAGGCCAGCCGCACCGTGTCGCGGCACGATTACCGCATCGACGCCTGCGGCATCCGCCGTGCGCATGCAGGCGCCAAGGTTGTGAGGGTCCTGTATGCCATCCAATACCAGGAGCAACAGCGGTGGCCGATCAGCGTCCTGCAGGCGCTCCTCGACCAGGGTGCGAAGCCCGGCTTCGTCCATGACCGTGCTGCGTCGAATCTCGGCAACAATACCCTGGTGCCTGGTTTCACCGCTGATCTGCGTCAGCCTTGCCCTGTTCGCAGCCTGGATCTCGATGCCGGCCTTCTTTGCCGCCTCAATGACGGCCTGAACGCGAGGGTTGGCGGTCTGATACTCGGCGTAGATTCGACGAATTCCGGCGGACTCCGCCGCGAGCAGCTGTTCAACGGCCCGCAGTCCCGTGGTGTACCGGGCCTTGCTCACGCGCGCCGCTTCCTCGATCCGGATGCGCGACCTTTTTTGGCCGTGCCCAATTCGGCGTCAACCGGTCGGAAATCGATCTTGCGCGTATCCATGTCAACTCGCTGCACGCGCACGCGCATCGCTTCGCCAAGACTGTAGGTTTTGCCGCTGCGCTCGCCGACGAGTCGCTGCGAACCCGCATCGTAATGATAATAGTCGTTATCGAGGCTGGTGACGTGCACGAGCCCATCGGTCATAAGCTCCGTGATCTGCACGAACAGTCCGAAATTAGTGACGCCCGTGATGACCCCGTCAAACTCGTCGCCGAGGTGACCTTCCATGTACTGGCACTTGAGCCATGCTTCGACATCGCGAGTCGCTTCTTCGGCGCGTTTCTCGTGTGACGAGGTTATCAATCCCAGGCGTTCCATATCTTTTGGCCCATAGTCGTAGCGACCCGCTTTGCCACCGCGCACCATGTGCCGAACAGCACGGTGCACCAACAAATCCGGGTAACGGCGAATCGGCGACGTGAAATGTGCATACGACTCGAGCGCAAGACCGAAATGACCCACATTGGTCGGCGAATACTCGGCATGCGTCAGGGAACGAAGCATCGCCATGGTGATAGCAGCGCTGTCCGCGCGGCCTTTGATTTGCTCGATCAGTAACGTGAAGTGGCGAGGCTCGACGTGATCGGGATGTGCAACCTTCAGGCCCAATGAAACGAGGTACAGACGCAGGTCATTGAAACGGTCCGGGTCGGGTTTCGGATGAACCCGGTACAGCCCGGCAATCCGATGGCGCTTGATGAACTTCGCCGCCTGCACGTTGGCGGCGATCATGCACTCTTCGATCAGCCGATGCGCATCGTTTCTTGGCACAACTTCGATGCGCTCAATCTCTCCACCTTTATTTAGCTTGAACTTCGTCTGCGGCAGGTCGATCTCGATGGCGCCACGCCGCGCGCGCGCGCGGGCGAACGCTTTGTAAAGCGCGTGCAATTCGTGGATGGATGATTGAAGATCTTTCGGCAACGCCGGCTTCGATTGTCCCTCCAGGAACGCGCTCACCTGGCTGTACGTCAGCCTGGCCTTGGAGCGCATGACGGCTTCGTAAAACTCGGAGCGCGTGACTTTTCCCTTGCCATCAACGCGCATTTCACAAACCATGCAAAGCCGATCCACCTTCGGGTTCAGCGAACAAAGACCGTTGGACAGTATTTCCGGCAACATGGGCACGACCCGGTCCGGGAAATACACCGAAGTGCCGCGCCGGGTTGCTTCCTTGTCGAGTTCGGAGCCGACGCTGACGTAATGCGAAACGTCCGCAATGGCAACGATCAAACGCCAGCCACTGCCGGACTTTTCGCAACAGACGGCGTCGTCGAAGTCGCGCGCGTCCTCGCCATCGATTGTCACCAGGTTTACGTCACGCAGGTCCGTTCGACCCTGCTTCGCCTTGTCTGGAACGTCCTTCCCGAATGTCCTGATCTCGTTCAGGACAGCCTGCGGCCACTTGAATGGTATGGAATGGGAATGGATCGCGATGTCGGTGGCGATCCCCTTGTCGCCGGGCGCACCGATCACCGTGATGATTCGCCCGGTTGCCTGCTCGACCCGCGAGGGGTAATCGAGAATATCGACAACCACCATGTCACCGGGCTTCGCGTTACCGCCCTCGCCCTTCGGGATCAGGATTCGGTGCGAGATTCTCGAGTTGTCCGGCACGACGAGGCCAATGCCACGCTCGCGGATAAACTGGCCGGCTACCTCCCGGGTCCCACGCTCGAGGATGTCAACCAGTTCGCCCTCGGCACGGCCACGGCGATCCAGCCCGGTAATGCGAATGGCGACACGATCGCCATCAAACAAAGGCCGCATTTGCGTCGCCGACAGGTAGACGTCATCTGGTTCGCCATCATCCCTGACCACGAAACCAAAGCCGTCACGATGACCACTGACCGTGCCCGTGACGAGATCCAGCTTGGCCGTCAGGCAATACTCACCGCGGCGATTCTCCAGTATTTGCCCCGCGCGGACCATGGCATACAAACGATCGACCAACAGCGAACGCATGCGCTGTCCCTTGAGACTGAAACCTTTAACTATTTCTTCAATTTTCAGTGGTTTACCGGCTTCATTTAAAAAGTCTATAAGCTGGTTTCGGCTGGGGATCGGGTGCTTGTAGGGTTTGCTCTTGCGAGGGCTTTTGGATTTTTCGGGTTTGCGAGGCAAGTGATGCGGCTCCGGTGCTATGAACACATAAAGATACGATTGACAGATTGCGACCGCTTTGAGTACAGTGCGCCACCCGTCGGGACTGCAATTGTACGCGGTTCCGGACCTGCCGAGGTGGCGGAATTGGTAGACGCGCTAGCTTCAGGTGCTAGTGGGGCATAGCCCCGTGGAGGTTCAAGTCCTCTTCTCGGCACCA
>CAMYIS010000292.1 GCA_947258485.1 uncultured Woeseiaceae bacterium
TGCGAGAGATGCCGTTCAACGTGGCGCGCCTGAAAACAGGCACGCCACCACGACTCGATGGCAAAACGCTCAACTATGCAGCGATGCTCGAACAGCCAGGCGATGAGCCCATGCCGGTGTTCTCGTTCCTTGGGCGTCGCGGCGATCATCCGGCGCAGGTGTCCTGCCACATCACGAAGACGACCGAACAGACCCACGAAATAATTCGCGGCGCGCTCAATGAGTCGCCGATGTATTCCGGCATGATCGAAGGCGTCGGTCCGCGCTATTGCCCGTCCGTCGAAGACAAGGTCGTGCGATTTGCGGACAAGGCGTCGCACCAGATCTTTGTTGAGCCCGAGGGGCTGACGACGGACGTTGTTTACCCGAACGGCATTTCGACCAGCCTGCCGCGCGAAACCCAGGAGCGTTTCGTGCGCACGATCATCGGTTTCGAAAAGGCAGAAATTACGCAGCCGGGCTATGCGATCGAATACGACTATTTCGATCCACGCGATCTAAGGCCGACACTGGAAACAAAGCACGTCAAAGGCCTTTATTTTGCAGGCCAGATCAACGGCACCACGGGTTACGAAGAAGCCGGCGCCCAGGGCGTGCTTGCGGGCATCAACGCGGCGCGTCATTCGCGTGACCAGGATGAATGGTTTCCAAGACGTCACGAAGCCTACCTCGGCGTGCTCGTCGACGACCTCATCACGCGCGGCGTAAGTGAGCCCTATCGCATGTTCACGAGCCGCGCCGAATACCGGCTGACCTTGCGCGAGGATAATGCCGATCTTCGCCTGACACCGATCGGCCGCGAGCTGGACCTCGTCGGTGACGAGCGCTGGTCGGTATTCGAAACCAAACAGGAAGCCGTCACACGCGAGCAGCAGCGGCTATCCGGTGTAACGCTGCGGCCACAATTACTGAGCGAGAATGACGAACTGTTGATCGGCAAGTCGCTGCAGCGCGAGTGCACGGCGGCCGACCTGTTGCGTCGCCCGGAACTCGATTACACGGCCGTATCGGGTTTATCCGGGGTGGGCGCGTTCGATTCAACGGGGCTTGCGAGCGACGAACAGCGAGAGCAGGTCGAGCTGCAGCTCGAAGTGCAGGCAAAGTACGCCGGTTACATCGAACGACAGCAGCGCGAGATCTCGAAACATGCCAAACAGGAATCGCTACGCCTGCCAGAGAACATCGATTACTCTGCTGTCGATGGACTTTCGAACGAGGCCCGGCAAAAACTCGAAGTCTCTCGTCCCGTGACCCTTGGCCAGGCGTCGCGCCTTGAAGGCATGACCCCGTCGGCGGTTTCGCTACTGCTGATACACCTTAAGAAACGGCAGCTCAGGAAGACTGCCTGACCGGCGACTAACGTTGGCAGCGATAAGCTAGCGGCGTCGCGGGGGGACGATTGATGCCCTGCGCAGTCAGGATTCGCCAAAGCAGCGGATAATCACGCGGCTCGAAAAACCGGTACGTCAGATAGCCGCTCAAGGTTACGAGGTTTTCCGGCGTGTCGAGCGGTCGAAGCAGTTCACGCGCGCGATCGTCAAGGCCAAGGGTTTTCAGATACAGCCACTGGACGTTTGAGTCCGGGTCCAGTGCCTCGTAAAGCGCATCCGCATCGGCGACACGGCCCTCGGCACAGGCTTGTCGCAGCCGCATGATCAAAACGCCCTCCTCATCATTCGCGCGCTGCCGATACATGTCGATCAAACCGGCCGCCCGCTCAACCTGGCCCGCTGCGAGCAACGCGCGATGTGATTGGTAAATAATGTTGGCGGTGGGACTCGGTGACTGCAACGCTTCGTCGACGAGCTTGACGGCATCTTCAGGGCTGGCGCGATGTACGTTTTCGATAATTGCTCCGTCGCGGACGTCGATTGTTGCCTCCCGGGCCCAGCCCTCAAAACCGGCATCGCGAGCTTTTTCGAATTCCCCAATGATCTGGTACAGATAGGCCAGCCAGGCCCAGCCAATGCGCCTGTCTGGCTCAAGCTCGACCATCTGCTCAGCCAGCGCCACCTGGTCGGCCAGGCGCACATCAAAAGCGGCGGCGCGCATTTCGGCCTCGATTCGTGTCATGTCGGAACGGGCGTGCTTGATGGCGGCGCTGATCGCTTTTTCGTAGCGCTGCCGCTTTTCGGAGCGCGGCGGGCCTGACGGGACGTAATGAAGCGATGTCGGATCGAGCTGTTTCTCCCACTTTTCGGCGAGCTGCAGCTGCGCATCGGCGAAGCCGGGGTCTATGCTTGCCGCTTCTTCGAATACAGCGATGACGTCATACACTCTATCGAGGTCATTCTGATCGGATACTTGTGCGTCCAGCGCCAGTCCGCGCAAGTAGGTTTCCCAGGCTTCGACTGAGCGCGTGCCTGCGGATACCATGCGAGCGAGCTCCTCAGGGTTCATCGCGGTCTGCAGCGCTTTGGCTATTTCAAACGCGATTTCTTCCTGAATCTGGATTGAATCCTCGCTACTGCCGTCGAAAGTCTCGGACCAGAGATGCTTGTCATCCATGGCACGAATAAGTTGCGCGGTAACGCGCAGCCGGTCACCGGCGCGGCGCACCGAGCCCTCCAGGATGTGCTCGACGCCAAGCGCTGTGGCAATGGCCGGTATGTCTTCACTCGAATTGCGATAGGCGAACGACGATGTTCGGGACGCCACCTGCAAATCGGTAGTGCGAGCGAGCGAGTTGAGAATCTCTTCGGTAAGGCCGTCGGCGAACCACGACTGGTCGCCAGCGGGGCTGAAGTCGTCGAATGGCAAAACCGCGATTGACTTGTCCGTCGACAAGGACGCTGGCGCATCGCGGTGAAGCTTGTCCCAGGCAAGCCAGCCAACGACGATGACGAGCGTCACAATGGTCACGATATTCAGGACACGACCCGCGCGGGGGTCCTTTGGCGCATCGGCCGGCAACTCCCAGGCCTTCTTCATGCCCTCGGGCGTGAGCTCGTAGGCCCAGGCCAAGACAAGCGCCACGGGCAGCCCAAGCAGCAGCAAGATGATCAGTATCTGCATGAACCAGTCGGGCAGGTTGAACGCGCCGGCAACCAGGTCAGCGACCTGGGCAACCAGCCAGCCAAGAACGACGTACGCGGCCGCTACGCGGAACACGTTTCGATAACGAAGCTCTTCTATGAAACCCCGCATAGCGCGGCCCCCAAAAGCCGGAACAGCAGCGGGAACAATAGCACCCATGAGACCTGGTCGGGTTAAAGGGCTTCGCAATCAGGTATTCTTTGCCGATGAAATCGACGTGGTTCTTGTTGTTACTTGCGGTCCTGTCAGTTGCGGTCTACGGCTGTTCGGGTGACACGCTGGATACTGGCGTCGTTCTGCAGCGTGGCCTTCCCACGGACCCCGAGTCCCTGGACCAGCACAAGGCGAGAAGCACGCAGGCGGCAGAAGTTCTGCGGGACATAGGTGAGGGTCTTGTCGGGTACTCGCGGACCGGCCAACTGCTGCCGGCAGCGGCGGAGCGCTGGGACATCTCCGCAGATGGACTGACCTATACGTTTCATTTGCGAGAGCAGGCGCGCTGGTCCAACGGCGACAAGGTCAAGGCCGGGCATTTCGTGTTCGCCCTGCGCCGCCTCGTGGCACCCGAGACCGGCGCGTTCTATGCCAATATGCTGGCGGCCGTCGCCAATGCCCCGGAAATTGTTTCGGGCGATCTGCCCGTTGAAGCGCTGGGCATCGAGGCGCTGGATGACTGGACGCTGGTCCTCAAGCTCGCCAGGCCGACCCCCTACCTCCTGAGTCTATTGACGCACCCGAGCACGTTTCCATTACATCCGGCCTCGGTCACAGAACACGGCGACCGCTTCGCACGGCCCGGGAGACTCGTGTCGAACGGCGCGTATGTCCTCGATGCGTGGGTGCCGGGCTCCGTCATTGCGCTGCGCCGCAACGAATACTATTGGAACAACGCAGCTACGGCGCTCGACGGGGTCAACTATCATGTCGTTGTGCAGGATACCGCGGAGCTCAATCGATACAGGGCAGGCGAGCTGCACATAACCAGCACCGTGCCGCCGGATAATTTCGCGAGCCTGCAGGCACAGTTTGGCAGCGAGCTGCGTATCGCACCCTACCTCGGTCTTTACTACTACGGATTCAATCTATCGAGGCCGCCGTTCAAGGACAATCTCGAGCTCAGACAAGCGCTGTCGATGGCGATCGATCGTGAACAGCTGGCGGAGAAGATCCTGGGGCGCGGCGAAATGCCGGCGTTCAGCTGGGTGCCGCCCGGGGTCGACAGCTATGAGCCGACAGTCTTCAGCTTTGCGTCGCTGACCAAGCATGAGCGTGAGAGTCTTGCGCGACGCTTGTACAAAGAGGCTGGCTACAGCGAGGCTGAACCGCTCAGGATTGAGCTTCGTTACAACACGTCGGATACGCAAAAGAAGATAGCGGTTGCCGTTCAGTCGATGTGGCGCGAGGTGCTGGGTGTCGAAACGACACTTATCAACGAAGAGTTCCAGGTCTTGCTGGCGAACATGCGCGACGGGAAGGTCACGCAGGTCTTTCGCTCCAGCTGGATGGGCGACTATAACGATGCCCAGACTTTTCTGAGCGTGCTGCAGGCTGGGAGCGCCGCCAATATGCCGCGCTACGCGAACGACGAATATGAATCGCTGATGGAGCGTGCTGCAAACCAGGTCGACTCGGATCGCCGCATGCTGTACCTCGAAGAAGCGGAGCGCGTCCTGCTGGCCGACCACCCCGTAATCCCCCTGTACTTCTACGTCAGCAAGCACCTCGTCAGTCCGCGGGTCGGCGGCTGGGGAGACAACGTCCTTGATTATCATTACAGTCAGCACCTGAGTCTCAGCGCGACCAACTAGCCGCGCGAATAGCGGAATACAATTTTGCTGCGATACACGTTGCTCCGAGTGCTGGGGGCGATCCCGACTTTGTTGTTGGTCATTGTCCTGGCCTTCCTGATGGTGCATGCCGCGCCGGGTGGGCCGTTTGATGACGAGCGCGTGCTTCCCGCGGACGTCGAGGCGAACATCGCGCGCGCCTATCACCTCGACGAAACGCTGCCAAAACAGCTTTTGCGCTACCTTGCGGGACTGGCACAGGGCGACCTCGGCCCTTCGTATCGTTATCGCGATCACACGGTCAGCGAACTCATTGGCGACGCGTTTCCGCTGTCGCTGAAGCTGGGCGCGATGGCGATGGCACTGGCGATTGTCGTTGGCGCATGCGCCGGCACGGTTGCGGCGCTCAAACAGGGCACTTATCTCGACCGCGTGGTCATGGCGTTCTCGATGACCGGCATATCGATACCGGTGTTTGTTGTCGCACCGGTCCTGGTGTTGTTTCTCGCGGTGAAACTGCACTGGTTACCGGCCGGCTGGAGCAGTTCCAGCGGGGCCTCACGAATGGTG
>CAMYIS010000293.1 GCA_947258485.1 uncultured Woeseiaceae bacterium
CTACCCGGAAGGTCGTATTGGGCAGCGTCTCGCTTACGACGCCTTCCATCTGAATGGCTTCTTCTTTCGCCAAGGGTCTCGCTTCTCTCTAGTGCTAAATGGCTGGCGAATTGTGCAGAAATGGCGTGGGTATTGCAATGCAATACTGGGCTATCCCTGTAACAACTCCAGCATCGATATTGGGGCAGATGGCCAGTTTTCAAATCGTGCGCCGGGATCACACAGCGGTTTCAGGATTTCAATGAACTCATGGCGGGGAATCAGTGTCGCGCCGAGACTGATCAGGTGGCTGGACGGTACCTGGCAGTCGAAGATGCCCAATTTATCGGCATTGATCATTTTCGAGAGCGTCAGCAACGCGATTTTGGATGCATTGTCTTCGGCGCTGTACATGGACTCGCCGAAGAAAGCTTGTCCGATCACCAGTCCATACAGGCCGCCGACGAGTGAGCCCTCACGCCATATCTCGACCGAATGCGCCCAGCCTTCGCTGTGCAGGCGCTCATAGGCCGCAATCATATCCGGCGTGATCCAGGTTTCCTTTTCGGAAACTCTCGGCGCGGCGCAGGCGCGGATGACGGCCGCAAACGATGTATTGAATCGTACTTCCGCAGTCGATTGTCGCAGATGACGACGCAAACTCCGCGACAGGTGAAAGTCGCCTTTTCTGAAAACGCAGCGTGGATCCGGCGACCACCATAAAATCGGTTGCCCTTCGTCGGACCACGGAAAAATGCCGCTGCGGTAAGCGCACAGCAGCCGCTCGGTACTGAGGTCACCGCCGGCTGCCAGCAGGCCGTCCGGTTCACGCAATGCTGTCTCGACCGGCGGAAAGGCTTCCTGCGGATCGGTCGGGCTTAGCCATATAACGCGGTTACTGCTCATCGTTCGCCTTGTACGGACTGCGCGAATCCACGGCATCCATGTAGCGATCGATGTGGTGCGCTTCCTCATCGAGGTACCTGCTTATCGCGTCGGCGAATTCCGGATGCGCCAGCCAGTGCGCGGACCAGGTCGTTTCCGGCGAGAAACCGCGGCTTATCTTGTGTTCGCCCTGCGTTCCGGGTTCGAAGACCTGTTTTCCGGTGTCGATACAGTAGTCGATTCCCTGGTAGTAGCAGGTCTCAAAATGCAGCGCGTCGTAGTGCCCGTCGCTTCCCCAGTAACGCCCGTATAGGACGCGATCACTTTCAAAAAACACAGCCGCTGCCACGGGAACGGATTCCTTTTCCGCGATAATGACAAGAATGTTCTCGGGCAACTGCTCGCTGATGGATTTGAAAAATGCTTCGTTGAAGTAGGGCAGGGATCCTCTTCGCATGAACGTGCGGCTGATCAGGGTGTATACAACAGTCCACGCCGCGTCATCCATATCGTTGCCTTTAATGCGGCGAAAACGTATGCCGTTTTCGGCGGCCCGGCGCCGGTCGCGCTTTGCTTTTTTTCGTTTTGCCGAGGTAAAGGTCGCCAGGAATTCGTCGAAGTTCCCGTAGCCCCGATTGTGCCAGTGGAACTGACAGTCCTTCCGAATGAGCAAGCCGGCGGATTCAAGCAACGGAATTTCCTCCGCTGTCGGAAAAAGAATATGAAACGAGGAACATTCCGATTCGCCTGCCAGGGCGATCGCCGCCGCGATCAGCGCATGCGCGGCTGCCGTGTCTTCCGGGTCGGCGAGCAGCAGCCGGCGGCTGGGTGCGGGCGTGAACGGGACCGCTGAGACCAGTTTCGGGTAATAACGCAGGCCCGCCTGTTCATAGGCGCGTGCCCAGGCCCAGTCGAACACGAACTCGCCCCAGGAATGGCTTTTCTCATACAGCGGCATCGCTGCGCGAAGTTTACCCTTCATACCGATCGTCAGGTGGCGAGGTGCCCAGCCCTGTGCAGGCGCGACGCAGTGTGTTTGTTCGGCGAGGTTCAGGAACTCGTGGCGCAGGAACGGGTAATCGCTACCAGCGAGATCATTCCAGTCACTGGCCGCAATATCGGCGATGCTGTCATGGACGGTGACCTTCATTGGGCACCGCGGCCCTACGCGGCTGCGTCGCCCGTCGCGGCATCCTGACCTGCAAGCGCATCGACGAATTTCTCTGCATCGAGAGCGGCCATGCATCCGGCGCCGGCTGACGTGACGGCTTGCCGATACACCTGGTCGGCAACGTCACCGGCAGCGAAAACGCCGGGCATGCTGGTAGCCGTAGCGTCACCGGCAATGCCGGACTTCACGATGATGTAACCGTTTTTCATGTCGAGCTGGCCCTCGAACAGCGTTGTGTTCGGTTTATGACCGATAGCAATGAACACGCCATCAACCTCGAGATCCGTGGTCTGAGATTTGTCCTTGGTGCTGCGGATACGAAGTCCTGTCACACCGGAATCGTCGCCGAGAACCTCGTCAACGACATGGTCCCACTGGATTTCGACATTGCCATCGCGTTCTTTCTCGAACAGATGGTCTTGCAGGATTTTCTCGGCACGCAGCGCATCGCGACGATGCACCAGCGTGACTTTGGACGCAATGTTGCTCAGGTAGAGTGCTTCTTCGACGGCCGTATTGCCGCCGCCGACAACGGCCACGGGTTTGCCGCGATAGAAGAAACCGTCACAGGTCGCGCAGGCCGATACGCCACGGCCTTTGTAGGCTTCTTCGGAAGGCAGCCCCAGGTACATTGCCGTCGCGCCGGTGGCAATAATCAGTGCGTCACAGGTGTAACTGCCGTAATCACCATCCAGGCGAAACGGCCGCTGCGACAGATCGGCTTTGTGAATGTGGTCGTTAATGATCTCGGTATCGTAGCGCTGGGCGTGACGCAGCATGCGGTCCATCAGTTCCGGGCCCTGCAGGCCCTCAACATCACCGGGCCAGTTATCGACGTCGGTCGTGGTCATGAGCTGACCGCCTTGCTCCACACCCGTAATGATTACCGGGTCGAGATTGGCCCTGGCGGCGTATACGGCCGCAGCGTAGCCGGCTGGCCCGGAGCCCAGTATCAGAACCCGGCAATGTTTCAAGTCACTCATGTATAATTTGTCCGTAAATTTTGCGATGCACTGATCTGCCCGCGCAGAGCCCGGAAATGCGGTTTCAATGACGATTTTCAAGGGCGATGATGCGGGCAAGCTATATGCGGAACAGCGCGTCCTTTGGCTAGTGTAGGGAAAAAAGTTTCTTAATGGCAAGAGTCTCAAAAGCGAAACAGCCGGAAACACGGCTGTCATCCCAGGTTCATCGAGCGCTGCGTGAAGGCGCATTGTACGTCTTCGGGGCGCTGGCCGTGATTCTCTGGTATGCGTTGTTCACTTATGATCCGGCTGATCCGAGCTGGAGCCAGGCGACCACCGACACGACGGTTAACAATGGCGTCGGGTTATTCGGTGCGCAGGTCGCCGGCTTGCTGTTCTCTTTTTTCGGTCGCCCGGCCTATCTCTTTACGGTCATGATCTTCTACCTCGGCTGGATGTTGTATCGGGAACAGAAGACCCAGATCGAACTTACCGGGCTCGACTTCGGTCTGCGTTTTTCCGGATTTCTGGCGACACTCGTTACGAGTTGTGCGTTGTCGTCATTGCATTTCGCGCCAGCCGGCTTTCCCAATTCGGCTGGCGGCATCATCGGCGCGAGTTTGGGCGAGCTGCTCGTCGGTGTAATGAAACTATTGGGCGCGAGTACCCTGCTGTTCTGCCTGTGGGTTGCGGCGATCTCGTTGTTCCTCGGTATTTCATGGATTGACGTCATGGACCGAATCGGTCGGTGGTCCCTGTCCGGGTACGAAAAAGCCAAAATCAAGATCAGCGAACTGCGGGACAGGGCGGAAGGCCGGCGTCAGGCGGCGGCGCGACAGGACATCGTCAAGGTTCAGAAAGAACTCAAGGCAAAACGGACGAAGCCACGCATCGAACCAGTATTACCTGCGCTCGAACCCAGTGTGCGGGCGGAAAAAGAACGACAGGTGCCGTTATTCGATCCACCGGAAGCCGGTGAGCTGCCGCCGCTGTCACTGCTCGATGACCCGCCCGAGCAGAAACACGGCTACTCGGAGGAATCACTCGAGGCGATGTCGCGCCTGGTTGAACTCAAACTCAAGGACTTCAATATCGATGTCGAGGTCCGATCGGTGTCTCCCGGGCCTGTTATTACGCGATTCGAGCTGGATCCGGCGCCCGGGGTCAAGGTCAGCCAGATTGCCAACCTGTCAAAAGACCTTGCGCGGTCACTGTCTGTCGTCAGCGTGCGCATTGTCGAGGTTATTCCGGGCAAATCGTTTGTCGGTCTCGAGATACCGAACGAAAGACGCCAGCTGGTCACGCTCGGAGAAATTCTCAAATCCCGCGTGTATGACGACATGGCGTCACCGTTGACGCTTGCGCTGGGCAAGGACATCGGCGGCAATTCGGTGGTCGCGGACCTCGCGCGCATGCCGCATCTGCTGATAGCAGGCACGACGGGCTCGGGTAAATCGGTCGGCATAAACGCGATGGTGCTCAGCATTCTTTACAAATCGCAGCCAGAACAGGTGCGGATGATCATGATCGACCCGAAGATGCTCGAGCTTTCGGTGTATGAGGGTATCCCGCATCTGCTGGCGCCAGTCGTCACCGATATGAAAGAAGCGTCGAACTCGTTGCGCTGGTGTGTTGCAGAGATGGATCGTCGCTATCGTCTTATGTCCGGGCTGGGAGTGCGCAATATTGGCGGCTACAACCGCAAGGTGAAAGATGCCATCGCCGCGGGCGAGCCGATCAAGGATCCTACATTCCGCCCGCCGGAGATCTTTGATGAAGACAAGCCCGTCGTCCATCCGACTCTGACTCCGTTGCCGTATATCGTGGTCATCATCGATGAACTCGCGGACATGATGATGATCGTCGGCAAGAAGGTCGAAGAGCTGATCGCGCGATTGGCGCAAAAGGCGCGTGCTTCCGGCATACACATGATCCTCGCAACGCAGCGCCCTTCGGTTGATGTAATCACGGGCCTGATCAAGGCGAATGTGCCTACCCGCATCGCTTTCCAGGTCTCTGCCAGGGTGGATTCGCGGACCATTCTCGATCAGCAGGGTGCCGAGAACCTGCTTGGTCACGGCGACATGCTTTATTTGCCGCCCGGTACCTCGCTGCCGGTGCGCGTGCACGGCGCATTTGTCGCTGACCATGAGGTCCACGCGGTTGTTCGCCAGCTGAAAAAAAGTGGCCGGCCACGATATATCGATGAAATTCTCGAGGGTCCTTCGAGTCCAACACCAGGACTGATAGGAATTGACAAGATGCCGGCTGACAGCGCCGACGCGGAGCAGGATCCGCTGTACGACCAGGCTGTGCAGGTTGTCATGG
>CAMYIS010000294.1 GCA_947258485.1 uncultured Woeseiaceae bacterium
ACTACGCGCCGAGCTGTCACGTGCCGGATTCGGTGACAGTGAAATCGAGCGCGCATTGCAGTGGCTGGATGGCCTGACAGATCAGCAGCAAAGCCTCGACTACGGTGGCCAGACCGGGTCCGGCATGCGCATCTACAACGACTTCGAACATGAAAGGCTGGATTCGTCATGTCGCGGCTACATGACCTATCTCGAGCAGATCGGCATTTTGTCGCCACCACAGCGCGAGATACTGGTAGATCGACTGTTGGCGCTGGAAACTGCAGATATTGACGTCGATCAGATCAAGTGGGTTGTTCTCATGGTGCTGTTCAGCCAGCCCGGCCAGGAACTGGCCTACGCCCGCATGGAAGACCTTGTATTCGACGAAAGTTCGGGGTCAATCCACTAAGTCCGGAACTGCGACAACTTGACACGTAGCTAACAAGCCTGTAATTGAACCGCGGCACCGTCCGCGGTTTTATTTTTTTGGGACCCCAAATACACGATGTCAAAGAATCTCGTTATTGTTGAATCGCCGGCCAAGGCGAAAACGATCAGCAAGTACCTGGGCAAGGACTTCGACGTCTTGGCTTCCTATGGCCATGTCCGGGATCTTGTGCCCAAAGAAGGCGCCGTCGATACCGAAAACCAGTTTTCAATGAAGTACCAGGTCATTGAACGCAACGAGAAGCATGTCAAGGCGATTATCCGCGCCCTGAAGAAAGCCGATGCCCTGTACCTCGCAACTGACCCGGATCGCGAGGGCGAAGCTATTTCGTGGCATCTGATTGAGTTGCTCAAGGAAAAGAAGGTCCTTGATTCGAAGGACGTGCACCGCGTCGTCTTTCATGAAATTACGAAACAGGCGGTGCAAGAAGCTGTCGCCAACCCGCGCGAGCTATCCGGCGACCTGATCGGTGCGCAACAGGCTCGCCGCGCGCTCGACTACCTCGTAGGATTCAACCTCTCACCGCTTCTGTGGAAGAAGGTCCAGCGGGGCCTTTCCGCCGGTCGCGTGCAGAGCCCCGCCCTGCGCATGATTGTCGAGCGTGAGCTCGAAATCGAAGCATTCAAGGCACGCGAATACTGGACGATCGAAGCCGACGTCAGCAAGAACGAACAACCGTTCGTGTCACGGCTGGTCAGCTATAAGGGCGACAAGGTCGAGCAGTTCAGTTTTGAAAACGAAGTGGCAGCTCGCGATGTCGAAAAGACAATTCTCGATGCCGCACAGGGACAGCTCGATGTTGTCAGCGTCGCGAAGAAACAGCGGCGTCGAAATCCCGCCGCGCCGTTCACTACCTCGACTTTGCAGCAGGAAGCATCTCGTAAACTCGGGTTCAATACCCAGCGCACCATGCGCGTCGCACAAAAACTTTACGAGGGCATCGAGCTACCCGGCGAAGGGCTTGTCGGCCTTATCTCCTACATGCGTACCGACTCAGTGACACTCGCCGACCTCGCCGTCAACGAGATTCGCGAGGTCATTGCAGCGCGTTACGGCAGTGAGAATGTCCCCGACGCACCGCGCGCTTTCAAAAACAAGTCCAAGAATGCCCAGGAAGCGCATGAAGCGATTCGTCCGACCTCGGTCGCGTACATACCCGATGAGATCAAGGGATCTCTCGACAAGGACCAGCACAAACTCTATGCGCTGATATGGAAGCGCACGATGGCTTGCCAGATGGTGCCCGCCGTGTTCGATACCGTTGCCATCGAAATGGCCGCCGGCAGTGAAGATCAGGGCCACCGCCTGCGCGCCAACGGCTCGGTTCTGGTCGAGCCGGGCTTCATGGCCGTCTACCAGGAGGGCAGGGACGATTCAAAAGAAGACGATAGCGACCGGCTGCTGCCCGAGGTCGCTGAAGGCGATACGATCAAGCTCGAAGAATTACGCCCCGAACAGCATTTCACGGAACCACCGCCGCGCTTTACTGAAGCAAGCCTCGTCAAGGCACTCGAGGAGTACGGCATCGGCAGGCCTTCAACGTACGCCAACATCATTGCGACGCTCAAGAATCGTGAGTACGTCGAAATGGATGCCAAGCGTTTCATCCCGACCGACATTGGCCGAATCGTCAACGGTTTCCTGACCGAGCATTTCACGCAGTATGTCGACTACGACTTCACGGCGAAACTCGAGGACGATCTCGACCTCGTGTCGCTTGGCAAGAAGGAATGGGTACCATTGCTCGAACATTTCTGGCGACCATTCCACAAGCTCTGCGAGGAAAAGGAAACGTCAGTCACTCGTGAACAGGTTGCGCAGGCGCGGGAACTAGGTACTGACCCGAAAAGCGGCAAGCCGGTTACCGTGCGCATGGGCCGCTACGGTCCGTTCGTGCAGATAGGTACCAAGGACGACGAGGAGAAACCGAAGTTCGCAGGTTTGCGGCCTGGCCAGAAGATGAACGAGATCGACCTCGAGACAGCGATGGCCCTGTTCAAGTTGCCGCGAAAGCTCGGCGAAACGCCCGACGGGCTGGCGGTATCGGCAAGCATCGGTCGCTTCGGCCCGTACATTCGCTACGGCGACAAGTACGTATCGATTCGTGGCGGCGAAGAAAGCAACGACGATCCGTATACGATCGAGTTGCCGCGAGCGCTCGAGCTTATCGAGGCCAAGAAGATAGAAGATGCGAACCGGATTATTCAGGACTTCGAGGATGAGGGCATCCAGGTACTCAATGGGCGTTATGGCCCGTACATAACCGACAAATCGAAAAACGCCCGCGTACCAAAGGACCGGGAACCGAAGTCACTGACACTCGAAGAATGTAAGGAACTGCTGGCAGCCGCGCCAGAACGTGGCCGCCGCGGCAAGAAGAAAGTCACAAAAAAGAAACCCGCGAAGAAAGCGGCCAAGAAAAGAGTAACGAAGAAAAAAGCCAAAAAGAAGACAAAGAAAAAGGCCGTCCGGAAGAAGCCAGCGACGAAAGCGAAGAAAAAAAGCGGCTGAGGACTGAGTCATGATGTTTGTTACGCGTGCCGCTGAAGTCCTGCTGGGCGGTGGCGTCATCGCGTATCCGACTGAGGGCGTGTTCGGCCTGGGATGCCTTCCGGATGACATCATGGCCGTTGAGCGACTGCTGGACATCAAGAATCGCGATGCGGCAAAAGGTCTTATCCTCATCGCATCAAACTTCGAACAACTCGACGGGTGGGTTTCCTTGCCCGACAGGTCGACCCTGCCTTTACCTGACCCGGCACATCCCGTGACCTGGATAGTGCCACCCGGCCCGCGCGTACACCCGATGGTTCGCGGCGAGCATCCCGGACTCGCCGTCCGCCTCACGACTAACCCGGTTGCCGCCGCAATCTGTGATGCCGTCGCATCTCCAATCGTGTCCACCAGCGCGAACCTCAGCGGCAAGCCCACGGCACGCAATCGCTTCGTCCTTCGCCGTCAATTTGGCGCTCGTGTAGACTACATCGTTCCCGGTAACTGTGGACCCGCTTCGGGTGCTTCGGAGATTCGGGACCTGACGAGCGGCAAGGTGCTGCGGGCTGGATGGCCAAGCACAATTCGCTCGTGACGCCTGGGAACGGCCGGGCGGCGGAGGCGGCGAAAGCCGCGTGATGACCGGCGGTGACGTGTTCGAGCAGGCCGGCGTCGGTTTTTCGCACGTGTTTGGAGACCAGATGCCGGCATCAGCCACCAGGACGAGGCCCGAGCTGGCCGGAAAACGCTTCCAGGCCGTCGGTGTTTCGCTCGTGCTGCATCCCAACAATCCCTATGTTCCGACAACGCATGCGAACCTGCGGTTCTTTACGGCTGGCGAACGACAACCCGTTTGGTGGTTCGGCGGTGGCTTCGACCTCACGCCTTATTATCCGTTTCATGAAGATGTACTGCACTGGCACCGCACGGCGAGAGCGGCCTGCGAGCCTTACGGCGAGGACTTGTACCCGCGTTACAAAGAGTGGTGCGACAAATACTTTTATCTGAAGCATCGAAATGAAACGCGTGGCGTGGGCGGGCTGTTTTTCGATGACGTCAATGAACAGGGTTTCGACAAGAGTTTCGCGTTCCTGCAGTCGGTAGGCGACAGTTTCCTGCGGGGCTATCAACCCATCGTCGAGAAACGCCTCGCACATCCTTATGGCGACAGGCAGCGCAACTTTCAACTTTACCGGCGCGGCCGATACGTCGAATTTAACCTGCTCTATGATCGCGGCACGCTGTTTGGCCTTCAGTCGGGTGGGCGAACCGAATCCATTCTCATGTCTCTGCCACCACAGGTTCGCTGGGCCTACAACTGGCATCCCGAGCCGGGATCGGCGGAAGAAAAACTGTACCGCAACTACCTTGAGCCGCACGACTGGCTCGGAGAACCTGATCGCTGATCTCTTTTGCTCCCGCCGTGGAGGACCGGTGACCGATCCCACCTCCGCCGAAACTTTTTTAGCTTGCCGTACTGCGAGCGTGGGCCGATTATCTCGCGCGAGCATTCAAGAGCTTTGCAGGTCTGGCGCAATATTTTGCCATCGAAAGGCATGTGAGGTTAATGTAGGTTGCTCCAGACTGATAAAAGAACAACTAGGGGTGTTTACATGATTTTCCGTACACGAAGCGGCAGCGCGTTGGCGCGCTTCCTCCTTTCGTTCGCAGTAACTCTTGGGGTGGTAACTGTCGCAAACGCACAAACCTACCTCATTGGCATCAACAATATCGGCAACGCCATCGTTATTGAACAGGCCAAACCAGAATACCCCGCGGACCAAGTGCGCAGGCGCCAGGAGGGCTGGGTCAGAATGCACTTTGTCGTTACCGCGGATGGAAGAGCCACGGATCCGGTCATTATCGATTCCAGCGGTGGGGTGGAATTTGAGGAAGCAGCCCGCAAAGCAGCTGGCGAATGGCGTTTCGAGCCGCCCGAATCTGGGGCCGAGCTACCCAATAACCTTGCCAATATCCGCACCCGTATCCGTCGCGGCAAGGACGCTCCCAGCTCGGAATTCATTCGCGACTATCGCCGTATTGTCATCCAGGTCAACGGTCAGCAAATTGAAAACGCACGGACTTTGTCTGATGAAACCCGCCGAAAGGGTGGCTGGAATCTTTACGAATCCACATTGCTCTGGTTGCTCGTCGGTCGCATCGAGGGCGCCGAGGGTGGCGCGATTGAAAAGCTCGAGGCTTATCGGCGGGCATTATCTATCGCAACGCCCCTGTCGCTCGGCGACAATGATCGCCTCGGATTGCTCGGGAGAATCTTTGCGCTTCAGGACGAACACCATCATTACGCCGACGCAAAGCGCACCTATGCACGAATGAAAAAACTTGATGAAAGCAGTGAACTGGTTGCGACACTTGCACCGCGAGCTGCTGAAATAGCCGCCATGATGGGCTCCGAGGCAATCCTGAGCGCCCGCGCGACTATATATAATCCCTGCAATTGCGCCGAGGGAACGCCACTTTGGTACTATCGACCTGCCCGTAGAACATTCTCTTTTGCCAATCTCAGTGGTAACGTCACTAGCTTTGAAGCACGGTGCGAAACGAATCGCATCCGCGGCGATGTTGAAGAAGGCCCGTCGTGGACGCTCGCACCTGAATGGGGCAGCTGCCGCGTGTTTGTCTTCGGTGAAGATGGTGCAAGCTTCGATTTTATCGAGCACCTGGATGACAACCATGACGACAACGCTCGGGAGCCTGCCGTCGCGAGGAGCCATGTCCTGGATTGAAGAAGTTGAGGTCAGCGAAGCCGAAGGCAAACTGGCAGAGATGTACGCCGCGCTAATCAAGCAGCGCGGCAAGGTCTCTAACATTCTCAAGGTTCACAGCCTCAACCCAGACGCAATGGGCGACCATCTCGACCTCTATATGACGTTGATGTTCGGCAAGTCCGGGCTCAGTCGGGCTGAACGTGAGGCGGTTGCCGTCGTAGTTTCCGCGAACAACGACTGTGAGTATTGTGTCAGCCATCACATTGAGGCGCTAAAACGCTACATTGACGACGAAGAAACGCTAACCATGCTTATGACGTCGGACGGGCTGGAAACGCTCGAGCCGCGCCTGAGTAATATTGTGCGCCACGCAGAGAAACTCACTACGGCGCCCGTAGCGATGACCGACAGTGATCTGGATGAACTTCGCGCCGAGGGCCTATCGGACAGAGATATTCTCGACCTCACGCTGATCGTCTCGTATTTCAATTTCGTTAATCGCATTGCCCTGGGCCTGGGCGTCACGTTCTCTGCCGACGAATTGAGCGGCTACCGCGACGATTGATTAGCGGCCGGCCGATGAGACGCTTTCGCTTACAGCTGACCTGCGGCCTGCTGCTGCTCTCTGCAGCATCCATGGCGCAGACGGAGTCATCGCTGCGCGACGCAGGCGCGATCCCGGTACGTCTTGCCGGCAGCGAAGATCCGGCAGCAGCCCGGGTTTACATTGTGCAGCTGCGAGCGCCATCGATCGCAGCACACCATGCCAGCCAGCTTAAGGCAGTCGCGCCCACCGCGACCATGAAACTGAAACCTCGCCTCGACAGGACCAGCGCCGCGGTTGAAGCCTACGGGAAGGAACTGGCAAACGAGCAAGACCGGGTACTCAGCAAAGCCGGTCCCGGTACCCAGAAAATCTACAGCTACCAATATGGCCTCAACGGATTCGCGGCCAGCATGAGCGTGGCACAGGCCCAGAAACTCGAAAACATGCCCGAGGTGCTCAATGTGTGGGAGGACGAGATCCGTCCCATGGCATTGCGTTACAGCCCGACGTTCCTGGGCCTCTTCGATAACGACGTCGGCCTGAGAAGCACGCAGGGCCTCGACGGCGAAGGCATCATAATTGGCGTGATTGACAGCGGCGTCGCGCCCGAACACCCGGCACTTCGCGATACCCGCGAGGCAGATCGCCCGAGACTATGCCGTGGCAGCTGGGCGGAAACCACGCTGCTCGGGCAGTGGCTTTGTCGGCGCTTCAGAAAGCTCCCCGACACACTGGTTTTTGAAGCGCCAGAGAACTGGAACGGCGCGTGCGAGTCCGGCGAACAGTTCGCCGATACAGATTGCAACAACAAGCTTGTCGGTGCGCGCTGGTTTATCGAAGGTGCGCTCGAATCCGGTCCCATCGATGACGGTGAAATCCGCTCTGCGCGCGACGTGGATGGACACGGCACGCACACCGCAACTATTGCCGTCGGCAACCGCAGCAGCGCATCAATTTTCGGCACATCGATCGGTGACCTGGAAGGCATTGCACCGAAGGCTCGTGTCGCCGCTTATAAAGCCTGTTGGCTGCGTCCCGGCGCAACGCGTGCGAGTTGCAACACGTCCGATCTTGTTAATGCGATCGATGCAGCGGTCGCCGATGGAGTCGACATCATCAGCTACTCTATCGGCAGTTCTTTACGAAGAATTACTGCGCCCGACGATGTCGCGCTCATGGCGGCGACGAAAGCCGGCGTGCTATCCGTGGTGGCCGCAGGTAACGACGGGCCGAATCTGAGGACGATCGGCTCACCGGCCGGCGGGCCATGGGTCATCACGGCCGCCGCCTCGAGTCGTGACGGAGAATCGTCAGTCGAAGCGCTGCAAATAACGGCACCACCAGCGCTGGCTGGCAAGTACGCGACCAAAGAAGCCAATTTTACGCCGCCGCTGCAGGACAGTGACCCGATTGAAGCCAGGCTCGTTCTCGTTGACGACGATGACGATTCACTGCCGGACGGATCGAGCGGCACGCCGTCGGATGCTTGCCAGGCACTTGTGAACGGCGATGACATCAGCGGTAACATTGCCCTGATCCAGCGCACGGGCTGTCTTTTCGAAGACATGGTGAAAAACGCTGCAGATGCCGGTGCGATTGCAGCAGTCGTTTACAACATTGCAGGCGACCCTATCGTCATGAACGGTACGGAAGGCCTGTCCGACATCCCGGCAGTCATGATTGGACAGGCCGACGCCAACCTGATTCTTGCCGAGCTTGACGCCGGCAACGACGTCACGGTCGTTCTTGACAAGGGATTCCTCTTGACGACCGACGATACCGGCAACGTAATGGCATCCTTCTCCGCCCGTGGCCCGGCTCCCGTTGCCGACGTCCTCAAACCAGACGTCACAGCGCCGGGCATCAACATACTGGCCGGGTTCACACCTGACGCCGCCAATGCGGCATCGGGTGAGAACTACGCTTTCCTGAGCGGTACGTCGATGGCGACGCCACACGTCGCCGGCGTCGCCGCATTGCTGCTGCAAGAACACCCGGATTGGACGCCGTCCGCCATCAAGTCGGCGTTGATGACAACGGCGCGGCGCGACGTCCGCGCTTCGGCGGGCTTAAGCGATGCCAGTCCTTTCGATTTCGGCGCCGGTCATATTGCGCCGAACGGGGCCGTCGACCCCGGCCTGGTTTTTGACGTAAGCGACGATGAGTTCGACGCGTTTGCGTGCGGTACCGAATCACCGGCCGTCTCGTCGACGCGCTGTGACGAGCTCGCGGCAGCCGGCCTGTCGTTCGCGGCCGTGGCACTCAATCAACCCTCCATCGCCGTCTCCGAACTTACAAGCCAACAGACGGTACAACGACGGGTGACTAACGTCAGCGACGAAGCGGATTCCTACGCGATCACAATTTCTGCACCGCCCGGGATGAACGTCGATGTGAATCCGCCGAGCCTGTCTTTGGGCTCCGGCGAATCGGCCAACTACGATGTTACGCTCACCTACCTGTCCGGGCCTCTCGACCTGTGGCGCTTCGGTTCGCTGACGTGGTCAAGTGCAACGCGTGACGTTTATAGCCCGATCGCCGTGAAGCCCGCATCGGTCTCTGCGCCAGGCGAGATAACGACGTTCGGTGGTACCGGCACCACGAGCTTTGAGGTCGAGTTTGGTTACGACGGTGGTTATTCGCCCGGCGTTCACGGCCTTAACCTGCCGCTCATCCTGAACGGCTTTGTCGATAACGATCCCACGAAGACGTTTTCGTTTAGAGACACGGATGGTGTGACGGCGCATGTCATCTCGGTGCCAGCCGATCAGCTCTACCTGCGATTCTCCTTGTTCGACGCGCTGACGGACGGGGAGGATGACCTCGACATGTACGTGTACTACTGCGGCGCTGACGGCACGAGCTGTCGCAAGATCGGTGAGAGCGGCGAACCGACGTCGGAGGAGCAGTTCGACGTGTTTCGCCCGGCAGCCGGTCTCTATAACGTGCTCATCCATGGATTCGAGACTGACCAGGTATCCGGCGGTCCCGGCGCGAACTACCAGCTGCTCGGTTGGGCCATCGGTATCGTCGACGACAAGGGCAATATGAGTGCATCAGGGCCAGCGTTCGTGAGCCCCGGCACAACGGCGGATGTGACCATCAATTGGTCCGGCCTGACCTCGAACGCAATCTACCTGGGCGGCATCTCGCATAACACGCCTCAAGGCCTGTCCGGGCTGACGATCATCACAATTGGTAACTGACCGCACCCGTCAACGAAGGTCAGCCTAGGTCAGCCAGCCTTTTGCTTTCGCAGACCATGAATACCAGATCTCAACGAGGCAAATGACGAACACGACAGACGGCAGGTACAAAGCGCTGTTTCCCCACACGCCCTTCCAGTCACTCAGTATGAACGCGTTGAAATCCTGCACCAGGACGGCGACAAAAGACAAAATGAAGAACGGCAAGGCGAGCGCCTTTCGCATCAGAAGCAGCGCGGCAGCGATCACACCGGCCGTAACTGCAATTGCATAAGCCGAGGTCGCCCAGGCCGGCTCGTTCATCATCCACGCCTGCTGTGCCTCTGTGAAATTCTCGGCCATTACTTCAGGGGTCATCGTGACCTGCGTGTAGTAACCAAACAGTCCGAGCAAGTTCCAGAGCAAAAATATGACGCCTAATACCCAGAACGAAGTCGGCAGTTTACCGTTCAGTGCATCAATCATGGTGAATCCCTCTTATTCGGTTTATTCGCGGGAAAGACCAGATATACAACCTGAAATGCCTCCATTGCAAGCGTGTCGCACGCTATCCCTTGTTTTTCGCCATTGCGGCGCACGTCCCGTGGCGGAAACAGCCGGTCACGTGGTCGTTCACCATGCCGGTCGCCTGCATATGTGCATAGATAATCGTGCTGCCAACAAACCTGAATCCGCGCTTTTTGAGATCTTTGCTCAATGCATCCGACTGCGGCGACGTTGCCGGCACCTCGCTATCTTTTTCGAAAGCATTCTGGACCGGTTCACCATCGACAAATTGCCAGACGTAATCGCAAAATGTACCGAACTCCTTCTGCACGTTAAGAAAAGCTTTTGCATTTGTCACGGCCGACTCAACCTTGAGACGATTCCTGACGATAGACGGATCCAGCAGTAACTTCTCAACGCGTTTTTTCGTAAAACGAGCAACCTTCTCCGGGTCGAATTCTGCAAACAGTTTGCGGTAACCATCGCGTTTGTTCAGTATGGTTGACCAGCTCAGGCCCGCCTGCGCTCCTTCGAGCACGAGGAATTCGAACTGCCTTCGATCGTCCCACACGGGCACGCCCCACTCTTTGTCGTGGTACGCAATGTAATCGAGGCTAACGCCTTCGGCCCACTTGCAGCGCGTGACAGCTTTACTCATAGCGGTATCTTTGCAAATTTGGAGCCCTAATCTAACAGTCAAATTCTCCGCGGTCATCCGGCATAAATAGCTATTTGCATAAAAAAGCCCGCGCAATTGCGCGGGCTTTATTGCACTACTTTTGAGGCTGGTTTTAAGCAGAGCCCCCGCAGGAGCCTTCGCCTTTCTTCTCATCCGTGTCAGCTCCGCAAGAGCCTTCGCCACAGCTACCTTCGCCTTCTTTCTCGCCACAGCTACCTTCGCCTTCCTTGTCAGCACCGCAGGAGCCTTCGCCGCAGCTACCTTCGCCCTCTTTCTCGCCACAGCTGCCTTCGCCTTCCTTGTCAGCGCCACAGGATCCTTCACCGCAACTGCCTTCGCCTTCTTTCTTGTCACCTTTGTCACCGCCACAACCACCTTCGGTCGCGCCGAGCATGTAACCGGCACTTAAGGTAGACATTGCAAACGGATTCTCGACAGAGTCTGCGTTCACCGCGCCGCTAAGCGCGAATGTTCCCGCCAATGCAGCGCCTACAGCCAGCGCAACCGGTTTAACTATTTTCTTTTCTGACATCTTTAGATCTCCTACCAGGATTATGGCCCAAAACCGGGCGCTCGTTTGTCAATGAAGAGAGTCTCAGGTACTCCACTTCACTGAATTCAAAACACTCTTTTCGATGCGCTCGAGCTTTTCTTCCCGAGCGCCCATGATCGCGATGCTACCTGCGCCTATCGGCAAGATAACACCGTGAACGTTCTCACCATCCAGCGAAACGGCTTCCGCCACTGCTTCGTCAGGCATCAGAAGGATGGTTACCGGACCGTGTTCGCCCTGTATGACCAGGTGCGGCACGCTCTTGCCATTGATCTCGCAGCTACGAGCATAGGTAATCAGCCCCGCGCTGTGATCCAGCTGCGCGACATCCGCGGGCACAACCTTCGCAAGGCGAGTGTCGGTGACGGGTGTGCTCGACGCTCTCAGCGCGACCGGCTCATGATCGAGGTGCGCCAGCACCTCTTCGCCCAGCGAGTCATAGTGAACGCCGACGCCAAACATGCGAACACCAACGAACGCTGCGAGCAGGACCGTCGCGGCCAGTGCAAACCACGCGGGTTTCGAGAACGGTTTGCGTGCCGCTATGGACACTACGTTCTCTGTCTCGATCTCGGGTAGCTGCAGGAGCTTCAGCTCGGGGACAGTAATCTGCATCGCCTTCGCAATTTTCAGGTTCAGCGACTGAATGTCACGTCGAAATGCCTGGCATTCGCCGCACGAAGACAGGTGTCCGGCACCGCCGTCAAACGTCGGATCCGCTGAGATCATTTCCCTGTATTCGTCGCAGTTCATCAATTTGGTCACCGGGCTCACGAGCGTTCCTCGTCAGCCACTTTTTCCTTCAGCTTTAGTCGGGCCCGGTGCAGGCGCGTTAGTACCGCACCCTGCTTCAGACCCATCATCTCTCCAATCTCGGTGGTGCTGTAGCCCATCAGGACCTGCAGAACCAGCGGTTCTCTGTAATCGTCATCGAGCTCGTAGATCGACTCGCGCAGCTCCTCGAGCTCTTCGTTGGGCGCCTCGGCCAGCAGTGCCGCCTGAGATGCCGTCAAATTATCTATGTCAACCGTTTCCAGCCGTCGCCGCTCAAAATAGCGGGCGTTTTCCCGTCGTACGATCGTCAGCAGCCAGTGTTTGGCAGCGGCATCGTCGCGCAGCGCATCCAGCGACTTCCAGGCCCGTAGCAACGCCTCCTGGACAACGTCCTCCGCTATCGCCTTGTCCCTGCAGAGCCACGCCGCGTAGCGGTACATATCGGCGTGAAATACCGCCACTATGCGGTCGAACCTTCGCCTTCGCGCGGCCTCAGCCCTGCTAGTGTTCATACGAGATGACCCGCCTCATGTGGCATTTATTACCGGAATCCTTCAATACTGTGATTAATACGTGGAAACCGTAGCTAAATACATGGAAAATAAGAACTTCTCTTTATTATTCTAGATTGATATGAGTGCATCGCCCCCCGGACAGTTCCCCGAGACACGCATGCGGCGCAGTCGCCGGACGCCAGCGCTGCGGCGCCTCGTGGCGGAAACCACGCTCTCGAGCGGCGATTTCATCTACCCGGTTTTTGTCCTGGACGGCAAGGGACGTACCGAAACCGTCCCATCGATGCCCGGCGTAACGCGCAAGAGCATCGACGGCTTGCTACCCGAGCTTACCGAAGCTTACTCGCTCGGGATACCAGCGGTTGCCCTGTTTCCGGTCATTGACGATGACCTCAAGTCGCTGGATGGCTCCGAGTGCGCCAACTCCGACGGCCTCGTGCAGCGCACCGTGCGCGCAATCAAGAAAGCGCTGCCTGATCTTGCGGTCATGACCGATGTCGCACTGGATCCGTACACGACACACGGCCAGGACGGCATCATCGATGACAGCGGTTATGTGCTGAATGACGTAACGGTTGCCATGCTCGTAAGACAGACCCTGTCGCATGCCGCGGCCGGGGCCGATATCGTTGCGCCCTCCGACATGATGGACGGACGTATCGGTGCAATGCGCCGCGCGCTCGAGGAAAACGGTCATGTTAATACGGTGATCCTCGCGTACGCCGCCAAGTTTGCATCGGCCTTCTACGGGCCTTTCCGGGACGCAGTCGGTTCGGCCAAGAACCTCGGCAGCGGCGACAAATCGACCTACCAGGTCGCGCCGTCAAACAGTGACGAAGCGCTGCGCGAGGTCGCTCTCGACCTCCAGGAGGGCGCTGACTTTGTGATGGTCAAACCGGCTCTGCCGTACCTTGATATTGTCCGTCGCGTAAAAGACGTCTACCAGGTGCCGACGTTCGCCTACCAGGTCAGCGGCGAGTACGCGATGCTCAAGGCGGCGGCCGCGAACGGCTGGCTCGACGAGCGTGCGACAGTACTCGAGGCGCTGCTGGGCATCAAGCGAGCGGGCGCTAATGCCATACTCACCTACTTCGCGGTCGAAGCAGCCCGCTGGTTATCGGAGGAGAACTAATGTCGGCGGATCGCTACGGAGTCATGGGATACCCGATCTCGCACAGCCGTTCCCCCGTGATACATCGCCTGTTTGCAATACAGACCGGCCAAGACATGCAGTACGAATTACTGCAGGTCTCCCCGGAAAAGCTGGAACCTGCCGTGCGCCAGTTTCAGCGAACCGGCGGCAAGGGCTTAAACATCACCGTGCCGCACAAGACTGAAGTCACACGCCTGGTTGATCACCTGAGCGAACGGGCCAGCACGGCCGGGGCCGTCAATACGCTCACGTTCAAGGAGGGTGAAATTCTCGGTGACAATACCGATGGTTTTGGTTTGCTTCGCGACCTCGTCGTGAATCTCGAGCTCACGCTGGACGGCGCCAATATCCTGGTTCTCGGCGCGGGCGGCGCTACCCGCGGCATCATCGGCCCACTGCTCGAAATGCAGCCAGCTTCTCTTCGCATCGCAAACCGGACCCTGGGCAAAGCCCAGGCGCTTGCCGATCACTTCTCTCGCTCAGGGCCCGTGACCGCCTGTCGCTTCAACGTCGTACCCGTCACCGAAAACTACGACCTGATTCTGCTGCCGCCATATCGCAGCAGACCGTCTGTTACGACCTTTCCTACGGCCTGAAGCCCACGCCGTTCAGTATCTGGGCGCGCGAACACGGCGCGGCCCGGTCCGTAATGGGCTGGGGTATGCTGGTCGAACAGGCGGCAGAATCATTTCGTATCTGGCGGGGTGTGCGTCCAGACACGGCCAGCGTCCTGAAGCAAATGACGATTACCGCATAGTTACGAGTTCTTCGGCGCTGGTCGGATGGATCGCGACCGTGTCGTCGAAATCGGCTTTGGTCGCGCCCATGCGCATTGCAACCGCAAACCCCTGCATCATCTCGTCGGCGCCCTCGCCGATAACATGGCAGCCAATGACGCGCTCTTCGGCGCCGGTCGTGATCAACTTCATCGTTGAGCGTTGCTTGTCCTGGCCCAGGGCGTAGTACATGCCAATAAATGCCGACGTGTAAACCTTGACGTCATCCCCGAACCTGGCGTGCGCTTCGTCTTCGGTCATGCCGACTGTGCCGATGGTCGGGTGACTGAAAATCACGGTCGGGATCAGGTGATACTCGAGGTGTCGTCCGTCCATGCCACCATAGAGGCGATCGGCAAGTCGGCGTCCCGCGGCGATCGCCACGGGTGTCAGCGCATCACGACCGGTTACGTCCCCCAGCGCGAAAATATGATCCACATTGGTTTGCTGGTATTCGTCCGTAGGTATGAAGCCCTTGTCGTCCATGTGCACGCCGGCGCTGGCAGCCTCCAGCATTTCTGTGTTCGGCGACCGCCCTACGGCCCAGATCAGCGTATCGACAGGTCCGAAAGAGCGCCCGTCTGCAGCATGCAGAACTATCCCGTCACCGGTTTGCGCCACGGTCTCGGGGATGACGCCGGTGTCGAGTCGGATGCCGCTGTTTCGCATGGCCTCCATCAACTCGGTGCTCAGCATCTTGTCGAAGCTGCGCAAAACGCCCTCTTTGCGAACCACCACCTGCGTCTCGCTCCCCAGGGCATTGAGGACACCCGCGAGTTCCACTGATACATAGCCGCTCCCCACCAGAAGCACCCGCTCCGGGCGTTCCTCGAGCTCGAAAAAGCCGTCTGAGGTGATACCCAGCTCGGCCCCGGCAATATCGGGCACGATCGGTTTGCCTCCCGTTGCGATCGCGATGCGCTCGGCCCGGTACCTGCGGCCAGCCACGTCGACCGTGTGTGCGTCAACGAAACGTGCGCCGCCCTGAATATGAGCCACACCGCGTTTGTCCAGGTTATTGGCGTAAATTCCGTTCAATCGCTTGATATACGCGTCACGGCGGGACTTGAGCGCACCCCAGTCGTGGCCCTTGACGACGACATCGAACCCATAGTCCGGCGCGTGATGCAACTGGTGCGCTTGATGCGCCGAATACCACATAATCTTCTTCGGCACGCATCCGACATTGACGCAAGTGCCACCCAGCGGACCGTATTCGACGACGGCTGCGTTTGCTCCGTATTCGGCCGCGCGCTGCGCGTGCGCGAGTCCGCCGCTGCCACCACCGATCACGAGCAGATCGAATTTGTCCGTCACATTTTTCTCCGTCGTTAAGTCAATTTGTACGCGCGGCGCCACCGGCAGCCCGTGTTAATATTGTGCGCCAGAAAACAGATATCAACCCGCTTTATGAATAACCCTCTGCTCGACACCTCAACGCTGCCCCGTTTTGACGAAATTACGCCGGAGCACGTCGTGCCCGCAATCGAAAAGGTCATCGCCGACCATCGAGCAAAGCTCGATGAGTTACTCGATACCAATAGTCAGCCCGACATCGACTCGTTGGTCAGTCCGATCGAACAGATGGAACACACGCTGGGGCGCGTCTGGTCCCCCGTCAGGCATCTGCAAAGTGTACTTGGATCAACGGATTGGCGTGAGGCTTATAACCAGGCGCTGCCTTTACTGACCGAGCATGGCACCGAAATATCACAGAACGAACGGCTGCAGCGTGCCTACGCAGAGGTCGGAAAGACCTTGCCCGACGATGCCAGCCGGGCGAGTCGCCGCGCTGTCGAGCACGCCTTGCGCGACTTCCATTTGGCTGGAGTCGACCTCGAAAATGAGGCCAAAGACCGCTTCAAGGCCATCATGCAGGAGCTTGCGGCAACTCAGGCGAATTTCGAGCACAACGTGCAGGACGCATCGGACGCGTGGAATTTACACCTGACCGACATCGACGGGCTGGCTGGACTGCCGCAGCAAGCCATCACCAGGGCAGCCGAAGACGCGGCGCTCAAAGGACTCGACGGCTGGTTACTGTCGCTTGACTACCCGACCTACGACGCTGTCATGAAACATGCCGACAATCGCGGTCTTCGGGAGACCCTGTACCGCGCTTGGGTAACTCGCGGATCGGATCAGGGGGAAAGCGAGGAATGGGACAACAGCGCAAACATCGAGAAGATTCTCGCGCTGCGTCACGAGGCCGCGGATCTTGTCGGCTTCCCGACGTATGCCCACTACTCGCTGGCAACCAAGATGGCCGATTCTCCGGACCAGGTTATCGGCTTCCTCCGCGAGCTTGCAACACACTCGCGCAGCGCCGCCGAGCAGGAGTATGCCGACCTGTCGGCGTTCGCCGGGATCGGGCTCGAGCCCTGGGATGTCACTTTTTGGCTGGAAAAATACAAGCAGTCGGAGTTTTCGATCTCCAACGAGGAGCTGCGACAGTACTTTCCTGCCGATACCGTGATCAACGGTCTGTTTGCGCTCGCCGCAAAACTTTATGACGTTGAGTTGGCGCCAGACGAAGGCGTCGAAACCTGGCACAAGGACGTTCGCTATTTCACGGTTCGCGAGCCTGGCGGCGAGATACTGGGTGGTTTTTATACAGACCTGTTTGCACGAAATGGAAAGCGCGCAGGCGCTTGGATTGACGAATGCATCGGCCGCCAGCAGCTCAACGGAACGCTCGATTTACCCGTTGGTTTCCTGGTCTGCAATTTCCCGCCGCCCAATGGAGACGGCCAGTCACTCCTGACTCACGACGACGTCGTAACGCTGTTCCACGAGTTCGGACACATGTTGCATCACCTGCTTACGCGGATCGGCTTTCCGAGTATTTCCGGCATCAATGGCGTTCCGTGGGATGCCGTGGAGTTACCGAGCCAGTTCATGGAAAACTTCGCTTGGAGCTACCGCGTGTTGACGCTTTGCTCGTCACACGCCGAGAACGGCGAGCCGCTGCCGCGCGAGTTGTTCGACAAGCTCGACGCAAGCCGTCATGCCGGCGCCGCACTCGCGATGATCCGCCAGCTCGAACTCGGGCTTTACGATTTCAGATTACATGCGGAATACGATCCGCAAAAACCGCCGCGCGTGCTTGAGACACTGGCCGAAGTGCGCGATGAAGTAGCCTTGATCCGCCACCCCGATTACAATCGTTTTCCCCATGCGTTTTCGCATATTTTCGCTGGCGGCTATGCGGCCGGATACTACAGTTACAAATGGGCCGAAGTCCTGGCGGCGGACGCGTTTGCCGCCTTTGCCGAAGCCGGGATATTCGACCAGGCTACGGCGCAACGATTCAGACACGAGATACTCGAAATAGGCGGAAGTCGCGACTTCATGAAAGCCTACGTTGCCTTTCGCGGCCGCGAACCGACAATTGACGCGCTGCTACGGCAGAACGGAATCCAGCCTTAGTGAAGATCGCAACCTGGAACATCAACTCGATGAACGTGCGACAGCCCCATGTCATCGAGTGGCCACGGAAAAGTTTCCATCCGACGCCCTGCAGGAGCTGGGTTATCACTCCATTGCAAGCGGACAAAAGACCTATAACGGCGTCGCCGTCATCAGTAAGAGCCCGGCGTCCGATCCCGTCACAGACTTCCCGGGATACGAGGACCCGCAGCGACGTATCCTCGCCAGTACTATCGGCAACGTCCGTGTGATCGACCTCTATGTACCTAACGGATCCGAAGTCGGTTCGGACAAGTACGACTACAAGCTCGCTTGGCTTGCGTCACTCCGGAGCTTTCTGCAAGTGGAGCTACAGCAGCACGAAAACGTCGTTGTGCTCGGCGATTTCAATATCGCTCCCGCCGACGAAGATGTTTACGATCCTGAGAAATGGGGTGACGCGGTTCTCTGCAGTCCGCGCGAACGCGAGGCGCTAAAAGCGCTACTCGATCTCGGGCTGACCGACGTATTTCGCAAGTTCGACCAGCCTGAGAAATCGTTCAGCTGGTGGGATTACCGAGCCGCCGGTTTTCGTCGTAATGCCGGCCTGCGCATCGACCTGATTCTGACCAGCGCGGCAATGACAGAACGCTGCACCGCAAGTTATGTGGACAGGGAACCACGCGCCTGGGAGCGTCCGTCGGATCACGCCCCGGTTGTCGCCGAGTTCGAATTGTGATGATGCGTAAAGAAAACCGACATAACATATTGCCGGTTTTCTAACTGTGAGCAGCGGGCCCACCATGTATCATGGAAAGAAAAAAAGCAGGAGCACGATGTCTCAGGATCGCCGTAACGATTACGACGTCACCAATACCGTGCAGGTTAGCAATCCTGCAGCGGTACGGGATGCAGTACACGAATTATTTTTTCAGACTTTTCCCGGTACATCGTTCGATAAACTCTGGCTGGCGTTCTACGATTTCGAGCGCCTTTTTACGGGTCGTTATCCCGGCTACAAGGGCTGTGACACGACCTATCATGACATGCAGCACACGCTCGACATGACCCTGGCGCTCGCCCGTCTCGTTGCCGGTTACGAGCGCAGTGTCGAGCCGCCTGACAAGCTTGGTGCGGCGCGTGCACAAATGGCCATCATCACATCGCTGTTCCACGACTCCGGCTACATTCGACACGAGGAACGTGACAAGGACTTCACGAACGGTGCGGAGTTCACGCTCTATCACGTCTCGCGAAGCGCCGATTTTCTACGACGCTACCTGCCGGACCTTGGCCTGGCCAAAGATGTGGGTATCAGCAGCATGATCGTGCACTTCACCGGCTATGAGCTGGACCTCGATAAAATAGAACTGGACGACCCACGCGACGTTATTTGCGGGCACCTCATTGGCACCGCAGACCTGATCGCGCAAATGGCCGACCGTTGCTACCTCGAGAAGTGCCGGGATCGGCTGTACAAGGAGTTTGTAGTTGGCGGCGTCGCTGTAGAGAATGCCGCGCCTGGCGAATACATGGTCCGATACAAGTCCGGCAAAGACTTGCTGCAAAAGACGCCCGCGTTCTACCAGCAGGTCATGCGTGAACGACTGAACTCCAAGTTCAATCGGGTCTATCGCTACATCGAGGTCCTGTACAACGGCCACAATCCGTATATCGAAGCTATCCGCAGCAACATTACGCACCTGGTTCGTATTCTCGAGACCGGAAACTGGTCCCTCTTGCGCCGGGAGCCCGCATTTTTCCTCGGCATCGCCAATGCCGTCCAGGACATCGAGCAGCTGGTGGTCAAGCAGCTTGCCTCGTTCAAAGGCTCGGCGATTGCCAGCGACAACCCCTTAGTGATGCCGGTCTGATTCGGAACGCCACAAGCGCAAAGCATAGTACTGCGATCGCGTGAGCTGCCTGTTTGCAAGGAAAGCGGCAAGACCGGCGGCAAACAGCGCATAGAAACCATCGGCTGCGGTAAGCACCTCGTCGAAGAACACGGGCCAGGTCATGCTCGTAACTGCGCGCAATACCTGTAGCGTTCCTGTGTCGAAGGTCTCTGCCGTATAAGAAGCGGCGACGACAATGTTGGCCAGCAGTGCGCCAAGCAGCGTAAGCCCTGCCGCGAGCACGGGAAACCGCCAATCGACACCGCGGCCGGCGCGTCGTACCGCAAACCCCAGCATGGCGCCGAGCACCACGGTCATCCATGGAAAAACCCGGTTGGTCAGGGACGACAACGCGACCCAAAGCACTGAAAAGATCGCGATCGTAATTACCCCTGCGAAGAGGCCGTATCGGAACGACTGTGCAAGAACCAGACGCTCGCCGTCTGCCGCACTGATATCGCGGCGTACGCCGGATCCGTGTTTCTTCCGCAGCCTGAGCGGCAAATTTGAAGGGGGCTGTTTCATACCTGCAGTCCGTCAGACGCATCGTCTGCAATGCTAGACTGCCTGCAAATGAATGCGCTCGCAAATAACAAGAAAACCATGCGCACGGCGAGGGATATCCTGCACTACCTTGCCTACGGTTCGAATCTGCATCCGTATCGCCTTATCCAGCGCGTTCCGCACGCAAGACTCGTTACAACGACGCGTCTGGACGGCTATGACGTTTCGTTTTCGAAGCGCAGTCATGACGGTTCGAGCAAGTGCAACCTGGCCATGAGCGAGTGTACGGATAGCGCCGCGCATGTCGCTATCTACAAAATTCCTATGGTCGAAAAACACCTGCTCGACGCCGCGGAGGGACTCGGCAAGGGCTACGACCACGCCCGATACAATGTAAGGGTGGCCAACAAGGCATATGATGTTTTCACTTACGCCGCCGCAAGCACGCATATCGTCCGAGAATTATTGCCGTACGACTGGTACAAATCGATGGTTATCGAGGGGGCGCGTTACCACGGTTTTTCGGACGACTATATCGGGGCCTTCGAGTCCCAACCGAGCTGGCAAGACCCTGACATCCGGCGCCGGCTTGAAGCGGAGGAACTTCTCAACCAGATGCAGAGACAAAGATAGATGCAGTCCGACTTCCTGTTTCTACTCGCCGCAGACGTTCTTCTTCTGAGTCACGTCTTGTTCGTTGCGTTTGTCGTCCTTGGCCTGGTGCTGATTCTTGTCGGGAAACTTCTTGGTTGGGCATGGATACTAAACCCATGGTTCCGAGTCACACACCTGGCTGCAATAGGCATTGTCGTAATGCAGTCCTGGGTTGGTGTGATTTGCCCGCTTACAACTTGGGAAATGACGCTGCGTGAACGCGCGGGCTCCGCGGTGTACTCCGGTTCTTTCATTTCGCATTGGCTCGAGGCCATTCTTTATTACCAAGCGCCTGCGTGGGTATTCACTGTTTGTTACACAACTTTCGCCGCCGCCGTTGTCGCCAGCTGGTTTTGGGTTCGTCCGCGACGGTTTGGCGATGCCCCGACGCACGACGGTGCGCGAGACTAGATACGAATGAGGGAGCTCAGTGAACGACACGTCGAATGTCCCTATTGCGGAGAGAGCATCGGCGTACTAGTCGACCCCTCCGTTCCTCAACAAGACTATATAGAGGATTGCCAGATTTGCTGTCGTCCCATTAATTTCAGTATTGAAATCGAGCCCGACGGCCACATCGGTATGCGGGTCGCCAGTGAAAACGAATAAGCGGAGCAAGCGGTTTTACGATGCCCTACAAGAGCGAATCAGATTTACCGCAGAGCATGCGCGAGCATCTAACTTTTCATGCACAAGAGCGCTATCGTCACACTGCGGTGGCAGCCGCAGCCGGCTTTCGTACCCAGACCATCCCCTGCGTCAGTGCAATGACCTCGCCCTCGCCGATCGGCTCCCACGGCTCGTCGGTCAACGGCACGCTGGCGACGAGCGCCAGCTCCTGAGCCACGGGGGCCAGCATGATTCCGGACTGGCTCAGGTCGACGGCCTGCTCGTTGCTTGAGCGGACGAGCAGGTGCAGTCCCGGTGGCCGGGTTTCGCCGTCGCTCTGGGTCCTGCGGTGCGAATGAACGAATAGCGCGTCGCCGTCAGAGTAAACGAAATTGAATGCGCCGAGCGGTCGCAACCATGCGGCGAAATTGGCCACGATCTCGAGGCGCGCATCGACTGACGGCGCCCCGTCCGTTGAATGGTCCCACAGTTTTCCGAGCCGCTCGAGCAGACAACAGAACGCCAATTCCGAATCGGTATCGCCGACTGGCGTAAATCGCTGTGAATCAAGGCAACATTTTTCTTTGATGCCCGGCATGTTGCCGTTGTGAGCGAATACATGCGCGCGTCCGCCAAGTTCGCGCTGGAACGGCTGCGTATTACGCAACGCCGGTTCGCCTTGGGTTGCCAGGCGAATGTGTGAGAGCACGAGGTTGCTCGGCGGCCCGTTCTTCTCCATGAATCTTACCAGGCCGCTTTCCGCAGCGGGTCTCGACTCCCGCAGCAGAAACACGTCGTGATCCTCAAAATACGCGACGCCCCAGCCATCCTTGTGGGGCCCGTCGTGTCCGCCGCGACGGGCGAGCGTTTCCAGCGAAAAACCGACCGATGTAGGGTACCGGCTCGACATTGCAAATAGTTCGCACATGTCTTTTGTGACTCATAGGCAACAAAATCCATTAAAGTATAAGCGTCTCGATAACTGGATTTCGACCGACTGCGTCGCGATTTTGCTGCGAAGAAAGGCTCTGATGAAGCAACTCAATTCTACGTTGGCCGCCTGGCAGCGTCTGTCCAGGAAGCCCGCCGGAAAATGGATATTTGCCCGGCTCGTCTGTTGGAAAGCTCCCTACTTCGGCAGCATAAGACCGAGGTTCGTCGACCTGCGCCCTGGGTTTTGCGAGGTGCGCGTGAAAAAGCGCCGGCGGGTCCTCAATCACATTGGTACTGTTCACGCCATCGCGATGTGCAACATGGCCGAGCTGGCCGGCGGGACCATGACCGAGGTGACAGTCCCCTCTGGCTATCGCTGGATTCCGAAAGGTATGACCGTGGAATATATCTCGAAGGCCGAGACAGACCTGCAAGCCGTCGCAAAATTTGATCCGATACCAACGTTCGCCGGGGCGGCTGACATGCCGGTCACGGTTACCGTTACGGATACGGGCAGCAAACTCGTATTCCGCGCCGTTATTACGATGTGGGTGTCACCGAAGACGGTCGAGGTGACGCCCGGAAGGCAAAAGAAACAACGTAATTAGAACGACCCCTTCTTCTTGCGTTTCTTCTTCGGCCTCGGCGCCGGAAGTTCATTTTCCGTAATTAACAGCAGCTCGGTCAGCCAGTCCCCATCTTCAATCTCATCCCCGATGAGGAACGAGTTTCTAGCCCCCTCATATGGCGGCGCTTCAACGACTGCCCCAATGTAAGCACGGCCCGGCTCGGTCGGTTTGACGAACAGCTGATTATCGCAGATCAGTCCGACCACTTTGCCATTCACATACAGCGTCGTCCCGCCAAACATATGGCGGTACGTCGCATCACATCCGTTCCGCACCTGGTCAACAACGAACTCGATAAAGTCCTGGTCATTCGGCATAAGCTTTCACCTCATAGCGCATGGCCAGGATAATATTACCTTAGGACAGCAGGCATTCATCTCATGCTAGACTCCGACGCATCCCGGACCGGAACTCCTCCGGGAGAGGACACTTCAGCGCGCTATGGCCAAAAAACTCGACACAGCTCAACTCAGGAGCCTCATCCCGCTGAATGGGCTGAAGACGGATACCCTCCGCGCGATTCTCGACAAGATCGAATTGCGAGAAGCAAGCCGCGGACAGACTCTCTTCAAGAAAGGCGATACACATAAGCAGACGGTCTATGTGCTGTCCGGAACGATAGGACTCGTGGAGGGCGACAAAGTCGTTCAAACCATCGCTGGCGGTACGGATGAAGCGCGTAGCCCGATCGATCCCGTACTGCCACGCCAACGGACTGCCGTAGCGGCGGACGACGTCAAGTACATCAGCATAGATAGTGAATTTCTGGATGTGACATTGACCTGGGATCAGACCGGTATCTATGAGGTTGGTGACTTCGGCACCGAAAAACTTAAGGAGACCGGAGACTGGATGGCCTCCTTTCTTCATGTCAAAGCTTTCCAGAACATACCGCCGGCAAATATTCAGACGATCTTCATGCGCCTCGAGCAGGTCAACTTTAAAGCGGGCGACGTCGTTATCAAGCAGGGCAATGCCGGCGATTATTTCTATGTCATCAGTCGCGGCCGTTGCATGGTGACACGCGAGACGCCTTTGAGTGACAAGGGCATCGACCTGGCTCAGCTGACAGTCGGCGACACATTCGGCGACGAAGCGTTGCTCTCAGAAGCAAAGTGCAATGCGACAGTAACGATGCAGACGGACGGCGTCTTGATGCGATTGGGAAAAGAAGACTTTCAGGCGCTGCTAAAAGAACCGATGCTCGAGTGGTTAAACCAGGATGAAGCGGACAAGGTTGTTGCCAACGGCGGTCAATGGCTCGATGTCCGCCTGCCGAGTGAATTCAAGGTCTTCCATAAAGATGGCGCCCTGAATATGCCGCTTTACGTTTTTCGTCATAAGCTCAATATGCTGGACCGCGGAAAACAGTACGTAGTCTGTTGTGATACCGGCCGGCGCAGTTCAGCCGCGGCCTTCGTACTCAAACAGAAGGACTTTCAGGTCTTCGTGTTGACGGGTGGACTGAAGCAGGGCGAAGCCTAGTTCGCGCGTTGCTCTCGTATTGCTTTGAACTCCGAGCCTGCCTTCCACTGCGGCCAGCGTGTCGAGTTACCCAAATCTTCGAGTATGATTCTGAAAAGCTCAATGTCCTCAGCGGCACCGCGCAGGTCCCAGTCGGGGCTCCACTCGTCACAGGTCTGGTGATAGCAGCTGCCGATGTAATCGGCGATCCACTGATCGCCCGCTTCCCGTCCGCCCTCGACCAGATCCGCGCCGCCTGCAATAGCCATGATCAACAGCACCGGCACACCTCGCCGTGCCAATGAAAAGTGGTCGGCACGAAAGAACAATCCATTTTCCGGCAGGCTCTCGGGCGTCACAACGCGCCCCTGGCGGGCAGCCGCGTTTGCGAGATCGTCCTCCAGGTCGCTCTGGCCTTCGCCGACGAGGATCACGTCGCGGGCCGGGCCGGCAGTCTGCAGGATATCCAGCGTCAGGTTAGCGACAGTCTTCTCCAGCGGATAGACGGGATCGTTAGCGTAGGCCTCCGACCCCAGCAGGCCGCTCTCCTCTGCGGTCCAGGCCGCGAACACAACGCTGCGCTCCAGCGCCGGGCCGCTCGCAAGGACACGGGCGATCTCGAGAACACCGGCCGTCCCGAGAGCGTCGTCATTGGCGCCCGGCCGCATCGTACGGCCCTGCGCATCAGGCTCTCCGAGGCCATAGGCATCCCAGTGCGCCGATACCATTAATATCTCATCGGGACGGGTTGCACCGGGCAATTTGGCGAGCACGTTGCTGCTCTCGATTGTCTCCACCTTTACCGACAGATCGGCGCCAAAAGTGACGTCATCAAGCTCGAATGCCTCGAATTCCGGACTGCGTGCGCGAACGCGCAACTCGTCGAGATCGTAACCGGCCGCACTGAGGAGGTCGGCTGCCGCATCGCCATGCAGCCACCCCTGCAACGTAACCGGATCCGATTCGGACTCGTCTCGTACCACCGCGTAGTTTTCACCCGGCGACGATGACGCAACATTCCAGCCGTAACCGGCTGCCTCCGTTTCGTGGATTACCAGTGCGGCTGTGGCGCCGCGACGGGCCGCTTCGGCATATTTGTACGCCCAACGTCCGTAATAGGTCATGCGGCGGTCTCCGAATCGCCCGGCAGCGGGTTCGTCAGGCGCAGCAGCAAAATCAGGATCGTTGACAAGATAAAGCGCGACCTTGCCATTGAGGTCAATATCACCATAGTCATCCCAGTCGCGCTCGGGCGCGTAAGCACCGAAACCGACGAATACGACGGGCGCATCAATCGCGATCGACTGGACCGGCCGCACGGTGCTGGCTTCGATATCGGTCTGCTGCTCCAGCGTCTGCGTCGCGCCGCCAACGCTGAAATTCATGGGTGCGGGTGTCTGCACCTGGGTCCGGATCAACGGCACTGCGTGGACCCAGGAGCCGTTCTTGCCGCCCGGTTCGAGACCCAGGTCTTCAAATTGCCCGATCAGGTATTTGACGGTCTTTCTGCCGCCGGGCGTTCCGGGCGCCCGACCTTCGAAATCATCGGAAGCCAGGACCTTGACGATGGCCGACAATCGCTCAGTATCGATCTTTGCGGTACTTTCGTCCGCCGCCGCCGTCGCAATGTCAACAGCATCAGGAGCCGTAGCGGGGTCCTGGTCCGCAACACCGCAGCCGGCCAATCCTGCGACGATCGAAACAAACAGCAGTATTCGGTGCAACATAGGAATCTCCTCTCTTCACCGCACCCGAGGCACGACAGTTCAATCAGATGGCGCCGGGACAAGTTTGCGCGCGGCCTAGTTTCTTTGCTGACGTTTCAGGGTCGTCCCCATTCGATCTTCGATATGCGTAAAGCATCGTCGAATTGAGAAATTGTCACTGTTATTGCTTCGGAGAAGACATCGCCCTCGAGTGGCACGTAAACTATCGCCCGGTCGTTTGCCGACATATCCGGCCACTCCTTCAAAATTACCATTGGTGTGCCGATCGCCGTGACGCCGCCCATGTCCTCTGCCAACGACTCGAATTGCGACGAGAGGTCCGTCGCTGCGATTGCAGCACCCAGGTCGTCTGACAACATCATGTGTGCGGCCTTTGAATCGCCGTCAACAATTGCTTGAGCGAATCTGGCCGAAAATTCGAGTTCGTCTGTCATGTGTCATACCACCTCTGGAAATCCATCAAGCACGGTTTTTCCAACCGCTCGGCCGCTCTCCTGCAGAGCGTGCGCTGACTGAAGCGACGCAACACCTATCTTGCCGAGGTTCTTCGTCGCCGTCGTAACCAAAACTCCGTCATCGACCAGCTGGGAAACCCGATCCAGGAGCTCGTGCTGTTTCACCATATCATCTGTCTGGAACATCGAGCGGGTAAACATGAACTCGAAGCTGAAGGAGAGCGACTTCGTTTTGATCGCGTTGATACTCAAAGACTTTGGGTCGTCAATCATGGCTATATGGCCGCGCGGCTTGATCAGCTCAACAACCGAATCGAAGTGTTGATCTGAGGCCGTAAGCGATGCCACGAAGCGGGGCGTCCGGCCTAACTCACGTACCTGGTCAGTCAGCGACTCCCTGTGATTAATAACGTGGTCGGCCCCCATCTTCCTGACCCACTCGACGGTTTCCGGTCGGGATGCTGTTGCAATAACCGTCAGGCCAGTCAGCTGCTTTGCCAGCTGAATCAGGATCGAGCCTACACCGCCGGCGCCGCCGATAATGAGAAGCGCATCGTCCTCTCCATGTCCTTCCTTCAGGGCAAAGCAGTCGAACAGGATTTCCCATGCCGTGATTGATGTCAGGGGCAGCGCTGCTGCATCCGCGAAATCAAGCGTCGCTGGTTTCTTTCCAACGATGCGTTCGTCAACAACGTGCAGCTCAGAATTCGTACCAGGCCTTGTGAGATCGCCGGCGTAGAAAACTTCATCGCCTACTTCAAACAAGCTGGCACCGTCCCCGACTTGTTTCACAATGCCGGCCGCATCATAGCCGATAATTTTCGTTCCAGCGTCCGGCGAAACGTTGGCGCGAACTTTCGTGTCAACCGGGTTTACCGATATTCCGCGAACCTCGACCAAGAGATCGTTGGCACCGAATTTCGGCACTGGTGCGTCAATTTCGACAAGGGCGTCTTCAGCCGTGATAGGACCTGCTTTGTTGTATCCGATGGCTTTCATATTTGACTCATTTTGTTGACGGTAAACTCTGCAGCCGTTCCGATGCTAGTATTTCCCGAATTGAAAGGGCTGCAATGGACCCAAAGCGGACAAAGGAAATATGGACTAGACTGATCCTATATCAAAGCCGAAATCGAGTCCGCTGATTCCAAAAAACCATAAAAACAGGGGAGTCGCCATGAGAATTTCGAAGAATTGGCTCACTGGGATACTTCGCCGTGATATGGCTCGCACCCACCCGCTAATAGTTAGGCCTTACTGAGGAAAGTTGATATGCCCGCGCGATTGTTTTCGTTCATTGGTGGTGCGACAGGCCTCTGGCGTGTCACCGAAATGGAAGTGATAGTTGGCGAGCCACTGCCAGCGGTGGTAGGGGTCGATATCGCTTCCGGCTCAGAGATTCCATCCGATCCACATGCGTCCTGGGTTCTTCGTGGAATAACAAGCAATGAGCGGTATGCCGATCGCGAGGAAAGGCGTCAAATCGTCGCCAAGCTGCTCGATCTTGGGCGCCCGGAGGCAACGTGCGCGGCGCTGATCCTGATTCGCAAGAACGAGGCCTGGTGGGCACTCACACAAGAGGAACGCCTGAGCATTTTCAAGGAGCAATCTCACCACACAAAAATCGGACTGGAGCATTTTCCCACGCTGGCTAGAAGGCTCCATCACTGCCGTGATCTCTCGGAGAACGAGCCGTTCGATTTCATCACTTGGTTCGAGTACGCGCCATCTGATGAGGTGCGGTTCAACAATCTCCTTGCTGCATTGCGTGCTATACCTGAGTGGCAGTATGTTGAACGAGAAGTGGACATCCGGCTAGAGCGTGATCAGGTCTAACCCTTCGTTGCAGCGGCCGGCCTTCGACCGCCGCTGAACTCGATCATTACGAATGACCGGAGTTGCTGCGTTTGCGACCTTCACTGGAACCCGGGGAATGTCGCTTTCTGGCCGTTCTGAGACGGTCGCCTGGTTCGCGGTATAATTTCCGCTACTGACCCGATAGGGATGACCTTGGGACCTAAGAGAAGAACAGCGAACACTACGATGAGCGAAATTCCCGTCACCATAAGACTTCGAAAAGCATCGTGCCAAATCACCTTGGAGTATGAGGACGGGACATCCTTTGACCTTCCGTTCGAGTACCTTCGTGTCTATTCACCGTCTGCCGAAGTTCGAGGGCACGGATCCGGCCAGGCGGTACTACAAACCGGCAAGGAGAATGTGCGGGTAACCTCAATTGAACCAATCGGGTATTACGCGTTGCAGTTCGTTTTTGATGATGGCCACGATACCGGCCTATATACGTGGGAATATTTGTTCGAACTAGGCGCGCAACAGGATGAAAAATGGCGCGCTTATCTCGGCCGACTCAAAGCGGCAGGGTATGATCGTCCTGGATCCACAGACAACTAGAATTTAGACAGGGGTATGGCCGGTATAAGCTTCGCATAGCCGCCGGTCGATTGAACTAAGGTAAAATGCCGGCTGTTGACCCAAACCGGTCGCCCACAATTTCCGTAGGAGCGCCTTCCAGGCGCGATTCCCAAATGCCCGCTGCCGGCCACAAGCTGTCGTTGGACGACTTAGTCAAATAAGTCAGTGCCCGGCACCTTTTTCGAAAGTTGACTTAGACGAAACATCCAAAGAAGTTTATGGTAAGCGTATGTATGCATCCCACGGCTTTTTGCGATCCGACATCGGCGACGTTGACGTGCTTTACCACGACGGTGTGTTTCACCTCTTTCATCTGGTGTTGCCCAACCATGACTTTATCGCTCATGCCGTAAGCAACGACGGGCTCAGTTGGCGCCGTGTGAAAAACGCGCTGTATGTCGGTGAACCCGGTGCATGGGATGATGACATGCTGTGGACAATGCACGTTAGCCCAGACCCCTACCAGCCGGGGCGGTGGCGCATGTTTTACACAGGACTCAGCCGTCACGAATATGGGCGGGTACAGCGTGTGGGGCTGGCGACATCGACTGACTTGCTGAATTGGAATCGTGTGGATGGTGAAGGATATCCGCTGGAGGTATCGAGTTCGTACTACGAATCAAGTGTCGATGAGGGCCGAAGATGGGTGAGTTTCCGAGATCCATTTTTTTATCAGGACCCAGAGAGTGGCCGGCGGATGTTGATCGCATCGGCCCGCGTCAACACAGGCCCCTTAGTGCGACGAGGATGCGTGTGTGTGGCCGATGAAGTTTCTCCGGGGAATTTTGAGTTTAAGCCCCCATTGCACCAGCCACGGATCTACGATGACGTAGAGGTGCCTAATCTATTGCAAATCAATGGCCGGTATTTTCTGTTGGGGTCTATCCGCGAAGATACGAAAGTCCATTACTGGTATGCGGACGAGTTGGATGGGCCTTACCTGAACTTTTTTGACAACGTCTTGTTACCCAGTGGCAATTATGCGGCGCGTGGCTGTCAGTTCGGCGATCAGTGGCTGCTCTTTAATTTTTTCACAAAACAAGAAAACCATTTTGGCAAAGACATCACCAAAAAATTATTGCCTCCGCCGAAGCATCTGGTGACAGACTCGACCGGTCGACTACGGCTAAAGTCATACGGCGGTTTTGACGCGCTTGTGCAACATCAATGCACGGTTTCCATCCCCGATAAATTGGAGCGCCTGTTTGATAACCCCTTGGCGTATTCCAAGGGTTCCCAGGAAGAGATGCATTTGGGGTGCCCGAGTGGATACGAAGCTTTCTTGCTGCCGAATGATTTTGAAAGTTTCAGACTGCGCGCGCAGATCGGTCTGGAAGGGTCGGGGAAGTGTGGCATGGTGCTGCGTGTGAACGCTCACGGCGATGGCTATTACTTGTCGTTAGACTTGTTCAAGGGGGTGGCGCAACTGCGGGCGTGGGGGGTGAACGGGCCAGCCGAGTCAGAGCACGCATTTACTTATGAGCAATTGCAGGCGGGGTATTTCGTCAGTCGTGACGAGGGGCCATGGGACCTGGAAGTGCTGGCGCATGGCATGTATCTGGAAGTATCCATCAATGGGTATGTAATATTGAGCCTTGTGGATGATGCCTATGGCGATGGAAAGCTGGGCTTCTATACCGAATCCGCACAGATTGTTTTACGCCACATGAGTGTGGAAAAATTATACCCACCCGAGCAGGAAGAGCCGAGCGGACCGATGTACACGTCAATCACGACACAACCGCCGCCGGACATGGTGCCAACAGACCTGATTGACGGCCAGCCCGAAAAAAAACGCATTGAGTAATTTGGGAAAAATACAACCCAACCAGTGGCTGCTGATCAGTGACGTGGACGACACACTGACCGGCGACGCATCTGCCCTGCAGGATTTCGTGCAACAGGTTGCAAAGCGACAGCCTAGACTTTTTGTCGCGCTCAATTCCAGCCGTCCCGCGGACAGCGTCGATGCGACACTACGCCAGGTTTTTCCTAAGAACTTCACACCTGATGCGATCATTACAGCGATGGGGACGCAGATCAGGGTAGAAGGCGAGTGTGTGCAGGCGTGGACGGAACAATTCTCAAACTGGCCGCGGGCAGCGATCGTCAATGCCGTATTGTCCTGTGGCCATCGTGCTCATGACGATGAATATCAGACGGAACACAAAGCCAGCTTTGCGGTGCCCCGTGGAGAGGCGCAGGCCCAGGTCATCACGGAGCTCGAGCGTTTGGCCCTGCCGTGTCGCGTGATTGCTTCGGGTCAGGACGATCTGGACATTCTTCCTCCCCGGGGGGGGAAAGACCATGCCACGTTGTTTCTGGCCAAGTTGCTCGGTGTTGACGCCCAGACGCTTCTGGTGGTGGCGGGTGACTCAGCCAATGACCTGGCGATGTTTCAGGTGGCGCCGCACGCCATCGCTGTGGGCAATGCGCGAACGGAGTTGCTCCAAGGCATGCCATCTGAATCCAGCTACCACGCCAATGCCCATCATGCCGCAGGTGTTCTGGAAGGCCTGGAACACTTTGGTGTATGGGATTCACCTGGGATCGGCCAGAGGGAATAAATCAACATGTATACTGTGTCTACTCTCAGTCTGACTCTTTAATCAGAATGCAGCTATCTGTGTCACCGCAGTCCAATGGCTCGATCCTCATGATTTCCCTGCACGGCTACGTTGCAGGCAGTCCCGAACTCGGAAAACCCGATACGGGGGGGCAGGTTGTTTTTGTGCTGGAACTGGCCAAACGGTTCGCCCGGCTGGGCTATAGAGTCGATGTCCTGACCCGACAATTTGAGGGCCAGCCCGCACAAGACAAGATCAATCCCAACCTCCGTGTCTGGCGCGTGCCGTTCGGCGGGAAGCATTTCATCCGCAAAGAAGACATGCATGATTGGTTTGGTGATTTTGTCACCAATACATTGGCGATCATCCGCAAAAAAGCGCTGAAGTACGACTTTGTCAATAGTCACTATTGGGACGCGGGCGTGTCGGGCCAAAAAATCGCTGAGGAGTTGCAGATCCCTCACATCCACACGCCGCACTCGCTGGGCTGGTGGAAGCGACAACGTATGAAAGGCGCGAAAGAGGCCGGTGAAGGCGGGAGCCTGCGCTTTGATGAGCGCATCCAGAAAGAATTTTTGCTTTTCCGTTCTTGTGATCATGTGATCGCCACCAGTGAACAGCAAGTGGACCTAGTCGAGCGCGAATACCAGCTCCCCAATGATCACATCACCATGATCCCTCCGGGAATCGACGAAGCCCGGTTTACGCCCGCCCCTCCATTGCAGCTTGAGGCGATCCGCAAGAAGCTTAAGATGCGCGAAACCGATGTTTATGTCGTGGGTCGAGCTGCGCATAACAAGGGTTATGACCTTATTATTAAGGCTTTGCCCCACCTGAAAAAACTTCAGCCCAAGGCTCGTCTGGTTCTCGCGGCTGGTGCCAACTCTGCGCAAGACGAGAAACTCATCAGCAAGTGGAAAAAAATTGCGACCGACGCCGGCATCGGGCGGTCGATCAAGTGGCTGGGCTACATTGATGATGAAGACCTCGCGGACTATTACCGCGCGCCGGGTATTTTCACATTGCCCTCACGCTACGAACCCTTTGGTATGACCGCGGTCGAGGCCATGTCCTGCGGCACACCCACCGTGCTCACCACGCACGGCGGGTTGTTCCAACAAATCGAGTTCGGCAAACACGCGCTTGTGGCAGACCCCAAACGCCCCGCTGAGTTTGCCGCCATGCTCAGCATGCCCATGCAATACCCCTGGTTGCGCGAGACACTCACGGTCGAGGGCGCCCGCTTCGCCCGGCGCGCTTTCGGCTGGACCGGCATTGCCCGCCGAACGCTCCAGGTCTTTGATCAGTTCAAAGGCAAATACCAGCGCAACCGCCGCGATGATGAGTGACAAACTTCCTGTGACTTTTTTCTTGACCTGTAAACTTATTTGATCAATGAGATGATCGAATCGAAGCTAATCGTTGTCGGATTGGGCGAAGCTCTATTTGATGTGTTTGCCTCAGGCAAGAAGCTCGGTGGCGCGCCACTGAATGTCGCGGCGCATGCCCATCAACTGCTTGCCAGCGTTGGTGGGTGTGGTGCGGTCGTGACGCGCGTTGCTCACGACGAACTGGGCGTTGAATTGATGCAGCAAGTGCGATCCCTGGGACTTGACACTTCATATATCCAACAAAACGCGGACGCTCCGACCGGGCGCGTTGAAGTGCAACAACACGAGGATGGCGGCCATACCTTTCACATCGAGAGGCCATCCGCCTGGGATGAAATTGAGTTTACCCGTCAAGCGGAACAGCTGGCTCATCAATGCGATGCCGTCGCTTTTGGGTCTTTGGCGCAACGATCCACCACGTCAAGATCATCGATCCGTTCATTCCTGGCCGCAGCCCCTCAGGCAATCAAGTTGTTTGATGTCAACCTACGATCCTCTCGAGGACACGATTTCTTCGATGGCCCCATACTGATGGACGGGTGTCAGGCGGCCGACCTGGTTAAACTCAACGAGGAAGAACTGGAAACCGTCTGCCAACTCACCGAAGTGTCGGACCCTGGCGCGTTGCGCACTCGGTTTGACCTGCAAGCGGTCATCCTGACCCGAGGCCCGAAGGGGACCGCTGCGCTCGCTGCGGATGGATGGATCGAGGGTTCTGAAATCCAGTATCCGCGCATGGACGGTGCGGATACCGTCGGGGCGGGTGATGCGTGCAGCGCTGGCTTGCTGTCCGCGCTGGTCAGTGGGAAAAACTTAGCGCAAGCACTGGAACTGGCCAACCACATGGGGGCGTATGTTGCAGGACAAATCGGAGCGACGCCCACGCTGCCGGAATCGTTGCAGGGCTGGCTGGCTTGATGTCCATTAGGCTGCTGGGATTCAACGCACGGCATTTACGTTGGCCAGGCAGCTACACCCGTTTCATAGATCAATAACGGGAATTGTTACGCTCTTCAACACCCTGAAAAGTGCCCCATAGGGCGTAGCAGCGGAATCCGGTGCCGGCCACAACTTATTTGACTATCTAGCTTCCGCGGAGGTGTTTTTGCTGATGAACGACTGGTGATTGGCGTAGGGCGGCCCCCTCTCGTCGACACGCGGCGCGACGAATCCCACGAATGTCGCTTTTGGGTCGGCAGCGGGCATTGAAGAATCGCGCCTGGAAGGCGCTCCTACGGGAGCATACCAATGTCAGCTTGTGGCCGTTCTGAGACGGTCGCCAGGAAGCTGGGCGAGCGACTGCTAAACGTCGCATAGCCGCCGGTCGAGCGATCTGAGGTAAAATGTCGGCTGCTGACCCAATGCCGACTATCGCAGTTCAACCTGAAGAGATAATGTCATGGACTACTTTCAAGGTGTAGTGACAGAGTACCTCGTTGCTGATCGCTCCGCTTTCGTAAATAGCGAGCTATTAATACAGCTCGATCTTGACGAACCGAGAAAGGGAAGACACTGGTATTGTGACGCTGCGGCTGTCAGTTTGCGTGAGCAATCACTTTACCTTTGTGAGGTGACATATTCGAAGTCAATGTCTGGCCTTGCGAAGCGCCTGCTTGCTTGGGATGCAAATTGGCCAGATGTCCGTAGCGCACTGGTGAGAGATTGCGGAATCCCAGAGAGTTGGACAGTTCAGCCTTGGGCGTTTATTCCACGAAACTACAGCCAAGTGCTGAAGTTGAAAATTCAGGAACTCGTCGCTGCTGATCGAGGGCAAGACGCTATGCCTTATCCCCAAATCACCCACTTGGAAGACGTAGTTCCTTGGAACTACGTTACTTGGGATAGAAAAGTCGCGGCGTTAGAGGAAGAGGGCTAGAGTTTCACGGTCCGCTATTGGCCGTACTGAGACGGTCGCCTGGTTCGAGGTATAATTTCCGCCGCTGATCCATTGCAGCCGGTCAAGTGGAAGCCGGAATCCTTCAGATGATCGACCAAACCGCACCCTATCTGCTAATTCTCACTGCATACGTTTTTGCAACTGTAGTTTGTTTACTCTTTTTCGTTCGATCTACAGTTCTATCAGACTCGAAACTAACTGCTTTCGGTCTCGCCTTACTCTGGTCCGCAATCTGCCTGATTCCTCAGATCGTGTTGCTCGGACTGCCCCACCATTGGAACGCACTGAGCCTGGCGGGGAAATTGCTCGCACAAATCATGGGCAATTTCATTGTGTTTGCGGCTGCTGGTTGGACGATGTCGTTCGCAAAGGAGCGCGAAGTAAACACACGGCGTCGCGCAATCGCGGGTTTCTCATTCGGACTACTGGCGATTGTGCCATCAATGATAGCAGTGCTATTTTTGAGCTGTGCGTTTACAAATGACTGCATTTAGCACGGTTCGCGAGCGGCTCCTTGTGGCCGTACTGAGCCGGTGGCCTGAAGAAATTTCGACCGGCGGCTAAGCGCCCGAAAGCCGCCAGTCAGGTCTCTTGCGTTATAATTTCCGCCACTGACTGTGACTTCAACCGGTCAATTCAACACCTAAGCTCTTACTATAGAGCGGGAGGTGTTGA
>CAMYIS010000295.1 GCA_947258485.1 uncultured Woeseiaceae bacterium
CAAGCTGGCCGACCTCGTGGTTATTGACGCCAACGTCGTGGAAGACATCTACCAGACCGACAAAGTGGACATGGTTATGCTTAACGGCAGGCTCTACGATGCGGCGACGTTGAACGAGAAAGTAACGGGCGACCGGACCACACAGAGGTTTTACTGGCAATGACACATATTTCTGACGCAATGGCGCCTGGCGCCAGGTTCGGGCTCACGTTATTTGTTGCCTGTGGCATTGTGGCTTGCAGCAAGGAGCCCGCGACTGAGCTCCCGGCTGCTTCGAGCGTAGGCACGACAACGGAATATGAGTGGCTGTCTGAGGGAACCTCAGCAGGCCGGTCCACGGTTGTGCGGACCGGCGACGGGAAAATTACGGCCGAGTCTTTTGTGCACTGGAACAACCGCGAGTACACGGTTAATTCCGAGATGCAGCTCGATAGTGATGGCCTGGTGGTGGCGCAGAAAATCACCGGCATTTCGGCGTTTGGCGCACCGATCGATGAGTCCTTCAGCTACGAAGACGGCGTCGCGCGTTGGCGCACGGCCGGTGACAGTGGTAGCGCGACCACGGATACACCCGGCTTCTATGTGGCTACTGAGTGGGGATCATTGAGTATCGCGGCACTGGTGCGTGCTGCCGTTGCAAACATTGACGCGGAGATTGCGCTGTTACCGTCGGGAACGGCACGCGTCGAAAAGTTGACGACGGCAGACGTAGTGACGCCGACCGGCACACGGACATTAACGCTCTATGCGATTTCAGGGCTCGGCTTTACGCCCAGTTACGCGTGGTTCGATGAGGAACTCGAATTGGCGGTTCTCGATTCCGGCGGCTGGATGGGCATGCTTCCGAAAGGCTGGGATCCGGCAGAACTCGACAAGCTAAGTGCCATCCAGATTGAGCAGGATGGCCTTGTCATCGAACGAATGTCCGGCGACCTCGCCAATGTACTGAACGGCGCCGTCGTATTTGAGAACGTCGATGTCGTTGATGTCGAGCAAGGCATACTCCTCGAAGACCACCATGTCATGGTGGCCAACGGCAAGATCGCGGCAATTTCCGCCGACAGCATCGAGACGGAAGAAGCGCTGCGCATCGACGGCAGCGGCAAAACACTGATGCCCGGGCTTTGGGACATGCATGGCCACTTCGGCCTGTCAGACGGCGTATTGAATATCGCCGGTGGCATCACGAGCGTTCGTGACATTGGCAGCGTGCATGAACAGATCATGGAGCTTACGGCCAAGCACGATTCGGGTGAGGTCATCGGGCCAAACACCTATCGGTCGGGTTTTATTGACCAGGCAAGCCCCTACGCCACGGGCAAGACGGTCAAGTCGCTGCAAGAGGCGCTCGAGCGGGTCGATTTCTTCGCCGAGCACGGCTACATGCAGATCAAGCTCTACAGTTCCATAGATCCGACGTGGGTGGACGATATCGCCGAGCGAGCACACGGTCATGGCATGCGCTTGAGCGGGCATATCCCGGCTTTCATGTCGGCGGAGCAGGCGGTCCGCGCCGGCTACGACGAGATTCAGCACATCAACATGGTCTTTCTCAACTTCCTGGCCGGTGATCGTGAAGACACGCGCAAACAGCTGCGTTTTACGCTCTATGGCGATGCAGCCGGGGAGCTCGATCTCGGCAGTGAGGAGGTCGAGGACTTCATTGCACTGCTTGTTGAAAACAACGTGGTGATCGATCCGACGGCCGCAATATTCAATACGCAACTGGTCCACCATGCCGGCAACCCGGACCCGACATTTGCGAGCGTTGCGGATCACCTGCCGAGCTCAATTCGTCGCAGCCTGTACAAGCCGGACATGGACATGGGTGAAGACAAAGTGGATGCCTGGGCGAAGTCGGCGGTCAAGCAGGCGGCCATGTTGCGCAAGCTGCACGATAGTGGCGTCCAGCTCGTGCCTGGCAGTGACCACCATGCCGCGTTTACGATTCACCGCGAGCTGGAACTCTACTCGGAGGCAGGAATAGCCAACGCCGACGTATTGAGAATCGCGACCCTCGACTCGGCACGCGCTCTTTACAAAGTGGTGGGCGTCAAACCATTCCTGGCTTCAACGGCTCTGCAAACGCGCTAGTTGCCGACGGGTACATTGCTGCCGCCAGTCAGCATGGCGCTCTGTATGACCGAAACAGCCGCCGCCGCATGCTTGTCGTAGTAATGCGGCACGGCGCCAAGGAAAAACAACATGTAGAGCTTGTCGTTGGCGACAAACGCACCCGCCGTTCCCCGATATTCCGGATTGTCAGATACGGTCGAATCAAAATCGAACATGACGCCTCGATAATCGCCGAAGCGATGTGGACGCAGGTTCCTGGTTGTCACTGCGGCATTGCCTTCGCCAAAGTACTTGACCAGGGTTGACTCGGTCAGCTCCTCGATTTCGTTCGGCAGCATGTCTTTCTTGAAAAGCGGTAGTGCAGCGCTTTTGCTTGAGCTCTTCATCAGTGGTTCGCCATCGGCAACACCGGGAATGATGATCAGCTGGTCCAGCAGCGGACCATCGTGCGTCCACAGCGCGGCGCCCTTCTGCATCGACGGCGTATGCATTGGAGGTGCCTGGTTCCAGCCGCTCGTGGCATTGACCTGCAGTCCTTCGACCGCTCTCGCGCCTGGTTCTACAAGCGTGTAGCCGGTCGCCACACATCCCGAGGTAAGGACGGCCAACGCAACGAGCATTGAGGTTCGATAGATCATCACGACTAATCCTCCAGGTAGAATTTGATCATTTCCCGATCCGACGCGTCCGGGTCAATTTCCAGGTATTTGGCAAAATAAGTCCTGGCGTTTTCCATGTCGCCGTCTTTGACATACAGGTAGCCGAGGTTGCTGTATGCCCTGGCCGGCGCCTTGCCCAGTTCTATGGAGTGCAAATAAGCACTTTTAGCGAGATCCCTGTCACCTTCCTGGCCACGTTGCCGAAACATCTCGCCATAAAAATATCGGACCAGGCTAGGCTCGACGCCCAGCGCAGCGTGGCGCTCGAGCAGTTCCTTGGTGCGGCCATAGCGATTGGTATCGAGCTGGTCTTCCATCAGCAGCATGTAGTGATTGTTGAGAACGCTTATCAAGCGTTGATCGGCGACCGTTTCAGCATCGGCTGGTCCATAACGGGCCGTGACGAGTTCCTTAAGGTATGCCGAGCGAAGTTTTGCGTCGGGGTGGGTCTTTCCGAATGCACCAGGCTTCTCGCGTTTTACCTCGGCCGCCTCCTCCTCGGCAATAATCTTCTGCCAGATTCCGTAGGAGGCATGAGGGTCATAGGCGGCCTCTGCAAGCAGGCGCAAGCCAAGAAGATCGGCTTCCGTTTCCTGTTCGCGGCTAAAAGACATGACGCTCAGGGCAGCCATGGTCTGTCCGAGCCCCGTGCCGTATCCGGTTGCGAGTATTAACGCGATATCGACGAACGTGCCTGTCGCCAGTTTCTTCTTGAGAGCTCGAAGCGTCGCGAGTGAGTGCAGCAGCGTGTAATGAGATATTTCATGACCGATAACGGCTGCAATTTCGTCCGTTGAGTTTGCGCGGACAATGAGGCCCGTCCACACCTGCATCATGCCCGTGGCCGTCATTGATGCATTGAAGCCCGGGTTGCGGATCAGGTAAACGCGAAAGTCTCCGCAATACGCTGCGGCGACGCGGCAGACAATTTCCTGAAGATAGTCGTTCAGGTCGGGATCCCTGACAAGCAGCGCCGAATTTTTGAGGCGCTGTTCATATTCGCGCATCTCCATCCAGAGTCCCAGCTCATCCTCTGCCTGAACAGGCTCGTACCCTGGCGGAATTCTGTGATCGAGAGTCTCGTCCTCTGCGCTGTATACCGGCCAGCAGGCCAGCAACACGGCCAACAGGATGACACCGCGAAGCCGGCTCATTGTTGCGCGTCACTGCCCCGAGATGTCGGGATGTCTTTGAACAAGGCGCGAACAGCCGTTGCGGCGCCGTCTTTGTCCCGCAGTTCACCGGCGCCGGCATTCACGACGTTGAACCACACGATGTCACCGGTTCTTAGGTCAACCAGCGAGGCAAAGCCGTGTTCCGAGCCGGTCGCCATGGCACCACCGACCGCGGCAGCCAGGATGGCCATGGCAACCCGGCCACCCGAAGCCTGGTAGTCCCTGTAGTAAACGAACAGCGCGTAGTCAGCATCGTGGTTCTCGCCGATCGACGCGATTTCGGGCCCCAATGACCAGTCGAACTTGCCGTTCTTGCTGGGGAGCTTCATCATGCCGAAGTGGTGATTTAGCAACGAACTGCCGACCGCCGAGTGCAGGGCCTCATACCGTATCTCGTTCTCGCTCAGGCTGTCCTGGCTGACAAATGCGAGCTCGGTACCGATCGAAGCAGCATAGTCCGTCATCGCCGCGTGGAAGTTCTCGCGGGCCGCAGTGGTCCATTCGACGTTAGGTTCCGGAACACCGGAAGCCGTCAACAGGTAGTACTTCACATCAGGTGGCATCATGACGATACGCGGGTTTTCGCCAACCGACTCGAGCCGATCAATCTGCTGCACGTTGCTGGACACGACGCAGCCGGATAACAAAACAATCGATATCGGTAGTGTCGATAGCCTGATGAATCGTCGCAGGTTCATAGTCTCTCCCCGGCGTTGGTGGTTCAATCAAGTTATGCCTATGTCAGTATGGGCGCAAGTACTTTGATGCGGTCAGGGCGAACGCTACACTGCCCGGAAGCCGTAATCCCCGGGGGAGACACAAGTTGCTGAAAACATGGGCGTAACCGAGCTCGACAGCCTTCGCATAGTCCTCGATCCTGTCGGGCAGGCGGGCGTGGCGCTGGCGCTCATGATTGTTATGTTCAGTGTCGCGCTTGGACTGCGCCTCGATGATTTTCGATTCCTGTTGGACAAGCCCGTGCTGTTCCTGGGCGGTGTTTTTGCGCAGGTTCTGGTCCTGCCGTTTGTTACTTACCTGCTGATTCTCATCGTTGCGCCGCCCGCATCTGTTGCGCTCGGGATGATTGTCGTTGCCTGTTGTCCGGGCGGGGCGGTGTCCAACCTGATGACGTATTTGTCCCGCGGAAGCGTTGCCGTATCGGTCGCCCTGACTGCGACATCGAGCATGCTTGCGGCCCTGTTGACACCAGCATCAATCCTGTTCTGGTCACATACCTACAAGCCCACATCGACCCTATTAAAGACTCTGGACGTGAGTCCGCTAGTGTTCCTGGCGCAAACGACCTTTTTGCTGGCCGTGCCGCTGGTGCTGGGAATGACGGTCGCAGCACGGGCGCCGGACGTGGCGGAGCGGATCCGTCGGCGCACCACAATACTGGGCACCTCGGTGCTGCTCGGCGTCATCATTTACGGAATCGTCTACTTTCTGGATATCCTGATCCCTGTTTTGTCGCTTCTTGGCATACTCGTCGTGATGCACAATGCTATTGCGTTGGATTTGATCGCCGGCGGACTGATCGTCGGCCTGTTTCGTACATTGGATAATAGAAGGCAACTGTTTTGGCAGACAGGACAGAAATAGATGTCGACGGGTTTCGCCGCGCGCTGAGCTGCTTCGCAACCGGCGTGACAGTCGTTACGGCGCTCGATGCGAAAGGTGAGAAGGTCGGCATAACCGTGAGCAGCTTTAATTCCGTCTCACTCGAGCCGCCGCTAATTCTCTGGAGCGTCGGTGTCGACTCAATGAGCTATGACGTTTTCACCAGCGCAAAATATTTTGCCGTACATGTGCTGGCACTGCATCAACAGGAGTTATCCGATCAGTTTGCGCTAAGCGGGAACAACAAGTTTGCTACGCTCGATTGTAGCGAGGGAATTCACGGCGTACCGATTCTCCCGGAGTTTGCAGCATGCCTCGAATGCAGCACGGAATATGTCTACCCGGGCGGCGATCACAAGATCATCGTGGGCCGCGTGCATCGTTGCGAGGACAGGGAAGCCGATCCGCTCATTATCCACCGCAGCCGCTTCCTCAGGAAAGAGGGTCCTGCTTGAAGCAATGCCGGACAGGTACGAATAGCCTCACAGGCTGTGCAGCTGCGGAGCCGTGAATACCAGGAACAGCCCCAGTAAAATACCGACGCGGTAGCCCCAATCCTGCGACTTTGCGACCGGTTCTATATGGCTACCGTGATCATGCGTTACGCCAAACGCCACGACATGTATTAACGAGCCCGAGACGAATGCCTGCACGTAAGCAATACTCCGCGCTTCTGCAAGTTCGACCATGGGCCCGCCAAGGGAATAGGAAAGAGCCGTAGCGATACTAATCATTGCGAGTGCGGCGACTGCCACCGACAGGCCCAGGTTCGGACGCAGTGACCACCAGATTGCCATGCCAACCGGTAGCCTGTGCAGAATTACGGCGTAAGCGAGATCGCTTTCTCGAGAAGGTAGCAGAGCGATGCCGTCGATGAGTGCATGAACAATCAGCCCCAGCGCGGCGATAATCAGCACCAGCTTGTGCGCTTCGTGAAATGCGCCGCGAAAACCACGCTCGATAATGACAGGAAAGAGAATACCGAGAATCAGGAAGACAATTGCCAGCGCACCGCCTATGGTCAGCGCTTCCGGAATGATATTGACACAGATGATTCCGGCGATCGTGATGAAGATAAAGCCGTCGAGGACCTGCCTGGCGACATGGTTCCGCCGGCCGAGCCCGTAGATTATCGGGCCAAGCAGTAAAGCGGCAATGCTGAGCAGTAGATTCATAAGATTAGCAGTCGCGGTGCAGCGGCTGTGATGGTGCACGGGCTACGGTTAGAATACACGAATGATTATGGAAAGGATGGCTATCCGACTTTTTCTCGGCTTCGTCGTATCGGCATTTCTGTGCGATGCCGCTGTTGCGCACGGCGGCGTTGTTCAGGAGGAAGACCTGTGCATCATCAAGGTCAATTATCTGCGTGCCCATTTCAAGATCTATCAGCCTCGTGTGAGCGGCCATAAACAATTTTGTGAGGATTTGCCGGCCGCAACTGAAAGTGTGTTTGTCATGGAGTACCAGCACGATGCGCTCGAGAATATGCCAATCGACTTCAGGATCATTCGCGACGTTACGGGCAAAGGTCGTTTCGCCCGCATGGAAGACATCGAGCAAATAGATGATCTCGACGGCGTAACCGTTTTTTATCAGGCAGCCGCGGTTGAGCCTGATGTGTTTACGGTTTTGCACGAGTTTTCCGAAGAGGGCGAATTCATCGGCATTGTTTCCGCCACGCAGCCCGACACAAGCAAAGTATATGCCGCCGTCTTTCCGTTTGAGGTGGGCTTTACCGGCATTGGCTACTGGCCGTTTTTCATTGCCGTGCTCGTACTGCTGCAGCTGCAGTACCTTGTAATGAGTGGTCGGCTCAAGCGCTGGATGAAGGGCAGGGGGTCGAGTGTGGCAAGCAGTTTTCTGCTTTGTGCGGTGTTTGTTGTGCCTGTCGCCGCGGTCTTCGCCGAGGCTGGCGAGCTACGTGTGAGCTACTCGACGCCGGCGGGCCCACCCGAGATCAATCGAATTCACAGCTGGATACTGCACGTGGAATCCACGGACGGCGTGCCGGTAGAAAATGCAAGCATAGAGGTCATCGGCGGCATGCCGGAGCACGATCACGGCCTGCCGACCCAGCCGAGAGTCACAGAGGAACTTGGCAACGGCGACTACCGGCTGGATGGCATGCGATTTCACATGCGCGGGTACTGGGAAATCACGGTCACCGTCGTCACCGCAGAACGATCGTCTGTGGTGGTCATACCGCTGCATTTGTGAGATCTCCGCTTCTCAAGCTGGGCGCTGCTGTTGCCGTCGCCGCCGTCATTGTCATCGGGTGGCAAAACCGGGCGATAGATCCGCCAGCATGGACCGACGCGGAGATCGACGTACTGCGTTCGCTTTCGCTCGCAAGCCTTCCCGCATTACCGCCGGACCCGAGCAATGCTGTGGCGGACAATCCACAGGCAGCGGCGTTCGGTGAGCAGCTGTTTCTTGACCCACGCTTGAGTGCCAACGGGGGCATCTCCTGCTCGACCTGCCACCAGCCCGTGCGCCAATTCACAGATGGATTGCCTAAAGGTCAGGCCATTGGCACATCAAAGCGCAATACGCCGAGCATTGTAGGCAGCGCATACAGTCCATGGTTGTACTGGGACGGTCGACGGGACAGCCAGTGGGCACAGGCGCTGACTCCCCTCGAAGATCCGAACGAACATGGCTCCAGTCGCCTGCAGGTCGTTGCCGTCATTGCCGCGGACGATGCTTACAGATCTGCTTACCGGGCGTTGTTTGGAGAGCTCGGCGACGTTTCCGGCAATGATCCCGTTGCACTGAACGTTGCGTTTGCGAATGTCGGCAAAGCGATCGCCGCGTTTGAGCGCACGCTCTTGCCTACGGCATCGCGCTTCGATGATTACGTCGACGCTGTCGCCGATGGCAACTTGCAACGACAGGAGTCGCTGTACAGCGACGATGAAGTGTGGGGACTGCGACTGTTTATCGGAACAGCGAATTGTACCCAGTGCCACAATGGACCGCTGCTCACGAACAACGAGTTCCACAATACCGGCGTACTCAGTTCACCGGGCGAGCTGCCTGACAAAGGACGCGTAACCGGCGTGCAGGAAGTACTCTCGGACCCGTTCAACTGCCTGGGTGAATACAGCGATGATCCTATGCGGCAATGTGCGGAGCTGACGTTTGTGAGGACAGGACCGGAATTGATCGGAGCGGTTCGCACCCCATCCCTGCGTAATGTGGAATTAACGTCGCCGTACATGCACAAAGGCCAGGTCGCGACGCTTGCAGAAGTACTCGAGCATTACAACGAAGCGCCCGATGCGATGATCGGCCATAACGAAGCGAAGCCGTTAGCACTGACGGCTCGGGAACTGAATCAGCTGGAGGCATTTCTGAACACGCTAACGGCCTCAGCCGCTGTCCATCAGTCTGAGAGCATGTAGAGCTGCCACAGGTCTTTCTGGCTCATCTCGAGAAAGGGCTTCATCGCGAGCAAGCCGGTCGTGCCAATACTGGACTCAAGGAACTTGAGCTCCTCGAGCTTCGCTTTGGTTTCCTCGCCGGTTTTGTTCGCAAAGCCGGACTCACGCATCATGAGAAGTCCTTTCGCCCTTATCGATAGTTCGGTGTGTAAACGCTTGCCGACTTTGGACGCCGAAAGCTCGCCCGAGTTGATGAGTTCAAGCAGCTCGGTATCGGCGTCGAAACCCATGCCGAGCCACTCCGAAACCGACTTCTCGCTTTGCTGGAACACGACCGTCAGCAAAATTGGCAGCGAAACGAGTATCAACAATGTGTTGACGATCGGTGCGAAGAAGAAGTGATTAAACACCGAATGCACAATGACTGCGACAACGAACCCCGGTATATACAGGGCGCGACCCCCGGTCGGCATCTGTCCGGCGAGCGTGTGTGACACGATCGCAAATATCGCCGTGGTACCACCGTGCATGAAAGCTGTCCCGAAGCCGCGCACGATCCAGGTGCCAAGCTGCATGTCGGGCAGCGCCTGCAAATAAAAAAGGTTCTCGAATATTGCGAACCCGGTGCCGACTGCGAAACCGAAGATCGCCGCGTCGACGAGGAATCCGATGCGGTTGCGACGGATCAGCGAGATGATGATGACCGCCTTGAGTGCCTCCTCAATGAACGGCGCGACGTAGCGCGTGTATGCAAGGAAATCGATCTGCAGCAACTCCAGTCCCGCGACGTTCAGCGGGTAGCTGGCGAGTGCCGTAATACAACCGAGGCCGATGACTATCAGGACCCAGCGCATCGGGATGAGCTTATAGCTGTCGAGATAGACGAGCGCCGCGAGAAAGCAGCAGACGGGCAGGAGCCCGAGCACGGCATGTAACATCAAATCCGAAGTCATGCGGGTGAGTTTGTCAGAGTATTTTCAGTGACACCATGAACTCTTCGTCGAACCGCGAGCCATCCAGGTATCCCACGGCGTAGCCGATGGACAAGGTCAGGGGATAACGTGACTTGACCTTGAACTGAAAATCGACCTGCGTACCGATATTCATGGCTTCCTGCCGCAGCGCGCTGTCGCCCAGATTTGTTACGAGTGACGTCGCAAACACGACCGGACGTGCCCAGGAGGAATAGAAGTTGGCGGTGCCTGCACGCGAAAATCTGATCGGAGGAAGGTTCCACTCGAGCATGGCTCGATGGAAATTGCGGCCCGGTATCGCGTTGAGCTCGAAGCCCGGCATCGCATAGATCTCGCGATAGCGCTTCACTTTCTGGTGATCGACATAGTTGTTGCCGAATCCGCCGAAGAAGAAATTCGCAAATTCGTCGCTTACGTCTCCGAAGGCAGCGCCAACTGCATTGCGGAACCAGATAGACGAGTTTTTTAGCGGCAGCGCAAAACCGAAATCGAAGTTGGCGCCGATCTTGGGGATCGTATCTCCATCCACGTGATTGACGGTTGTGGCGATGTTCCACTTGATACCTTTCTCACCGTCCACGGCGCCGAGCGACGATCGCACGTGCGAGAATCCAAGCCGGGCGTCAAAACTTGTAAGCTTGTCGATAGACGCGGAAACGTCCTGGTAACGAGGCAGGGCGTCGATGTCTGCATAGTGGTTAAGTTCGGTCGAGAATTCGAGCAGTCGAGGTTCGTCGTAAACTAACGACTTTTCATACCCGACGTAGAACCGTGTACCTTTCCTACTCTGTTTTGTTGGCCCGAAAAGATCATAGAAATCCGCATTGTTCAGTCGTGCACCGAGCAGCCAGGTACCGGCGAGTGGACTGTTGTCGATTACCGAATGGCGATAATCGATCATGACGTTGGGCCGCTCTTCTGACGGAAGATCACCGTCCAGGCTATATCCCAGGCCGATACTGAGGGAATCGAGCAACACGGGATCCGAGAAGTTTGTCTGCAGCGCAAGCGATACCGAGTCTTTGTACCCCAGAACGATCGGATATATGGATTCAAGGCGCATGTTCTGTATCGGCACATATTCGCCGCGTGCAACGACACGCGATTCGGCGGGCACGTCGCCCGTTGAATCGACCTGCCACTCCTCAAGCTGCGGGTACTTCTTGATCGTTTCGGTTCCGAGGAAAGTGACTGCGGCAACATCCTCGATCGGTTCCGCCCTGATCTTCGCCGGAACAAAGCCCGAACCGGTGTAGTTGAAGACGATCAGATTATCGTTGTCCAGAGGAATGGGCCTGAAGAAGCCTGACTCTGCATTACTAACAGCTTCGAGATCGCCGGTCGCAAGTTCATAGCGGAAGATGTTCGAGACACCGGTGTAGTAGACGCTGCCGAACAAGAAACGCTTGTCAGGAGAGAAAACGAAGCCTTCCGGAATGGCGAGCCCGAATTCGAAGCTTGCTATCGCTTCGAATTCGGCGCCGAGAAGATCTTCAAGCTTGAAAACCTTGATCGACTGCTGTCCATCGATCTCGCCGAAAGACCCGGACAGGAGTTCGCCGTCCGAGGAGATGTCCATGTCGTAGATGATCGTACCGTAAGGAAAGGTGTGTACGAGATCCCATTCTTTGTAAGGGTAGGGTATACGTACAAGTGACACGTAGCCGCTAAGGTGGCGCAGTCCCCAAATCGAACGATCTACTTTGTTGAAGACCAATTCCCCGATGCGGGCGTCGTGCAGAAGCATGCGTGCTTTACCGGTGTTTACATCGACGGCCATAAGGTCTCGGTAGGCTTTATTGTCTACCGCATAAAACACGGTTTCCGAGTCCGCGTCATAGGCCACCGAAGTCACGGTGTACAGCATGGGTACCTTGACGTCCTCGAGCCGCCGGACTTTGCGCTCGTCAAGCGAATACTCACCGATATGAGCGACGACGCCCGGATATCGCATACCGGCGATCAGGCTATTGCGCTCCGGATCGTAGTATGCCCGCGACATCGAACCAAGACCGCTGTCGGCCAGGTTCTCGTAGTCACTGATGGGAAATTCGCGCAATGCCGCGAGGTTGGAACGCTGGAATTCGTGCTCCCACTCGATCCAGTTATCCCAGGCTTCATTTAGAGAGATTCCGAATACGCGCTCAAATTCCTTGTCGTAGGCGCGCTCGCTGTTTGCGGTGCGCTTGACCCACTCGGTCAATCGTTCGGGCGAATAGGTGTACGCGACGTAGCTCATGAAGCGACCACCATACAAATAGGCGTTGGCACCGGCCTGGAAATCCGCTTCGACACCTTCCGCGACAAGCCCGAGCGGGTCATAGAATTTCGCGTTGTCCCGAACCATTGTCCGAAACATCATTTCATCGTATGCGCCTTGTGCGCGCCCGAGACCCCCGGCCATCCAGGTTTCCATGAAGACTGCGATACCCTCGAGGTACCAGCGCGGGCTCGCGTCGCGGGGCGCCGTCAGGTAATGGTAAAAAATGGATTCGGGATGGTCGGATACCGGAAGCACCTTGCCACCGAATAGCTTGCGATTCCGGTTATCAGGTGGCGCAGCCTGATCCGTCGTTACGACATGCACCATCTCGTGATTCATGAGTGTGTACATGCGTTCGGCGGGCGCGAAGGTTTCGAAACTGGGGATGATTGGCGCTACCTGGACCATAACGATATTGCCTGGCACAGCAGTCGCACTGGCGTTGCCATAGTCGGCAAAGTCGACCAGCAGCATCGTGGTTTTTTCCTCAGCCTCATAGCCGAGCACTTTCTTATGGACATCCATGGCGCCATGGAAGCTCTGTATGACCCGTGGGACCAGGTAGGTCTCGGTCGGATCGAAATACAGCAGGCGGAGCTTGTCGGTTTCTACGCTCTGCAAACCTTGCCCATGCGCAGAAAAGCTGGCGGCCAGTAAGGCCGCCAGCAAATGTGAATAGCTCTTGGTTCTAATTATTATTGTTAAGCCTTCAGGATCAGTTTATAGCGTGCCTCGCTGCACTATTTGCCATTGCGTCACGGAAGGCCGAATTTGCCATCGCATCGCGGAATGCTGCGTTATTCAGGGCATCAAGAAAAGCAGCGTTGCTCAACGCATCACGGAATGCGGCATTGCTCAGTGCGTCGCGGAATGCAGCGTTGCTCAACGCGTCGCGGAATGCGGCATTGCTCAATGCATCACGGAATGCGGCGTTGCTCAACGCATCACGGAATGCGGCATTGCTCAATGCATCACGGAATGCGGCGTTGCTCAATGCATCACGGAATGCGGCGTTGCTCAGCGCGTCGCGGAAAGCGGCGTTGCTCAGTGCGTTGCGGAATGCGGCGTTGCTCATGGCGTGGCGCATGGTTTCACTGGAGAAGGCGTCCAGGAATGCCTGGTTGCCCAGCGCGTCCATAAACGCCTGGCTATTCAAAGCCTCAAGAAACACCTGCTGTGACATTGCATCGCTGAATGTGGCGCTGTCCATGGCGTTGCGGAAGGCGGCACTGCTAAGCGCGTCACGGAATGCAGCATTATTCAATGCATCGCGGAACGCAGCGTTTGAGAGCGCGTCGTGGAATGCGGCATTGTCCAAAGCGTCAAGGAATGCAGCATTGCTCATGGCATCCAGGAATGCCGCGTTGCTGAGCGCGTCGCGGAAAGCGGCGTTAGCCAATGCGTCGTGGAACGCTGCGTTATCCAGTGCGTGGCGAAACGCCGCATTCTCCAGTGCGTCACGAAATGCAGCATTCGCCAGCGCGTCGTGGAATGCCGCATTATTGAGGGCATCACGGAATGCCGAATTCTCCATCGCATTCTGGAACGATTCGTCGGCCACGAGCCGCGCAAATTCGTCGGTCTGCAGTACTTCCTGCAGCTCCTGGTCGCCCAGCTGGATGTCATCAGAGCCCGGCTGCTCAGCGCGATAGCGCTCTGCCGGTGCTACCGTTCCTGAAACGTTGTCGCCTGGCGGGTAACTCGTTCCAAAATAGGCAATAACAGCCAGGGCTGCGACGCCAATCAGGATAAGTGGAATTCTCTTATTACTTGTAGCCATCTCGTTGTCCCCTTTCGCCCCGTCGGGGCTCTTCACTGTCTGTTCTACCTAGCAATACAGCCCAGGCTTGATAAAGTTGGTGCCCATACGTAATTGCCTGATTATCAGACCTTTTTATGGACCCTACCGGGTGGGCGTGTAGTCGAGCTCAGTCTCGTGCACGACTTTCCCATCCGCCATAAAGCGCAGCTTGACTGTCGTCTCCCTGCCACCCTTATTCTGCAAATAAACGGCGAAACGCCGTTTGCCGTCCATGCCCAGCCTTATGCGCCCGGTCTCCGCCGAGATTTTCGTGCCGCTACTCTCGAGCTGAGCA
>CAMYIS010000296.1 GCA_947258485.1 uncultured Woeseiaceae bacterium
AAATGCCCGCCGAAGCCGCCATCTCCGTCAGCCAGCTCAACCGGCGCGTCAAGACGCTGCTCGAGCAGGGCATCGCCCGCCTCTGGGTCGAGGGAGAAATATCGAACCTTTCACGGCCCGCGTCCGGGCACGTGTACTTCAGCCTCAAGGACGACAGCGCCCAGGTCAGCGCCGCCTGGTTTCGCCAGCGGCAGCGCGGTCCGGCCATTGGCTTTAAGAACGGCGACCATGTACTTGCTTACGGTCGGGTCAGCCTGTACGAGGCGCGCGGCAACTATCAGCTCATCGTCGAGCAGATGGAGCCCGCCGGCGAAGGCGTTCTGAAGCGCCGCTTCGAAGCTCTGAAAAAGAAGTTGCTGGACGAAGGCCTCTTTGACGAGGATCGAAAGCAGGCCTTGCCAACGCTGCCCAATCGAATTGGCATCATCACGTCGCCAAGCGGCGCGGCCATACGCGACATTTTGAGCGTGCTCGGCCGGCGCTTCCCAGCCGTACCCGTGGTTATCTACCCGGCCGCCGTGCAGGGCGATGCCGCACCCGGTGAACTGATCGAAGCACTCGAAGCTGCGGTACGCCGCGACGAATGCGACGTACTAATCATCGGCCGAGGCGGCGGATCACTGGAAGATCTGTGGGCGTTCAATGATGAACGACTCGCCCGCGCCATCGCTGACTGTCCGCTGCCCGTCATCAGCGCCGTCGGGCACGAGGTGGATTTCACGATTGCCGACTTTGTCGCCGACGTGCGAGCGCCCACACCGTCCGGCGCCGCGGAAATCGTCGTCCCTAGCCAGCACGATTGGCAACGTCGCATTGCAACGCTGGCCATGCGCATGGGCCGAATCGGCCAGCGAGCCGTTGAAGATCGCGCCCAGCAGATGGACTGGCTCGGGCGGCGGCTGCTGGCTGCCAGTCCGGCGGCGACACTTCGCCGTCAGCACGACACACTGCGCGAGAACCACGGGCGACTCGCCTCAATCATGCGCCAGCAGCTGCTGCAAGAAAGCAATCGGCTGCAGATAATGCGCGGTCAGCTCATGCAACTGTCGCCCGCGATTTCGGTACAACGCACGATTGGTCGTCTCGCCGAACTTCGGCAGCGGCTGGCCACGGTTACCCGGAACATCGTGTCGACCGCTGACCATCGCGCCGCCCTGCTCGGCCGCGCGCTGCATTCGGTCAGCCCGCTCGCAACACTCGAACGGGGCTATGCGATCGTTACTGAGGCGAGTAGCAATAAAGTCCTGTTGCGCGCCCGCGATGTCGGTCGAGGTGAAGAAATCCGTGCACGATTGTCGAAAGGCGAACTTGTCGCGACCGTCAAGAAGGTCATTGACGATGACTAGGCGATTTCTCGCATTGCTTCGCTGGGCGTTGGTGTCGTCGGTCATGCTCGCCGAAATGGCTTACGCGCTGCCGGAGCACTCGCCGTGGCCAGGCGGTATCGCGATCGTCGACGTCGGCAGCGCGGATCAGCCGCCACCGCCCGTTTCATTCCGGGACAGGCCGCTGTTATTAATGACCAGGAACGATCGCTGGCATGCCGTTGTCGGCATCCCTCTGGATACAAAATCCGGTGGACTGTCCATACGAGTTGGCGACAACGATATTGCAATCGACATCGTGCCGCACGCGTATCGCGAGCAGCGACTGACCGTAAAGAACAAGAAGTACGTTACGCCCGATCAGGCGCAGCTTGACCGTATCGCCCGTGAACGCAGGATCATCGACGCCGCCTTGGGTCGCTTTCGGATAACTACCGCCGCCGGCATCGAGCTGGAAGCGCCGGTCGACGGGCCACGTAGCTCCAGCTTCGGCTTGAGGCGCTTTTTTAACGAGCAACCGCGCTCCCCTCACAAGGGAATGGACATCGCGGCAGATGAGGGGACGCCCATCATTGCGCCACGTAGCGGTGTCGTCACGGCAACGGGCGACTTCTTCTTCAATGGCAGTACCGTGATCATCGATCATGGCCAGGGTTTCGTGACGCTTTACTGCCACCTGAGTGATATTGCCGTCGAGGAAGGTCAGGCGGTCAATGCCGGCGATGCGATCGGCGCGGTCGGCGCCACGGGGCGGGTTACAGGCCCACACCTGCACTTCGGGACCTACCTGAACGGCACGGCCGTGGATCCGGCTATTCTGCTGCCACAACCGTAAGCGGCGGACAGGCGTCGAAAAATTCACAGATTACGGGTCGGAACGCGTCCATTTCCACGAGAAACGAATCGTGGCCGCGAATGCAATCGAGTTCCGCGAATTGTGTGTCCCTGCAAACTTCAGAAAATCCCGCGGCCAGTTCGCGTTGCTGTGCAAGCGGAAACAGAATGTCCGTACGTACACCAATAACCAGCACTCGTTCGAGATTCAGGCGCTTGAATCCCGATTTCAATCGTATTCGGCCAGGTCAAAAAGATCCGAAGCATGTGACAGGTACAGGTAACAGTTGGGGTCGAAAGAGCCTGTGAATTTATTCGCGTGATTTTCGAGGTACGACTCGACCGCGAACTCCGCGACAAACATGTCTTCGATGCGAGCGTGTGTCGTCGAGCGTTCACGTCCGAATCGCTGCGCCCATTCTTCGGCCGAGCGGTAGGTAATCATGCCGAGTTTGCGTGCCAGTCGCTGGCCCGTAATCGGTGGATCACCAACCTTGTAATTGCCTTTCCTCCATTTCGGATCAGAGCGAATCATCTCGCGCTGCAGCGAACGAACGGCGATTGAGAACGGCATGGCCCGGGTGGCCGACGAGATCGACACGAACGAGCGCGTTGATTCAGGGTGGCGAACGCACAGCGCGAGACCGCTCATTCCGCCCATCGAGCAGCCAACGACCGAATGCAACTGCTCGATGCCAAGATACTTGACGACCAGCCAGGTGGACTCGGCAATGTCTTCCAGCGTCAGCACGGGAAAGCTCAAGCGATACGACTCTCCCGTCTCTGGATTGACGGACGCCGGACCCGTGGAACCAAAACAGCTGCCCAGGGAATTGACGCAGATAACGAAAAAGCGATCGGTGTCGATCGGCAGCCCGGAGCCGATCATCTCCTCCCACCAACCCGGCGCCGGGTCTTCAGCGCATGAAGCCGCATGCGCCGAGGGCGAAAGTCCGGTGAATATGAGGATCGCGTTGTCTTTGGCGTCGTTGAGTTCGCCCCACGTTTCGTATGCCAGTGTCGGCGACGCTATCGAGCCCGCCCTGTGCATGCGAAACTGACCTTCAAACGTGACGCTTTTTCTTGCCGAACTCATAACGGGTTCCTTGTTGCGACCCAGTATAACGCTGCAATTACTTTTTGACGCGCTTCATCAGCCGTTTGCGACTGCGCTCTTGCCGCGGGGTCAGCTTGTTGCGCTTACCCTTGAACGGATTCTTGCTGGTCTTGAACGCCAGGCGAACCGGAGTGCCTTTCAGCTTGAACGCTTTGCGGAAGCGGTTTATCAGGTAGCGCCGGTAGGATTCCGGCAGCTTGTCGGTCTGGTTACCGTGAATCACTATGACGGGCGGATTGCGACCACCCTGGTGTGCGTAGCGCAGCCGGATGCGCCTGCCACGCACCATGGGCGGCGGGTGCGCCATGACGGCACTCTCCAGTTCCCGCGTGAGTTCCGTCGTCGAAAGATCGCTGTTTGCGGCCCGAAAGGCGCGCTCGACTGCCGGCAACAGGTCCCCGACCGCGGTACCGTGCAGTGCCGAGATCGTGATTCGCTCCGCGAAGTCCAGGAACGGTAGACGGCGATCCAGCTCATCGCGGATTCGCTTGCGCTCATAGGCTGACAAGCCATCCCATTTGTTGGTAACGACAACGAGCGCCCTGCCCCGTTCGAGCACGAGTCCCAGCAGGCTGACGTCCTGCTCGGTGATGCCCTCCTGTGCATCGAGCACGGCAATAACAACCTGCGCCTGCTCGATTGCCTGCAGCGCCTTGATGATGCTGAATTTTTCAATTGCCTCGTGAACCCTGGATTTGCGACGGATGCCGGCCGTGTCGATCAGCAGATACTTGCGATCGTTGCGCTCGAAAGGCACCGCAACGCTGTCCCGCGTGGTGCCGGGCTGGTCGAAGACGACGAGTCGCTCTTCGCCCAGCAGGCGGTTCGCCAGTGTTGATTTGCCTACGTTGGGCCGCCCGATGACAGCTATGCGCAGCTCTTTGTCGTCGTCGTCAACGTCCTCCTCCGGATTCTCTACCTCGAAGTCGCTGAGTACCGCATCCATCAGCGCGCCGATGCGATCGCCATGCGTCGCGGAAACGGCGATGGGTTCGCCGAGACCGAGCCCGTGAAATTCACCACTCGCGAGATCGGCGTCGAGCCCTTCGGCCTTGTTGACCGCCAGCCAGGTTTTCCTGGCGTGCTTTCGCGCAAGTGCGGCTACGTGCTCATCGGCTGCTGTGAGCCCGCTGCGACCATCGACCATGATGATCGCGGCATCCGCTTCCTGCAGGGCGCGCACAGTCTGCCCGACCATCGCCTCTTCAATGCCGACCTCGCCACCGGCAACGCCACCCGTGTCGATAACCAGGTAAGGAATGTTTCCAAGCTTGCCGAAACCGTATTGGCGGTCTCGAGTCAGACCGGGATAGTCGGCAACCAGCGCATCACGCGACCGCGTAAGACGATTGAATAATGTCGATTTTCCAACATTCGGCCGGCCGATCAGGGCGATGACGGGAAGCATGGTAGTGCGACTTCACCGCGGCCGGTCAGGATTCGTCGGCTGCGATGTCGGGGGCCTGGCGTTTCGGCCGATCCTCGACAACTTCGTAGGCGGCGATGCTGCCCGAATCGCTCTGCACATACAGACGATTCGCCACGACCAACGGGGCACTCGTGATTGCGGACTTACCCAGCTTGATCCGGGCAACCGCGGTGCCGTTCAAATTGCTGAAGAAATGCACATAGCCCTCGAGGTCGCCGACGGCAACCGTCGTATGAAACGGTATCGGCAGCGTTGGTTCACGGCGCAGCAGGTCGTTGTTGCGCCAGGTCTCGGTGCCTTCGCGCCGCGATAATGCGACGATCTCACCGTCCGCACTGGCCGTGTAGACACTGTTCCAGTCGGCAGATACGCCCTCATACGAGGAAATTCCCCGATTCCAGAGTACCTGGCCGGACTCTGACGCAACCGCGGCAACGCGCCCCTGGTAGCCCGCCGCATAGACGTCCTGGCCAACGACTCCGATCGAACCATCTATGTCGGACAGCCGATCGAGATCCGAACGACCTTTGGGCGGTGACAGCATGGATTCCCAGATGATGTCTCCGCTGATCAGGTTGGCGGCGACCAGGCGGCCATTGTCAAAACCGCCGATCACCGTGTTGCCAACCAGCACGGGATCCGCAGATCCGCGCATCGTCAGCGCAGGCGTCGACTGCTCTAGCGCCCAGAGTTCCCGCCCGTCGTAGACAGACAATGCCCGCATGCGATTATCGATCGTCTGCACGACGACGAACTCACCACTGATGAGCGGGCGTGCGAGCGACTCGCCGTCTAATTCAACGCGCCACTGCTCCACACCGGAGCCTGAATCGAGGCTAATGGCATGACCGTCTTTGGAGACAACCACAACGTGGCCCTCGCCCACGCCGGGTCCCGCGGAGAGCGGCATGCCGACCTTGGTTCTCCAGATCTGCCTGCCGCTCTGCGGATCAAATGCAGACACAACACCATCGTGGCCGGCCGCGTAGATGCGATTGCCGTCACCAACCGGCCGCAATGCGACGCGCAAGAACTCGGAATCGCCACCGACTTTCGCACTCCACAAGCGCTTGATCTTGACGGTTTGCTGAATGTCGACCAGCTTTTTCGGCTTTAGCTCTTCATCCTTGTCACTGAAAAGCCCACAGGATGCCAGCAACGTTGTTGCCGATATCAGACCGACCATACGCCACGCTCTATTCACTCAACAGCCTCGTCAACATCATCAGACTCGCTTGTTTCGACAACGTCTTCAGTGACGGGTTCAGCGGCGGGTTCGGCTAATGGCTCTTCCGACGGCACTTCAGGCAAATCCAGCGCTTTCCACTGCACGAGCTGCTGATCAACCGTGCCCTGCGACAGAGGATCCATCAGTACCTCTTGGTAAGCCGCCTGTGCGTCGGCGATACGGCCAAGCGCGAGGTATGCATCACCGAGGATTTCACCGTAGGTGGCCGCAAACGCCGGGTTGTCCTGGCTTTCGAGCAGGTCGACGACCTCCTGGGGCTTGTCCTGGTACAACAGAATTCGCGCGAGACGCACGCGAGCAACTGCTTTGAGTTCCTCGCTGGCCGCGCCGGCAAGGAGCGCGGCAAGCGCGTCGGCCGCGTCCTGGTCGCGATTCGTGTCCATATACAGTCGCGCCATGGCAAGTCTTGACTGCGCCGCATAGGTCGTTTTCGCAAACGAAGTAGCAATTTGATCCGCAACGATTTCCGCGTCGTCAAGGTTGCCTTCCACGACATGATTCGTCAGCGTCTCATACAACGCCGATGCCTCGAGCTGGGCCGCGAGCTTGCTGTTCTGGTAGTAGTTGAAGCCGAACAGCAGCAATGCGCCGGCGGCCACGCCGACGATTACATAGCCACCGTACTCCGACCACCACGAGCGAATCTGTTCAATCTGTTCTTTTTCTGAAAGTAAATCGTCCACGAAACTGCCTTTAATTAGCTGTGCGTCGGAATATCCCGTCGCTTAGTTCAACCTGCTTTTGAGTGTTGCCGCGAGTTCATCCAGCGCGACACTTTCCTGATCCTCTTTGCTGCGCAGCGGCTTCACGCCAATACGCCCTTCATCAAGTTCCCGCTCGCCCAAGATCAATGCGTACGTCGCGTTACTCTTGTCCGCGCGCTTCATTTGAGATTTGAAGCTGCCGCCGCCGAGGTTCACCTCGACTCGTATGCCGGGGATCCTGTCTCGCAATTCTTCGGCCAGCGCGAACGCCCGCGTCAGCGTGCCCTCGCCAACGGCCACAACATAGACATCCGCGTCCTGTTGCGGCGCCTCACCTCCGCACGCCTCGTACAAAGCAACGAAACGCTCGATACCCATTGCCCATCCAATCGCCGGCGTAGGCCGGCCCCCGAGTTTCTCGACGAGACCGTCATAACGACCACCCGAGCAAACCGCACCCTGCGATCCCAGCGCGTCGGTGACCCACTCGAATACGGTTCGCGAGTAGTAGTCCAGGCCGCGCACCAGGCGTGGGTTTATCGTGTATGCCACGCCAGCCGCGTCAAGCAACGCCCTGAGTCCCGCAAAATGCATCGTCGACGCCTCGTCGAGGTAGTCCAGCATGACCGGGGCGGCTTCAACAATAGCCTGCAAGTCCGGGTTCTTGCTGTCGAGAATTCTGAGCGGGTTTTGCTCGAGGCGGCGAATACTATCCTCATCCAGCTGACTTTTCACGCCATTGAAGTACTCGACCAGCGCT
>CAMYIS010000297.1:0-5051 GCA_947258485.1 uncultured Woeseiaceae bacterium
GATTACCGAGGCCGAGATCGAGGGCGTACTGCACGAGTACACCAGCATCGAAGGCGTGCAGGAAGATGTTGTCGATATTCTTTTGAGCCTCAAGCAGGTGGCAGTCACGATGAACACGCGTGACACGGCTGAGCTTCGCTTGTCGAAGAAAGGTCCGGGGCCCGTAACGGCCGGGGACATTCAGCTCGACCATGACGTCGAGGTCATGAATCCGGAACTTGTCATAGCCAACCTGACCAAGGCCGGCGAGCTGAATATGCTGCTCAAGGTCGAGCGTGGCCGCGGCTACCGCCCGGCGACGCAGCGCCCGTCATTTGAAGACCAGGCTGGGCCTATTGGCCGCCTGATGCTTGACGCATCGTTTAGTCCGGTCAATCGCGTCACCTACAATGTCGAAGCAGCCCGTGTAGAACAGCGCACGGACCTCGACAAGTTGCTTATTGACATCGAAACAAATGGCACGATCGATCCTGAAGAAGCTATCCGTCGAGCGGGCAGCATTCTCAAGGATCAGCTGTCAGTCTTCGTTGACCTGCAGGGTCAGGAAGAGGGCGTCGGCGATCAGGCCGAAAGCCAGGTTGATCCGATCCTGTTGCGTCCTGTCGATGAGCTCGAGCTCACGGTTCGTTCCGCGAACTGCCTCAAGGCAGAGAACATCATGTATATCGGTGACCTGGTGCAGCGGACCGAAGTTGAGCTGCTGAGAACGCCGAACCTTGGGAAGAAGTCTCTGACAGAAATCAAGGAAGTGCTGGAAGGTCACGGCCTCGGTCTGGGTATGCACCTCGATAACTGGCCGCCGGCAAGCCTGCGTCCCGAGCATGAGCTCATGATGTAAAGCATCTCGGGCACTTGCTCGCGTTGTGTGAATAAATATTTAGGAAAGACAAATGCGCCATAGAAAATCCGGTCGTCGACTGGGCCGTAACAGCTCTCATCGTAGCGCCATGTTTCGTAACATGGCGACGTCGATGCTGAAGCATGAGACGATTAAAACCACTTTGCCCAAAGCAAAAGAACTGCGTCGCGTCGTAGAGCCGCTGATTACGCTCGCAAAAAATGACAGCGTTGCGAATCGCCGCCTGGCATTTGATCGCCTGCGTGACAAGGAAGTTGTCGGGAAACTTTTTACCGAAATTGGTCCGCGTTTCAAGGAACGGCCAGGTGGCTACCTGCGTATCCTGAAGACGGGTCCTCGTCCGGGTGACGCCGCGCCGATGGCCATCGTTATGATGACGGAACAAGCTGCAGAGGTCGTTGTCGAGGACTGAGCCAGTTCGCCAGAGCGGATGAGAGTTTTGCGCGGCAGGCGGCGCAGCAAGTACGAAAAACCGGGCATATGCCCGGTTTTTTTGTGCTCTGGGTAGACCGTAAGTTATTGAAAAAGTGAACGAAATTCGCGAATTTTGTGTCTTGTGAGTCGCCTCACAGTGATTCTCGAACAGTCGTCTTAAAGTAATCATTCAATTCTCCCTGGGAATAGAACGATTAGCAGCGACAAGTCCTTTGATGATTGCGTATTCCTGGCGAAGGAAGCCTTCGATCCGGACGCCGTGTTTCTCGACGACATCGTCGATGACAACGTTCTGCCTTACCTGAGCCTGGCCGTCGATGGTCTGACGGAACCGGGCGATGGCAAGAAGGGCAAGCTCGAAATGCGACCGGACGACGTTGCTGCGAACGAACCCCTGCCGCCCGATACGACGATGCCGGTCGCGACATTGGGCGATGAGCAACTCGATGTCTATGGTTGGGAGTCGAATTTGTGGAAGAAGATAAAAGGTTATATCGGCTTCTGACACAATTGGGCGCCGATCGCCGAGATTGTTCAGTCGCTCGGACAGCGCGTCGCGAACTCGCTTTGTGAGTTAATCTCCGCGCTCGTAGCCGGCAATCAGCAGCAAGATTCCATTCCAGACCTTCCACCACTGTTCAGATGATGGATGGTAGTATTGCCGAATGATATTCAAAGACAAGACCGTGATCATCACGGGCGGATCCGAAGGCGTCGGTGCTGCCACTGCACGCCTGTTTGCCGAAGCTGGCGCCAACCTTATGCTGGTTGCGCGTAACAAGAAGAACCTCGAGGCAGTCGCCGAAGAGTTACGCGACAAAACAAAGGTAGAAATTTTCGCGATGGATGTAACTGACGCGGATGCCTGTGTCGATGTATTCAAGAAGTCGCAGTTCGAGTTCGGGCGTGTCGATATCCTGGTGAACAATGCCGGTTATCACGCGCGCGGCATGGTTGAAGATGTCGAGGCCGCAGAACTGGCCAGGGTCGTCGACATAAACCTCCGCGCACCCGTCATGCTAAGCCGCATCGCGCTGCCTTACCTGAGAGAATCCGGGGAGGGCGCGATCATCAATGTCGGGTCCCTGGCCGGCCGAACACCTGTCCCGGGCTCAGCGACTTATGCGGCCACAAAAGCGGGTTTGCGCGCGTTTTCGCTAGCGCTAGCCGAGGAACTTCGTGGCAGCAAGATCAAGATTGGACTGGTTTCACCCGGTCCAATCGATACGGCGTTTATCATGTCGGACATGAACAAGGTGTCTGACATTACGTTCTCACAACCGATGAGCACGACTGAAGAAGTTGCACAGACTATCCTGGATCTCTGCGGCAACAACATTTATGAGAAGTCGATGCCGCTGATCAGCGGGCTTCTTGCAACGCTGACGTACCTAGTACCGTGGATTGGCCGACAGATGAGACCGGTACTCGAACGCAAGGGTCAAAGGGTGAAGAAAAAGCTGAAAGCAGAGGCGCGGGCACGCGCCACGGCTGAGGGAGATTAAAAAAGGAGACCCAAAACGGGGGGATTCCGGGTCTCCTTGCTGGTCGCTGACACGAAGTTGAGATCAGGCAGCAACCCTTTCGCTGTTTACCGTAGATGCATCTATGCCTCCGGCGCTCGCATTTTATCCAGCCTGTCGAGATTGGCTGCAACTGTCTTGGCAAAGCCCGTCTCAAAATTAATTGCCGCGACAAAGTCTTCTCTTGCAAGTTCTGCATTACCGGTGGCGGCCAGGAGTACGCCACGGTTTGACAGGGCGATGGCCAGGTTCGAACGGGAGGCACGTACTATCATACTGCGATCGCGATTTTTCCTTGTTGCCCTGCTTTCCTGCATTTTGGCAAGTGCGACTGCGGCGTCACAGGCCGCCCGGGCTTTCTCGGTTTTTTTCGTTTTGGCGTATGCGACGCACAGATTGTTCTGGTCCGAAAAGCTCTCCGGCGATCGATGCCCTCCGGCCGTGATTTTCTTGATGGCCTTATCGAATTTGCCCGACACGATCGTGCGACCGTATGAGTCGTCGATGAAAGTTGCCATCGTAAATGGTGTAGCTCCAGTTTCATGAGCTGATGCGAGTGAGGATATGGATGCGGCGACAAGTAAAGCGCCCAACGCTGCGATTCCACGTTTTCGTTTCATTTCATCAGGTCTATTCATGACAATTACCTCGTTGCGATTTACTGTATTTTCGAAATGACAAGCCACTTTTCCGGCCAAGTCGTGTGCTACAGTAAAGTCGAGCCGAGAAACGTACAAACGAAAAAAATCACGCCGCGGGGTGAAATTATTTCAACGATCGTCCGCGAAATTCTGTAACACCCATTCTCTGAATACCCTCACCTCTTCTTTGTTCTGATCCTCTTTGCGAGATACGAAGTAGTACGCATCCTTGGTGACCAGTTCATGGTCGAACAATCGCACGAGACTGCATGACTCGATCCAGGAATCGCTCAACTGTTTCGGCACGAGGGCGGCGCCGAGCCCTCGCTCCGCAGCGCGAGCTACCGCGATCATAGAGTCCAGACGAATACTGTTGTCGTGGTTAGGAACCTTGATGCGCGATGCGCGTTCCCATTTCTGCCACGCTTTCGGGCGCGACTCATGGACGACCAGCGGAAATTCGCCGATGATTCGGCCGGCTCTGACCCTGACGCCCTCGAAAAATCCAGGTGATGCGGTCGGCATAAGGCGTAGTGGAAATAGCAGGTCAAAGGCGAGCGTGTCGGGAGGCGACTTGAAAATCCGAATCGACACGTCTGCGACGGTGGGATGCTTCTCGGGCGATTCGTCGCTCGTATCTATGCTGATGTCGATATCAGGATGTTGTTCAACGAATTCCGGAAGGCGAGGCACAAACAGTTCGCTGGCGAAAAACGGCTGTACGGAAATACGCAGCGACCGCAATTGCTGCGTTCTTGTGTGTTGAGTAATAACCGAGTCGAAATCGGCGATCAAAGGACGGATATCGTCGTAGAGCGCGGTGCCGTCGGCCGTCAGGTGCAGCGAGCGTGGCGCACGCTCGAATAGCTTGATTCCAAGGTCAGTTTCCAGTTGCTTGATCTGATGGCTGACCGCGGACGACGTGAGAAACAGCAGCTCCGCCGCCTCACGGAAGCTTTCGCGCTTTGCAGCCACGCAAAAGACCCGCATTGCGCGCAGCGATATGTTGCGATTTGCGGTGCCCATACTTGATTCAAACTGCATTATTCGTGCCAACGCGGCTCAGATTGGGGACTCGCCCTGAAAGCCAGGCGCGGCTTGGATTTATACTCTATCGAGGAAATGTTACAGGGATATATTGCGCCATTTCAGGGCATGGACCGTATGTAACGATCTGTTATGAAGCAGCAGCGAACGCGTCGCGAGTCAGGTTCTCCCGATCATTGACCAGTACCCGCACATCGTCCTCGATGCGGATACCGCCAAAGGGCCGCAGCCAGTCAACCGTGTCCCAGTTAACGAGCTTCTCAGCCGGCGTACCGCGCAGGTTCTCGAGCAGCATGTCGATGGCGTACAGGCCAGGCTCGATGGTCAGCACCATATTTTCTTCGAGCACGCGGGTCAGCCTGAGAAACGGATGGCCGCTGGGCGGATCGATTGTTGTGCCGGATTCATCTTCCATGAAGCCACCGACGTCATGAACCTGGATGCCGAGAAGATGACCGAGACCATGCGGAAAAAACGCCGACGTGACACCGGTTTCGAGCAGCGTGTCAGGATCGCCGGTCGCGAGTTCGGCGTCCACGAGGACCT
>CAMYIS010000297.1:5068-8697 GCA_947258485.1 uncultured Woeseiaceae bacterium
ACGATTTCCCGTTGCATGACATCCATGCGGTCAATCAGGTTCTGAAAACGCGTGTCACCGAAGGAATATGTGCGCGTGATGTCCGAGGCGTAGCCGTTCACCTGTGCGCCGGCATCAATCAGAAACGAGTGACGGGTATCCGGTTTGGTGCGATCGAGATCGGTGTAGTGTAATACGGCGCCGTGCGCATTGAGCGCCACAATGTTGCTGTAAGGCAATTCGGGATCGGTGTGACTGACGGCCTGACAATAAGCACGGTGAATGTCGAACTCCGGAAGCCCTGCATGAAACGCTGCCTCTGCTGCACGATGCCCCATCGCGCCACGCTCTGAGGCGAGTCGCATGATGGCCAGTTCGTAGTCGGTCTTCGTGCCACGCGCGTAATGCAGAATATTGATGGCCGTAGTGGGGTTAATGCGCTCTATGCCAAAGGCGAGGGTTTCGTCCTCAATTTCGCCAATGACGATGCACTTTTCACGTGCTTTGGGCAGATGCGCGGCAACGTCCTCGATCGCATTCACGATGCGTATGTCGAAGTGTCGGGTCCAGTAGCCCTCCGGCGCACCGGGCACTACGTGCCAGTAGTCCTGAGGTTGGAAATAGAGAAGACGCGGTGTCTCACCCGGGGTGTAGATAATGTAGGAGAAGGGCAGGTCCGTCAGCGGTGCCCAGCTGACGAAGTGCGGATTGGCTTTGAACGGGTAGTAGCTGTCGTCGAGGAATGCGACTTTCGGATTTCCCGAATAAATAATGGCATGGCTTGCACCGGCCTGTTCCAGTGCGTGATCGTGACGTGCAGCAATGGTCTCGAGATGATCTGGGTATAAAGCGCCGAGTGACGGATTTTTGTCGGTATAGTCGCTGTTCATGGGGAAGATCATACCCTGTTGCTGGCGCCGTCTGCAATTTTGGTCTACGGGATACCTGGTTTGGCCTCTGAGCCCGGATACGATCGGGTGACCGGCCGCGCGCTTGCCTCGCGCTCCGAGGTTATCGCGCCGCATGGCATGGCAGCGACAAGTCAGCCGCTGGCGACACAGATTGCGATCGACATTTTGAAAGCGGGCGGCAGCGCGGTTGATGCGGCCATCGCAGCCAACGCCGCACTGGGTCTCATGGAGCCCACGGGCTGCGGCATTGGTGGAGACCTGTTCGCGATCGTCTGGGACGCCGAAAAAGAAGAGCTTACGGGCCTGAACGCGTCGGGACGAGCGCCGAAAGCAATGACGCTCGAGTATTTCCAGAAGCGCGGCATGGACAAGATCCCGCCCTTCGGCCCGTTACCTGTGAGTGTGCCGGGTGCCGTGGACGGATGGTTTGAACTGCATGGACGCTATGGACGTCTGCCGATGCGCGACATCCTGGCACCGGCTATCCGTTATGCGCGTGACGGCTTTCCCGTGTCAGAAGTTATTGCTTACTACCTGTCGCGTAGCGTCGATCGCATCGGCAAATACCCGGGATTCGCGGAGACCTACATGCCCAATGGCAGGATGCCAGCAAAGGGCGAGATGTTCCGAAACCCGCGGTTGGCAAAAACCTACGAAGCGATCGCCAGGAAAGGCAGAGACGAATTTTACAAAGGGGATATTGCGAGAAAGATCGACGCTTACATGGCGGAGCAGGGCGGTTTGCTGAACTACGACGATATGGCCGCGCATGAATCGGAATGGGTCACGCCGGTTTCGACCAACTATCGTGGTTGGGATGTTTACGAATTACCGCCGAACGGCCAGGGCATCGCCGCACTGCAGATCCTGAATATTCTCGAGGGCTATGACATCGCGGCAATGGGCTTCGGCAGTGCCGAGTATCTGCACACGCTCGTTGAAGCCAAAAAGCTCGCCTTCGAGGATCGCGCCAGGTACTACGCCGATATGGACTTTGTCGATGTGCCTGTCGCACGCCTGATTTCGAAAGACTATGCCAAGGAACGTCGCAAGCTTATTTCACCGACCCAGGCGTCGAAACGGTTGCCGGCCGGAGACACGAGGCTCGATGAGGGTGACACGATTTACCTGACGGTCGCGGACAAGGACGGCAACATGGTGTCGCTTATTCAAAGCAACTACCGCGGCATGGGATCCGGGATGACGCCGGGAGAACTCGGCTTCGTCCTGCAGGATCGAGCGGAGCTGTTTGCGCTGGAAGAAGGCCACGCGAACGTCGTTGAGAGCGGCAAGCGTCCGTTCCACACGATCATCCCTGCCTTCGTGATGAAAGACGGCAAGCCATTGATTAGTTTTGGTTTAATGGGCGGGGCGATGCAGCCGCAGGGGCATGCGCAGGTCATCGTGAACATGATCGATTTCGGCATGAACCTGCAGGAAGCCGGGGATGCTGCCCGAATTCGTCACACCGGGTCGTCTGAACCGACGGGCACAACGATGATCGATGGCGGCGTCGTACACATGGAAAGCACTTTTAGCGCAAGTACGCGTGCGGCGCTGGAGGCGCTGGGGCATACGCTCGGTCCGAGCAACGGCGGTTTTGGCGGTTACCAGGCAATTATGTGGGATCAGGAGCAACGCGTATATTATGGCGCGTCCGAAGTCCGCAAAGACGGCCAGGCGGCAGGATACTAAAGCATGACGCAGGAGATTTATCTCACCGGAATTACGACCACAGGGACGCCGCACATCGGCAATTACGTTGGCGCGATTCGTCCGGGAATTGCGGCGAGCAAAGATTCAAAAAAGAAGAATTACTATTTCCTTGCCGACTTTCACGCGCTAGCGAAAAGCGGCGACCCGGACCAGATCAGCAAGTCGACGCTTGAGATCGCGGCCGCCTGGATGGCATTGGGCCTCGATACAGAGCATGCGACGTTTTACCGGCAATCCGATATTCCGGAGATAACCGAACTGACCTGGGTACTGACGAGCATGACGGCCAAGGGACTGATGAACAGGGCCCACTCCTACAAAGCGGCCGTACAGGCGAATATCGAAAGTGGTAACAAGGATCCTGACAAGGGCATAACCATGGCCCTGTACAGCTACCCGATTCTGATGGCTGCTGACATACTGATGTTCAAGTCGACAAAAGTCCCGGTCGGCCGCGACCAGAAACAGCACGTTGAGATGGCGCGCGACATCGCGCAGCGATTCAATCATCATTATGGTGACGTGTTCGTGCTGCCGGATCCGGTTATAAACGAGCACACGGCGGTACTTGCGGGACTCGACGGGCGCAAGATGAGCAAGAGCTATAGCAACACGATCCCGCTGTTCGCCGCGGAGAAGCCGCTTAGAAAACTCATAATGAAGATCAAGACCAACAGTCTTGAGCCCGGCGAGCCCAAAGATACGGAGGGCAGCACGATCTTTGACATCTACAAAGCGTTTGCGACGCGCGAGGAAACGGCAGAGGTCGAGAAGCTCTATGCCGAGGGCATCGCCTGGGGAGAAATGAAGCAGAAGTTGTTTGAGTACATCAACAACCATATCAAACCCGCCCGCGACGAATACGAGCGACTGATTGCCGATCCGGCGATTGTTGAGGCAGAGTTGAAGAAAGGTGCGGCACGGGCACGAGAATTTGCCGTGCCATACATGGCGGAAATTCGTGACGCAATAGGAATTCGAAAGCTGGGATAGACGCGACCATGAGCAACAAAGAGATTCGAG
>CAMYIS010000298.1 GCA_947258485.1 uncultured Woeseiaceae bacterium
GGTTCTTCGCCCGACCGCAACGAATCCACGGCACGGCCCAGGAGTTCCGTGTACAGCGAAAAACCGATCTCCTGGATCTGCCCGCTTTGCGTGTCGCCCAGCAGCTCGCCGGCACCTCGAATCTCCAGATCGTGGGTGGCCAGCGTAAATCCGGATCCCAGGTCCTCGAGCGAATCAATGGCTTCCAGCCGCTTGATCGCGTCGGCGGTCATGGTGGCTTTGGGCGGTGCCATCAGGTAGGCGTACGCGCGATGGTGTGAACGGCCGACGCGTCCGCGCAGTTGGTGCAACTGCGCAAGGCCGAAACGATCCGCGCGATTGATGATTATCGTGTTAGCGGTCGGCACGTCGATACCGCTTTCAACGATGGTCGTGCACAGCAGTACGTTGAAGCGGCGGTGGTAGAAGTCGATCATGACCTGCTCGAGTTCACGCTCCGGCATCTGCCCGTGACCGATGCGAATGCTGGCTTCGGGCACCAGTTTCTCGAGCCGCTCCGCAATACGCCCGATGTCTTCGACGCGGTTGTGAATGAAATAGACCTGGCCGCCGCGTTTGATTTCGCGCAGACAGGCTTCGCGGATGATGACTTCGTTCCACTCTGAAACGAAAGTCCTCACAGCAAGACGTTCGGCCGGTGGCGTCGTGATGAGCGACATTTCGCGCAAGCCACCGAGGGCCATATTCAGTGTCCGAGGAATTGGCGTCGCGGTCAGCGTCAGGATATCGACTTCACTGCGCAATGATTTGATAGCTTCCTTGTGACGCACGCCGAAGCGGTGTTCTTCGTCGACGATAACAAGACCGACATCATGAAAATCCTTCGTGTGTTGCAAAAGCCGGTGCGTGCCGATCACGACATCGACCGTGCCGGATCGAAGCCCCGCAACGATATCCTTGACCTGTTTGGCGGACTGGAATCGCGACAGTACCTCGACGCGTATCGGCCAGTCGGCAAACCGGTCCCTGAAGGTTTGTCCGTGCTGCTGTGCAAGCAGCGTGGTCGGCACGAGCACGGCGACCTGTTTACCACCGTGTATGGCGGCGAACGTCGCCCGCAGCGCCACTTCAGTCTTGCCGAATCCCACGTCACCGCAAACCACGCGGTCCATGGCCTGGTCAGATGCCAGGTCCTCGAGTACGTCGTCTATCGTATCGGCCTGGTCTTCGGTGAGTTCGAAGGGAAAACCGGATTCGAAAGTCCGGTATTCGATTTCGGGCCAGTGAAAGCTGAAACCCGGCCGCGCCGCGCGTCGTGCGTAGACGTCGAGTAGTTCGGCCGCGACGTCGCGAATCTTCTTGATTGCACGGCGCTTTGCTTTCTCCCATTGGTCGCTCCCGAGACGGTGCAGCGGCGCATTGTCGGGTGATGCGCCGGTGTAACGGGATATCAGGTCGAGAGCATGTACCGGAACGTACAGCTTGTCGCCGTCAGCATATTCGAGGTGCAGGAATTCTGCCGCGATCCCGCCGACTTCCAGCGTGACCAGCCCCAGGTATCGGCCGACGCCGTATTCTTCGTGGACAACAGGCGACCCCGGTTCGAGATCGTTGAGCTGCCGGATGATGGTTTCCGGGTCCCGGTCGCTCTGCCGTTTGCGCCGGCGCGTCTTGGTGCGTTCACCGAATAGCTGTTGCTCGCTGATGACGGCAACTTTGGCTCCGGGGAGGAGGACGCCGCTGTCGATCGGTGCGACGGCCACGCCGATGCGCTGCGCGAGCCGCGTAAAGGCCTGCCAGTCGCCGACGCGTGCCAGGTCGAGGCCGCGTCCGGCCAGCAGGTCCAGCAGCTGCTCGCGGCGGCCCGGTGAGTCTGTCGAAAACAGCACGCGGCCATCGAAAGCCTCCAGGAACTGCATCAGGGACGCCGCGGCATCTTCGTACCGGGCTTCGATTTTCATCGCCGGCGGCAGGCGCGTATCGAAGTTGAGATTTCCCGGCCCTTCGGCGAGCGACTGAGCGGAGTAGCGTATGTGCGCGAAGTCTTTGAGCCGCTGCGGCACGGATTCCGGTGCCAGGAAAGTCTCGTCCACACTCAGAATCGGCCGTTCCGGGTCGAGGCTGCACAGTTCGAACCGTTCGCCGGCTTCTGCCCAGAATTGCTGCAAGAGCGAGTCCATCGCCGTCGGCGCAAGTACCACACAATTTTTGGGCACGTAGTCCAGGAGCGTCGCGGTGCTTGCAAAGAAGAGCGGCAGGTAATACTCGATGCCGCCGTGTGCAATGCCGTCCGAAATATCCCGATAGACACGCGATTTTCCGGGTTGACCTTCGAAGCGCTCGCGGTAGCGGTCGCGAAAGCCGTGAATGGCATCCGCGTCGAGCGGCACTTCGCGGGCAGGCAGGACGCTGATGTTGTCGACCTTGTCGCCAGATAACTGTGTGTCTTCCGAGAAGTAGCGCAGCGATTCGATCTCATCGTCGAAGAAATCGATACGCACCGGCGTATTGGTTCCCATCGGGAAAATGTCGATCAGAGATCCACGGACCGCAAACTCACCGTGTTCCGAAACCTGCGGAACCCGGTAATAACCGGCTGCCACGAGCGCATCGGTGAATTCCTCGCGATGCAGGGTTTGCCCTGCCGATAAAGACAGCGAGCGGGCGGCAACGTAATCGAGAGGAGGGAGCCGCTGTTGCAATACACTGGCCGCTGCAATGACGATGCCTTTTCGCATGTTCGGTAACGTGGCGAGCACGCTCAATCGCTGCGAAATGATGTCCTGGTGCGGCGAGAAGCTGTCCCAGGGCAGCGTCTCCCACTCGACGAAATGCAGGACGGGCAGATCGGGCCCCGCGAAGAACCGGATTTCCGCTTCGAGCTGATCTGCGTGCCGCGGATCCTCGGCCAGCATCAATACCGGCCGATCGACATTTTGTGCGAACTCAGCCGCTGCCAGTGCGGCACTGGCACCGATCAGGCGCCCCCAACCGCTGGCGGAGCCGGCCCCGGGCACGGCGGTGGGCGCCGGAATAAGGAATGATGTGCTCAAAGGGTCGTCGGTTCGAGGGTCTTAAAACGGGGACGCGATTATTACACAGAGGTCATCGAACGCGTGCGCCTCTATTGGACACGAAAAAGCCCGGGTCGTTTCCGGCCCGGGCTGATCAGTGAAGCGTGTGCTGCTGGCTAGCGCTTGGCGACGGCGTGGATAACGCGGTCGTACTCGAAGAACACGACGAAATCCTTGTATTCCCAACGCGTGATCGGCGGGTCGCCAACCGGTGCGCGCATGGAGACCGGGCTGCCGTACTTGGATTCGACCCGAGCCTGCGTCATGCCGCGAGTTGGGCGTGCATCGCCGGAACCGGCAGACATGCCGTCCATTTGCAGCGTATCGGCCTGTGCCGTTCCGAACAGGGCCAGGAACAGGGCGATCAGTGTAGCGGTGCGCAGTTTGTTCATAGGTCGTTCTCCCGGGAGCGATCCGGTGACTATAGCATTGCTCGCCGAACCAAAAAACAATTGATCTATAAGGTTTTTACACGGGTCCGGGCCCTGTATATGCGAACTGTGTCACAAACCCCGGGCGGCGAATCGCAAAGTCGCCGCTCCATGAATGTGGTTTAATGCGAGCCGATGACCAACCCTGTCGAACTTTTCGTCGGGCTGCGCTACCTCCGGGCCAAGCGGCGCACCCGATTCGTATCCTTTATCACGTTGATATCCCTCCTCGGGATCGCGCTAGGCGTTGCCGCACTCATTGTCATCCTGTCGGTCATGAACGGCTTCGAAGGCGAGCTGCGCGGCCGGCTTCTCAGCATGTCCGCGCACGGTTCGGTGACCGGAGCCGACGGCATTACCGAGGACTGGCGAACGCTTGTCGATGAGGTGAGTGGGGAACCCGGTGTCGCGGCCGCAGCGCCCATCGTGCAGATGGAGGGCATGATCCAGTCGGGCCTCGAACTCTTCGCGGTTCTCGTGCACGGCGTCGATCCGCAGTACGAAAAACCGCTGTCCGGCGCGATGATCAACATGGTCGAGGGCGATCTCGATGCCCTTCAGACTGGCAGCCGCGGCATTATCCTGGGACGAATCCTGGCCTACGACCTGGGTGTTCGAATCGGCGATGGCGTGGTGCTGCTGATTCCGCGTCCTGTCGGCGATGGAACGCTGGAACCCGTCCTGGAGCGATTCGTATTGCGTGGCGTCTTCGAGGCTGGTCTGCAGGATCACGACGCGGTACTCGCGCTCGTTCATATTTCCGATGCAGCGGCGATTCAGGACATGGGCACGGCCGTAAGCGCGATTCGGTTCCGGGCTGACGATGTCATGGAAGCACCGGCTATTTCACGTGCGTTGCAGGCACGACTTGGCGATCAGGTTCGTAGCAGCGACTGGACGATTGAAAACGGGAGTTACTTTCGGGCAATTCGTATAGAGAAGATGATGATGTCACTCATTCTGTCTCTGATCATCGGCGTCGCAGCGTTCAACATCGTGGCCAGCCTCGTCATGGTCGTTACCGACAAAACAACGGACATCGCGGTTCTTCGCACCTTGGGCATGGGGCCGAATGGTGTCGTGCGCGTCTTTTTCGTTCAGGGTGCCATGATTGGCTGGACCGGCGTGCTGATCGGTGTCCTGCTGGGTATCGTGCTCGCGCTCAATGTGCCGGTCATCGTGCCTTTCCTCGAGCAGTCCCTGGGCTTTCAGATCATGCCCGGTGACGTCTATTACGTGACGCGCATACCGTCCGAGCTCGAATGGCAGGACGTCGGGATTATTTCAGTATCGGCGTTCGTCCTCACGTCGCTGGCGACGCTGTATCCGGCACGGCGTGCGGCGTTGGTCAATCCCGCCGCCGCGCTGCGGTACGAATAGGCCACATGGGCGGGCGTTTCGAAACCTGGATCGGTGGCCGTTACGTGCGTTCGCGCAGCAGTAACAAATTTGTCTCGATGATTTCAGCCATCTCGATGCTCGGCATTGCGATTGCTGTCACCGTGTTGATCGTCGTGATGTCGGTCGTGAATGGATTCGAGCGCGAGCTCAAAGACAGGCTGCTGGCAATGACCGCGCATGCCAGCATCGAAAACGTCCGAGCTACGCGGCATAGAGCCGCGGCTCGAGGACGCGGTATCCGGTGTCGGTGGCGTGATGCAAGCAGGAGAACTGGGGGAGCTTGAACCTAGAACATTTAACATCGTGCTCGGCGTCGAGCTGGCCAATGCGCTGCAGGTCGGTATTGGTGAAAAAGTCACTGTGACGCTCGCACAGGGCAGGGTGACGCCGGCGGGTGTCATTCCGCGAACCAAGCGCTTCACGGTCAGTGGTCTTTATCGTGTCGGAATGTACGAGTTTGATCGGCGCCTGGCATTCATCAATATCAATGATGCACAGCGGCTCTATCGCAAGAAGGGCACCGTAACCGGGGTACGCCTGGCGGTTACCGAGATCTATGACGCACCTGCCATTGTTCGGGAAGTGGCGCTTGCGCACGGGGAACTCGTGCTAGTGAGTGACTGGACCCGTCGGCACGTTAATTTCTTCCGCTCAATTCAGATAACGAAGTCGATACTGTTCGTCATCCTGCTGATGGTCATCGCGGTTGCGGCGTTCAATATTGTTTCGACGCTCGTCATGGTTGTGAAAGACAAGCAGGCGGACATCGCAATTTTACGTACTATCGGTGCCCGGCCGTCGAGCATTCTGCGGATATTCATAACGCAGGGCAGTATCGTCGGCGTCGTCGGTACCGTGGCCGGTGTCGTCTTGGGCATCCTGCTGGCGCTGAACCTCGAATCAATCGTCGGGTTTTTCGAATCGGCATTCGGCATCAAGTTTCTCGCCGCTGACGTGTATTTCATCAGCGATCTGCCATCAGAATTGCGTTATGGCGACGTATCAAGAATCGCCATAATGGCGCTCGTGCTCGCGCTGATTTCCACTCTCTATCCGGCCTGGGTTGCCGCCAAGACGGCTCCGGCGGAGGCTCTGAGATATGACTGAACCATTGATTGACCGCGGGCATGCGGTCCTTGAATGCCGCAACGTTGTGCGACGTTTCAGGGAAGGCACGTCGACGCTGGAAGTGTTGGGCGGCGTAAACCTCGCGGTTCAGCCCGCCGAGCGTTTGGCCATTATTGGAGCCTCGGGATCGGGGAAAACGACGCTGCTGCAAATCATGGGTGGACTTGATGAGCCAACCGAGGGCGAAGTGCTGGTCAACGGCGAGCGAATGCAGGGCATTGACGAAGCGGCGAAAGGCGATCTTCGCAACCGCTACATCGGGTTCGTTTATCAGTTTCACCATCTTCTGCCCGAGTTCACGGCGGCAGAGAACGTTGCGATGCCTCTGCTGATTCGTCGCGTGGCAAAAACGGCGGCACTGCAGCAAGCCGGCGAATTGCTCGGACGCGTTGGCCTGGGCGAACGCCTCACTCATAAGCCGGGCGAGCTTTCGGGCGGCGAACGTCAGCGTGCCGCCGTCGCGCGTGCACTCATTACCCGGCCGCAGCTCGTGCTAGCGGATGAGCCGACGGGCAACCTCGACTCCGGCAACGGCGAGCACGTATTGAAGCTGATGCTGGAGCTCAACGAAGAACTGCAGACCAGCCTCGTGATCGTTACGCATGATCATTCGATTGCGAAACGCATGGATCGAATTCTCGTGCTCGAAGACGGGGTGCTGCGCGAGTCAGTCTGACTTGTTATCGCGCCGCAGGTTTTGTTTGCGCGCCTTGTAATTGCTTAGCGACAGGCGCCAGAGCAGGTCCAGCACGACATAGCCGACAAGTGCAGCGATACTGCCCAGCAGTACACTTCCCAATAGCATCGGCTGCCAGATATTCACAAACGTGTGTGTCACCCAGTCGAGCGATAGCTCCATCTCGAATGGTGAGATAGGCGAAGTAGTACATAGGTCCAATCGTTAGCGGGTTGCTGGCCCACGTTGATAAGGCCGCGACGGGAATATTGACGCGCAGGGCCAGCGCGGCCAGTGCACTGATCAACATGTGTCCAGGAAACGGCAGGAACGCGACAAACAGTCCCAATGCGAACGCGGGTACGACCCAGCGCCGGCGAATACCCCACAGGCGCGTATCGTGCAGCAGGTGCTGAAACGGCGACATGAACCACTGCTCGCTCATGTGATGGCGTTTAAAGGCAAATTTCCGAAAAAAGCGTCTTGGCATCGGGTGGCGATCCGGTTTCCATAGTGAGTGCCGATAAATGACAACAAGCGCTCATGATCAGGGCCTGCCTCCTGGTGGTTGCAGGTGGCTATGCGGCGCAGCTTAGCAGGTTGCCGCTAAGCTCCGACCTCTGCAAGCTGCTATTAGTTGCATCGGTCCTTGCGATTGCCTGCCGCCGCGCCCGGTTTCCAGCGTACCTGTGCCTGGGGTTCGCGCTGTTCATGCAGGCGGGTCAGGAGATTGTCGACGGCCGGCTCAACGCCCGTTTTGCAAACGACAGTTTGCTGACCCAGGTGCGGATCGTCGACTTCCCGAAAGTGACGGGCAGTGCGGTCGTGATGCTGGTCGAGCCG
>CAMYIS010000299.1 GCA_947258485.1 uncultured Woeseiaceae bacterium
TGTAGTGGAATTCGGAAACCTGCAAATGGCTGTTGCCCTCCCGGTCCAGGACGGAGCCAGCATCAGCGTTGGCTGTCGGGTAGATGGCCGATACACCGTTGTCATCAGGCGAGGTGCTTGCTTCTATATATAGGAACCACTCGCCGTTACTCTGGGGCAGCGCGATAAACAGATCGGCCGATGCCGTCAGTTCGGAATCGACACGACTGTCGTCTGCGTGCTGAAAAACCGACGTTATCCCACCTTCCCACGTGAGTTCGCTGGCCTCGATACCTGACGATGCAAGGAGGCAGATCGCCAGGGCAGCAAGTCGCTGGTGCGGCGCAAATCGCATCACTCTCCTTGCGGAGATTTTCAAACTCAATTCCTTCATCCTGATCGTCAGAGCTTCAGCTTGAAGTTTAGTACGCCGAGATGATTGACACGATCTTCGCCGCTGTCCGCCCAGATGTACTGATTCATGTAGCTGGCCTCGATAGACAGGCCCTTGGAAATGCGCCAGCCGATGCCGACAGACGTGCGGTTCTGGCCAAGTCCGGATTGCCCGCCCCAGTCCGTGTCTTTCAGATCGACGAACGGCTCGAGACTCACGGTCAAATAGCGGCCGCTGTCCGCGCCCAATGGCCGCACGTATTTGGTCATGAAACGCAGTACTAACCCAAGGTCGTCACCCGTGCTAAGCGAACGCTGCTCGAGCCTTGTACGCATCGAAATTGTTCCATCGTTCCAGCGACCCGCGGTCCAGCTGAGTTGTTGCCAGTAACGATTTTCGTCAGCGACGTTGCCGGATCGGTTTCGTGACCTCAGCCGCGCATATCCAACCCATGCCGAGACGTTGTCACCAAGCTCATAGCCAATGCCGGGACGCACGAGGTACTGGTTGATGCCACTTCCGAGATCGAAATAACGTGCCTGCGCATCGAACCAGTAGTGCCAACGGCTCGCGCCATCGTCCGACTGGAAAGCATCCGTAGTGCTGAATATGGTCCATAAGCCATCGTTGTCCTCGGTTGCCAGCGCAGGAGCGGACAAACTGCCGCAGATACTGATAGCGAGCGCAGCGGCCAAAGCAAAAAATCGTATACGTCTCATCATGGTAAACAACTTATTTTTTCAAAATTCGGAATACTGATCGCAGGAACCAGCCGATAACGACACCGATAAATAACATCATGAAAATAAGCAGCGAGCGCGGAATCGCGATATCCCAGAACAACAGCTTGATATCAACAACGGCGGCATTCTGTACCGCAAAAATCATGACCAACAGGATCAGTGCTGTCGTAACTACCAGCTTAAAAGTCATCTTGTTCATCCCAAGCTCCTGACTGCCTTTTACCTTCTGAATATCCGGCGACAAGTTTCTTTATGGATTGCGACAGATCCTCCCAGGCTGTATCTACATCCGGGGTCAAATCTTCCCACACTTTGTCACTGGACTTCCTCAGTCGTTCGAGGCTCGACTCCGCAGCAACAAGGTTCGCATCGACCGCGCGCTGAGCATCCTCCAACTGGCGGTTGGCAACGATTTGCCCGGCGACTGTCGCAGACCGTATCTTGGCGTTCACGCCTACGAGCTTAACCCTGGCATCGTGCAGCCTTTTTTGTGCGGCTTTTGAATAGGCTGCTTTTCTTGAAATCGATGTCCGGCGATTTGGGTCCTGTGCTTGTTCTCTGGACACCTGTGATCCCTTCGGTCGAAACTGGCCGAGGCGACTATACAGAGTGATTTTTAATAAATACAACTAAAAAAACTTGCTAATTTAATAAAATATTCTTATAAAGTGCGAATGGACCTGGAGCTGCTACGCACCTTTCTCGAGCTCAATCGCACGCGTCATTTCGGCCGCGCGGCTGAAGCGTTGTTTGTTACACAGGCAGCCGTCAGCAGCCGCCTCAAGTCGTTGGAGCAACAGCTGGGTGTAACACTGTTCGAGCGCAGTCGCAGGGAGATGCGATTGACGCCTGAAGGAAGCCGGCTGGTTCGCCATTCGGAGCGCATGATCGCTGCCTGGCGCACAGCCCGACAGGACGTCTCGCTAGCCCATGCAACGGAGCAGCTGGTCATCGGTGGCAGTCTTCGATTGTGGGACGTGCTGTTGCAGCGATGGCTGCATGACTTGCGCCGAACTTATCCGAAACTGGCGATCATGGCCGAGTCCCAGTCACCCGATTTCCTGACAAGAAAACTCATTGACGGCACGCTCGATGTCGCGATCATGCTGGAGCCGGCGCAGCTCGATATCATGCAGATTCGCGAGATTGCGACGATCGATTTCATTCTTGTCTCTGCCACCAAGGGCCTCAGTGTCGAATCCGCGCTCGAACAGGACTACGTTTATGTTGACTGGGGACTTTCATTTGCGCTGGACCATCGTCGAATGTTTCCCGATGCGCCGGAATCGATGACGCGCGTGTCACACGCAAAAATGGCGCTCGAATACCTCAGCTCGATCGGTGGCAACGCTTACCTGCCGCGGCGCATGATAAAGAGGGACGTGGAGTTGGGTTTGCTTTACGAGGTCGCAGAAGCGCCGATTTTTACGCGCCAGGCGTACGCGACGTTTCCGGTGCGATCAGCCAGGCAGGAGCTTATTGAGAAAAGCCTGCAACTGGTGCGTTCGGACTAGTCGTCACAGACTTGTCATCGACTATCGTCAATTATCGGCGCTGGTACTTCAGGTGATGTTCCTGGATGTCCTCACCATTGCGCATGACAATGTAGCCGTCTATCGCGTCATCGCCCCGTCTGTAAAAACTGAGGCCACCAAAGTGCAGCTTCACTTTGAGGCTCAGAGTGCCCTCCTCAATGCTGAGCAACAGGATTTCGTAGAACGCGACGCCGTCGTCTCCATAGAGCTTGAACAAACCGACCATCGTACCGGCTGATGGTGCGTTCCAGACTTCCTCGAACGTCCCTCCAAAAGCCGTGCCGGACCAGGACCCAACCAGCCAGCTTGCATCGTCGAGGGTGGCTGCCGGGCGCGGTTCGTCAGGCGCCAGTTGATAGGTGTGCTCGGTTCGGAGTTCGGCCGACCAGGCCGCGCCAGCCAGGGTCACCATGGCCAGCGTCATGCCGATACGAATTCTGTTCATCTGACCCTCCTTAATTGCCTGAAATCACGGCGCTGTCCCAAGGAGTGTATAGCATCGCGGCGGGGCCCACGGTCTGAGAAGAAGGCTGGTTCTGTAACAATTGTTCACAGTTGGTAGTGCCCGCAATTACCATAATGTGAACCACGTCACCACGGAAAACTACTGAAAAATCGTATAGTTGCGCGTGCCCCGACATTCCTCGGCGGGCTCCGTGTTTCTGACTACTTGTTAAGCGACGCAGGGTGTTGAGAGTGATGGCGGCGACGCCGAAACGGCGCGCGGGCGCATTGGGACCAATTTACGCAGGAAGACATGATGATTCACAGCGACAGCTTTACGCCCAGGACTGCTATTCGAGGGCTTCTTGGAATTCTCGGCAGCGTATTTCTGCTGGGCGTACCCGCGATGCCGGTGCAGGCCGAAGGATCTGCACAAATCGGCCTGAACCAACGCTTGCTCGACTATAACCAGAGCATTGCCCAAGGTTATGCAAGCGATGCTAACAGTGCCTCGTTGTTCGTCGATATCCTGTCGGCCAACGAGGTGATCAACATCTCGCTGTGTGGCGCGACAAATACGAATAATATTTCCATTCAGATCTTCGATCCCAGCGGCACGTCTGTTTTCACAACGTCGCTTGGAGACGGCAATGTCGATTGCGCAGATCCTATGACTGCGCCGCTGACTAACCCGGTGAGATATACAGCGACCGCAGTTGGCAGCTATCGCCTGGTGTTGCAGAACACTTCGAGCTCGACTTTTGCGGGCAGTATCTTTCAGCGCTACGACATATCCGTGACGCCTGACGCGGTGACCAATCCCGATCCGACGATCGCGGCGGGCCGGCTGTGGGCATACAGTTGGAACGTCAACGCCGGCTCGTTCGATGAGGTGGACTCGACGGATGCGGATTTCTTTGTCCTCGTCCCGGGTGGACGGCCGAATACCAACTACACCTGGCTTCTTGATCTCAACAAGTTCGCCGGGTTTGGATACAACATTCTCGCCAATGACCTCGGCGTTGACGCGCCAAATTCGGGTTATTCCACGCCCACCGCCGGAAACTCCGTTTCCTACAAATTTCCGGTCTATACGGGTGTTCCCGCGGTGGCCGACGCCCAGCCAACCGATCCACCGTCTGTCACGGGCCTCAGATTCATCGACAATGAAGGAGTCGACAGCGGCATTTCTCCGGGCGGAACGGTCGGCGTGCAGGATGATGGTGTTTTCGAGTTCATGTCTGATGTGTCGGGCACCTACGCTGTATTCATCGATATCGATCAAAACGGGGTGTTCGGAAATGCCGGGGATGTACTGCTGCTTGGCAATACCGTTGTGGGCCTCAACCAGGTTCCATGGGATGGTCGGGATGCGCTGGATAACGTTCTTCCGGTCGGCACGTATAACGCCAGGGTCAGTATTCGCATGGGTGAATATCACTTCATCGCGAACGACGTCGAAACCAGCGGCGGTCCGAATGACGATGGAATGACAATCTTCCTTTCCGACCTTGCCGGCAATCCGACAAACACGAACGTTTACTGGGACGACATCACGGTCTCACGAGCACCGGGTTCGGTAACGTCCGGTATATCGATACTTATGTTTTCGGCCTGACGTCAACGACGACTGTAGCAAGCCAGGTAACTGGTGACGATACGCCGTTGGTCGGTGCGGACGGTACAGTCGACATCAGCAGTACGGTAGTGCCGGGTGGCACGTTGACAATCACCGTTACGGATGTAGACCTCAACAGCAATTCGGGATTAGTTGAGACGGTGGGCGTTGACGTGCTTAACGACGCGACCGGCGAACTCGAGCAGATTATTCTTACGGAGACCGGGCAAGACACGGGAATATTCACCGGTACTCTTGCCACGGCGGCTGGACCGGCGGGCACCAACAACGACGGCTCGCTGAATGTCCAGAGCGGTGACACCGTCAGCGCCAACTACACCGATCAGCTGGATTCGAACGGCAACCTGGTCACAAGAACAGACACCGGCAACGTGCTCAACGATGCGGACGGCGATGGCATTGATGATGCTACAGACCTGGATGACGACAACGATGGAATCCCGGATTCCCTCGAATTCGCCGGCGATAGTGATGGCGACGGTATCGTTGATTCATTCGATATCGATTCCGACAACGACGGCATAGTCGACAATGTCGAAGCGCAGGCCGAAGGGAGCTACGTGGCGCCGACAGGATTCGATGACGACAACGACGGGCTCGACAACGCTTACGACACCGATAATGGTGGCACTGCGATCGTCATCGTTAATAGTGACGGCGCCGATCAGCCGGACTATCTTGACGACGACTCCGACAATGACGGCGTACCCGATCTCATTGAGGGTCATGACGCCAACGGCGACGGCATTGCCGATGTCAGTCCGTCGGGTACCGACGACGCGGATGGCGATGGTCTTAACGACAGTTTCGATACAGTTGCAGGACCAACAGTCGGTAATTCGACGGCCAGCAACAGCCCATTACAAAATAATGACGGCGTCGACAATCGTGACTGGCGCGATGCTGATGACGACAACGACAGTGTTCCGACGTCAGGTGAGGACGCTAACACCAACGGCATTTTTTCGGACGATGATGCGGATTCAGACGGAACGCCTGACTACCTCGAATCAGTGACTGCGGATGCCGATGGCGATGGCTTTACCGCGCAGAATGACCCGAATGATGCTGATGCTTGCGTGCCGTCGCAGTTTGGCACCGGCTGCACGACCGATACCGACGGTGACGGTGAAACCGATGCGGTCGAAGGCGAAACCACCGACACGGACGGCGACACGATCCCCGATTACCTGGAACCGTCTAACGTCGACACGGACGGCGATGGCGTCAACGACGAAGCCGATCCGGGCAACAACGATCCCTGCATCCCGTCCGCATTTGGCACGGGTTGCGGCACGGATACTGACGGCGACGGCGACGCGGATAGCGTCGAAGGCGAAACCACCGACACGGACGGCGACACGATCCCCGATTACCTGGAACCGTCGAACGTCGACACGGACGGCGATGGTTTCAACGACGAGGAAGACCCGGGCAACAACGATCCCTGCATCCCGTCAACGTTTGCACCAGGTTGTACGACCGACACCGACGGTGACGGCGAAACCGACGCGGACGAAGGCGAAACCACCGACACGGACGGCGACACGATCCCCGATTACCTCGAACCGTCGAACGTCGACACGGACGGCGATGGCTTCAATGACGAAGAAGACCCGGGCAACAACGATCCCTGCATCCCGTCGACGGTCGCTCCCGGCTGCACGGCCGATAGTGACGGAGACGGGCTTACAGATCCGGAAGAGGCCGCTCTCGGGACCGACATAAACAATCCGGACACCGACGGTGACGGCATCAATGACGGTATTGAAACAGGCGGCGACGGCACGATCGATCCAGGCGACACCAATCCGCTCGATCTCGACAGCGATGACGACGGCCTGTCCGATGGAGTCGAAGACGCGAATCGTGATGGCGTCACGCAGGCTAACGAGACCGACCCGAACAATGCTGACAGCGACAACGATGGTATCGACGACGGCGTCGAAAGCGGCGTTGTTGCCGGCATCGCGGATCCCGATGGCGCGGGCCCAATTGAGGGAACCGACGCCTCGTTCGTTGGCGATGCCGACCCGTCAACAACAACGAATCCCCTGAATGCAGATACCGATGCCGACGGTCTCGACGACGGCGTCGAAGACGGCAACGGCGATGGCCAGACGCTGAATACCATCGGCGGCACGGGCGGCGCACCGGGCACCGGCGAAACCGACCCTGGAAGAGCCGATACCGATGGTGATGGACTGAACGACGGCGACGAAGTCAATGCGACGGGCCCGCTGGCAGGTATCGGCGCGACCGATCCGCTCGATTCCGACACAGACGATGGTGGCGCACAGGATGGCGCAGAGGTCCTGACGGACAGTACTGATCCCCTGAACGGGCTCGACGACGCAATCGATTCTGACAGCGATGGCATAACTGACCCCGTCGAGGGCACACTCGGCACCGATCCGAACGACGCCGACTCTGACAACGACGGACTCACCGACGGCCAGGAAGTCGGCGGCAACGGCGTGCTCGATGCGGGGGAAACAGATCCGCTCGACGCCGACAGCGATGACGACGGCTTGTCTGACGGTGACGAGGTTAACGGAAGCGGTTTGCTTGCCACATATTCGCCGACGGACCCGTTGAACAACGATACCGACGGTGATGGCATCAACGACGGTGTTGAGGCCGGAGTGTCGACCGATGGACTGAATCCTGGCAACAGTGACGCAGCAGGCATTCCCTACAGCGGCACCGCGGCTGGCTTTGTCGGCGACGCGGATCCTGGTACCACTACGGATCCGACGAATACGGACTCGGACGGCGACGGCCTGGACGATGGCGTCGAGGACCTGAACGCGGACGGGCAAACGGTCAACACGATCGGCGACAGCACGTCATCGGGTACCGGTGAGACGGACCCGAACCTGGTTGACACTGACAGTGACGGCCTGGGCGATGGCGACGAAGTCAACGGCACCGGCCCGCTGGCAGCTGTCGGCGCCACCGATCCGCTGGATGCGGATACCGATGACGGCGGCACGCAGGACGGTACCGAGGTGCTGGCTGATGGCACAAACCCGGTCTTCGGCAATGGCGGCGACGACGCCGCGGCCGACCCCGACAACGATGGCCTGAGCAATGCACAGGAAGCCATACTCGGCACGGATCCGAATGATCCCGATACGGACAATGACGGTATCGATGACGGTGCCGAGGTAGGTAACGACGGCACGGTCAGTTCTGGCGATACTGATCCCCTCGATGCCGACAGCGATGACGACGGGCTGAGCGATGGCGCCGAGATCATTGGTCAAGACGGCTTGTTGAACAACGGTGACGAGACAGATCCGCTGAACCCGGATTCTGACAACGATGGCATCAAAGACGGCACCGAAGCTGGCGTAACTGCCGGTGTGCCGGCGGGCAGCAGTGACGGCAATGCCACTTCGTTCGCGGGCACGGACACGGGATCGCCCAATTTTGTGGCGGATGCCGATCCGTCGACGACGACCGATCCGACCGACCCCGATTCCGATAACGACGGGCTCGGCGATGGTGTTGAAGACGCCAATGCGGATGGCACGGTCACAAATATAATCGGCATGACAGGTACAAACGGTTCCGGCGAGACGGATCCAAACGATGCCGATACGGACGGCGACGGCCTGCGTGACGGCGACGAGGTCAACGGCACAGGCCCACTGGCCGTAGTTGGCGCGACGGATCCGCTCGACACCGATACCGATGATGGCGGCACCGAAGATGGCGTGGAAGTTCTGGCCGACGGCACAGATCCTACCGTCCAGGGAGACGACTCGGCGTTTGACCTCGATAACGATGGCTTGAGCAACGGACAGGAAGGCACGCTCGGCACCGACCCCGATGATCCCGATTCCGACAACGACGGTATCGACGACGGCGACGAAGTTGGCAACGATGCGGTACTTAATCTCGGCGATACCGATCCGCTCGATGCTGATTCCGATAACGACGGATTGAGTGATGGTGGCGAAGTACTCGGCGCCGACTCTTTGCCCAACTCTGGCGACGAAACGGATCCCCTGGATCCGGACAGCGATGCCGACGGGTTGAATGACGGCCTCGAGTCCGGCGTTACGACGCCAGTCGCACCGGGCACGAGCGACGGCAACGGAACGCCGTTCGCCGGTACCGATACCGGTTCACCGAATTTTGTGGCCGACACCGACCCAGGTACGACAACGGATCCGACCGACCCCGACTCCGATAACGACGGCCTGCAGGATGGCGTCGAGGACAGCAATGCTGACGGCGCGACCGGCACGGTTGTAATCGGCGGCACGGGCACGAGCGGCTCGGGCGAAACCGATCCGAACGATCGCGACAGCGATGGCGACGGCCTCAGCGACGGCAACGAGTCGGATGGCAGCGGCGTTCTCGGCGGTATTGGTGCCACGGATCCGCTCGACACGGACACCGATGATGGTGGTATCGACGACGGCATCGAGGTGCTGACCGACCTGACGAATCCCACCATCGGTAACGGTGGCGACGATCGGATCGACACGGACGGCGACGGCGTATTCGATTCTGGCGATGTGGATCCACTGGATCCCTGCTCGCCTAATTTCCCGAGCCCCACATGTCCGGACAGTGATGACGACGGCGCGGCCAATTTCGGTACGCCGACGACCGTTGTCCCGGTTGAGCCCGATCCCGCCGCCGACAACAACCCCTGTGTGCCGAGCAACACGGTTCCTGTCTGCGATAGCGACAATGACGGCATCACGGACGGCGACGAAATCGCGAACGGCACGGATCCGAACGATGCCGACACGGACGGCGACGGTATTCCCGACGGTTCCGAAAACACCGATGCCGATAATGATGGCATCAACGATGGCGCCGACACGGATTCCACGGATTCGGATAACGACGGTATACCAGACGGTGTCGAAGGCTCCGGCGACACCGATGCTGACGGCTTCGCTGACTACCGCGACCCCGACAGCGACGATGACGGCATTCCGGATACGGTCGAAGACGATATCGCGATTGGCGTTGATAGCGACGGCGATAACATCGATGACGGGTACGACGTCGACATAACGCTCGGTAACGACATAGACAACGATGGCGTCGACGATGCGATTGCGCCGCGTGATACCGACGGCGACGGTGATCGGGATTATCTCGATGTTGATGCCGACAACGACGGCATACCCGATACCGTGGAAGCAGACCTCGATGTTCTGGCGGACGGCGACGGCGATCAGATCAACGATGTCTACGACGTCGATATGACGCTGGGGACGGACGGTAACGGCGATGGTGTCGATGATGCCGTCAGCCCGACCAACACCGATCTGGATGCGGCGCCCGACTACCGCGACCTCGACAGTGACAATGATTCGTTGCTCGACGTTACCGAGGCCGGCGGCATTGATGCCGACGGCAACGGCATCATCGATGCGCTCGATGTCAATGAGGGCACGCTCACGATGCCGACCGACAGCGACGCCGACGGCATTGGTGATTGGCGAGAGGTTGACAGCAACAATGACGGCGTCAATGACATCGTCGGCACGACGTTTGAGGCCGAAGACTCCAATGGTGATGGCGTTGTCGATGACATCACCGATACCGACGGCGACGGTATAGCCGATGTCGTGGACCAGCTGGACGGCTTCGGTACCGCACCTGACTCGGACCGTGATGGCATTTTTGACGACACCGAAGGCACGGCCGACACGGACGGCGATGGTTTGCCGAACTTCCAGGATACGGACAGTGACAACGACGGCATTCCGGACTCCACCGAGGCCGGACCGGCCCCCAACACTCCGGTCGATACCGACGGTGACGGCATGCCGGATTACATCGATACGGACAGTGATAACGACGGTATCGACGATGCGCTTGAGGGCACCGATGACAGAGACAACGACGGCATTCCGGACTACGTTGATGTGGACGGCGTTCTCGAGACGGCCGTCTCGGGTTCGGGTAGCGTGGGGTGGCTGTTGTTGTTCGCTATGGCAGCGGTCATCGTAATGCGGCGTGCAAGGACAAGCGCCGCAGCGATGGTGGTCGTTGCCGGCCTGGGCCTGAATATCCTGTCGATTGAAGCGGCAAGCGCCGATTCATTGTGCGGACACTACACGGGCCCCGGAAACGGCGACTATTACTACGGCGGTAGCGATCCTGAACGGGATGATGCCGGTTTTGCGGCCTGCTGGTATGGTGGCCTGGGCCTCGGCTATTCGTATGTATCGCCAGACAAAGAGGCGCAGAACTTTTTCCACGATACGAGCGAGAATCACGATGCCGGTTGGCACCTGTTCATTGGCAAGCAGTTCTCACCACACTGGTTTGCTGAACTGAAGTATGCCGACCTTG
>CAMYIS010000300.1 GCA_947258485.1 uncultured Woeseiaceae bacterium
CCCAAGAACTTTCCCTGACGATCTCTTCGGGGCAGGCCTCTTCGGACTTAGCCGCCAAGTCAATCTTCAGGTCATCGAGCATCTCTTCCAGCTTCGCCCGGAGCCGCCGTTCTTGGTCATCCGAGAGCGGGCCGGTCTCGACTCTCGGACTACTCCCTTCATTCTTGGTTCCTTGATCCGTCCTTTGCCGCTTGGTCAGCGGGCCCGAAGGGCTCGAGTCACTCAGAGTAGGGAGTAAACACTGGAGAGCTTGGATTCTATTCTTGTAAGGGACTTTCAACTCCTCCAACCAGCGGCTTCTGACTGCCGCGGGCGCTTTCTTCACCAAACTCCCGGGCATGTCCAATGCCGACAGTCTCTCTTGGTCCGACAGCTTCCGAACAACGTAGCCATTGGGTACGAAAACAGAGTGCACCGCAAACCGACCGAGGTTGAGTTCCGGTCGGGTAACCTGTCGTCTGGCCTCTTGCTTGGGTTCGCAAGTCGGCTCTTCATTCACAGGGCGGTGGACTGTAATCGCGTCCTTTGACGGCGTCGTTGGATCAATAATGGTGGCCAAGGTGGCGTCTACTCCGGTTGGCTGCGGATCGCCTGGGGGCTTGGCTCCTTTACGGAAGTACAACGTGAAGGAGGAACGGACCCTGGTGACCCCGCTGAAGGTCTCGTGCTGGAGGCGGAGCAGGCGCCGCTCCCACCCTTCGGGAGGCCTGCGGGGCCCGGACTTGAAGGCCGCGACTGCTTCGAGGGAGCTTTCTTGCCAGAAGGGGTCCTGCCTGTCCGGCACTCGGTCGGCCTGCTCGAAAAGCACCACGTTGACTTTCGACTCGCGGAGGAGCGCTGGCAGACTCCGAGAGTCGGAACTAGCGTACATCTCCGCGGAGACGTCGAGGTAAACGTTGGAGGCTCGAACTGCCTCGGAGATCCCCGACGGGCTCCAAACCCAACAAGCCTTGCCCAGCGAGCGAACTATGGGAAACCAGAACGCCGGGGAGCTGGCTACAACGCCCACGAGCACTTCCCTTCGGAGCTTCCTTAGTCTGTCGCTACGCTGTCCAGCCACGACCGAAGCGAAACTGAAACCCGGTGGCCCGACCTTCGTCCGGCTCGAGGTGCTACGAGCTACCTCGGGAGGCCGTGAGTCAGCTCGAGCAACCAGGGTGGGATTGGGAGAGAACTGAGCACTAGTAGATCTTAACGACTCTACCTCAATTTTATCCCTCTTCTTGTTGGGGCCGACCTCGCCTGAATCGAACGCAGACGCGGGCCGCTTACCTTCCGATGGCGGCGACCCGTCTCGGACTGGCTCTCAGGGCTTCCACGGCAATCTTCGACTGGCGGTGCGCGAAAAGGTGGCGCGTCAAAACCGGAGCGATCGAGGGGTGGTCCTGGAACTGAGCGTCCGCAAACTCCTGCATGACTAGGTGTGCCTGGAGCGTTCCCCACATCAAGGCGGGGGCTCGGCGCTTGCTGTCAAAAAAGCCGTCGATCCGGGTGGAGCAACGCGTGCGAACCAGCGAGATCATCCTGAAGATCACGCGGAGGACTTGGCTGACGTGCGACCATACTTCCACCGCGGTGGACTCGCCCCCGTTTATCAGGTCGTGGTAGTACTTGTTGACAAAACCGATGAAGCTGATGAGCCACGTGTTGGTGGTGGTCAGCATGACCATGGCCAGCGCGCGGAGTTCCGGGGGCATGTCCGAATGGCTGTCCGACAATTCCTGCGACGTGGCGCGGATGAACTTGTTCACGTTATCTTGGATGTAGTGGACCATGCCATCCTGCTCGCACTGCGCGTCCCAGTCTCGGAAGGTCTTGATTCCGGGCAGGCCACGCTGGGACGCCGTCTTGGCGGTGTCGACCTTGCCGAAAATCTCCGGCAGGGACAGACCAAAGGACTTGACGTAGATCGCTTCAGCGGCTGACTTGTAGGAGCTCTTGGAGGCCTTCTGGTCGAAGTCGAGACTTTCCTTGGTGCCCTCGTTTCCGAAGCAGGCCGCTTGCAGCAGGGACACGATGTCAAAAAGCTTGATGACAAATTCGTGCCCGTTGTATTTCTCCAGGAACATCTGGCAGTCGTGGGCCGAGTTGAAAACATGGGCCCCCATGGCGACGGTATCCACCGACATCTCCTCGCGAATACGGTCCACGTTAACCTTGAGCGACTTGAGCTCCGCGAAGCTCTTCTGGATCTCGTCGAAATCCGCTCTGGACAATTTGACGTACT
>CAMYIS010000301.1 GCA_947258485.1 uncultured Woeseiaceae bacterium
TAAAACAACATCGCCGGGCTTTTCGCCGAAGCATGCAACAGGTCGCGAAAGTTTCCCAGTGCATGTTTACGAATGACCTGCTGGTCATCGTAGGGTTTCAGGGTCGGGCCGAGACCGTTGACTAGGTGAATATTGAAGTGATCGCTCCAGAATTCGACCATGACCTCAAACAGTTGGCGCTGACTGAACATCTGGCGATACTGGGTCGCCGCAATCATCTGTGTTGCCACTGAAAAAATATTGTCTGGAAAATTCAGGATCAATTCTGCCGGGGTTTGCAGCGTCAACGGAAATTGTGCCGCGATTTCAGCTTCCAGGGCACTGACATCGATATTCAGGTGATCAAGCTGTCGCTCGAGGTAAGGGGTAATGCCCAGGTTATTTATCGATGCGAATTCATCGCGGTGGGGGCCGAAGCTGGTGCGCTTAAGCGCGGTGTATTCGGGACTGGCTTTCGGTAGGACAATTTTTTGCGGTGGTAACGGCTCGTCGGAAGAACCCGAGCTACTCCCGCCACAAGCCGGCAATATTGTGGCCAGGGCGCTATATCCCAGACCCTTGCCGAACAATTGCAGAAAGTCACGACGGTTCTGCAACCTGTCGAGGATTTCATCGAGGTTGAATGACTTGTCGTTTGCCATTAGCGCGCATAGCCCAAAAGCGAGAATTAATAACTATAGGTCATAATACCTGAATCAAATCTGAATCAAACGCAACTGCTTCACACTTTTTGCCGGACACAGCTGCCAGGAAGCGACGCTACCAGTTGCCGTGAGAACCTAATTTGCCCGGGTAACGTCTGTCTGCCCTTCACCCTGGCTGTAGGGGTGGTAGTGCTCAACCAGGCGATTTTGGTAATCTCCCTGGTCGAGCGCAGTCACTTTAAAAGCCGGATGCTGCAGCATTGCGTCATACCAGCGCCGGTAACGTTGCCAGACCTCACCCTGTGTTGGTAACTCGAAATTGCGGTAGGTCTTGAGCAAGACATCGATGCGGTAGGCAAACGGGATGAGTGCGATATCGACCGCATTGATTTCGTCGCCTGAGAAAAAGGGTCCTTCAATATGCATCGCATTGATTAACATGGTCAGACCGGCTACCAGCTTTTCTCGCGACTCGTCACGATATTCACCGGGTTCGGTCGCTTTCAGGAATCGGTACAGGTAGGGCGTAATCCTGTTGCCGATATGATCGATCCAGTACTTCTGCTCGGCGCATTCGAGCGGATCGCTTGAAAATATCGGGTTTGGCTCGGGCCGATAATCCTCGAGGAATTCAAGGATCCGGTTCGACTCGACGATGGTGGTTTCTCCCACTCCGTTACTATTCGCCTGCACCAGCACCGGCACGAGTTCTGCGCCACGCGATACCCGCACCCACCAGTCGGTTTTATCATAGGGATCAACCTCGACATACTCGAAGTCGATGCCCTTGTGGACCAGCGCCATCCAGGCGCGCTGCGCAAACGGACAATACCAGGCATTATACAATTTCATCGAATTACCGCGTTTATCTGACACGCCTTTTATCGCCTATATCGATGATTCAGATCAAGCCTTTTTTGAGTAATCCCATTATAATTTTTCACCTGATTAAGGCACATAGAGCGGAATGCACGATGCACGCCTTCAACCACGACGTTGCCAATAAACTTCGTGAAATTGCGGCACTACTTAATATGCAGCATGCCAATCCTTTTCGCTGCAACGCCTATCTGCACGCCGCGGATACGCTCGACAATATGCCGCAAAACGTCGCCGAGCTGATGCAGGCAGAGGGCATCCAGGGTCTTATCGCATTGCCTGGCATCGGCGAGGGGATCGCGCGTTCAATCTACGAGTACATTGCCACCGGTCGTATGTCGCGCCTCGAAAATCTCAAGGGTGCTGCCGATCCGGTAGCCCTGTTCCGCTCGATTCCAACGGTTGGCAGGGCCCTGGCGGAACGCATCCACGACACGCTACATGTCGAAAGTCTCGAATCACTTGAAAACGCGGTGCGCAGCGGTCAGCTCTCAAGGGTCGAGGGGCTCGGCCCCAAGCGCCGCGAAGCGATCGAGAGTTGGCTCCAGCAACACGTCGATCAGCAGCGCCGACGACCCGAAACAATGCGCCAGGACGACGTTTTGCCGGCCGTCTCACTGGTACTCAAGGT
>CAMYIS010000302.1:0-1177 GCA_947258485.1 uncultured Woeseiaceae bacterium
ACGGGTAGCTGGTCTGAGAGGACGATCAGCCACACTGGGACTGAGACACGGCCCAGACTCCTACGGGAGGCAGCAGCAGGGAATATTGCACAATGGGCGCAAGCCTGATGCAGCGACGCCGCGTGAGGGATGAAGGCTTTCGGGTTGTAAACCTCTTTCAGTGGGGAAGAAGCGCAAGTGACGGTACCCACACAAGAAGGCCCGGCCAACTACGTGCCAGCAGCCGCGGTAATACGTAGGGGCCAAGCGTTATCCGGATTTATTGGGCGTAAAGAGCTCGTAGGCGGTTTGGTAAGTCGGTCGTGAAAGTCCGAGGCTCAACCTCGGAATGCCGGTCGATACTGCCATGACTAGGGTTCGGTAGAGGAGAGTGGAATTCTCGGTGTAGCGGTGAAATGCGCAGATATCGAGAGGAACACCAGTAGCGAAGGCGGCTCTCTGGGCCGATACCGACGCTGAGGAGCGAAAGCGTGGGGAGCAAACAGGATTAGATACCCTGGTAGTCCACGCCGTAAACGTTGATCACTAGATGTGGCGGACTCATTGACGTCTGCCGTGTCGAAGCTAACGCATTAAGTGATCCGCCTGGGGAGTACGGCCGCAAGGCTAAAACTCAAAGGAATTGACGGGGCCCCGCACAAGCGGCGGAGCATGCGGCTTAATTCGATGCAACCCGAAGCTGTCGTCAGCTCGTGTCGTGAGATGTTGGGTTAAGTCCCGCAACGAGCGCAACCCTCGTTCTATGTTGCCAGCGGGTTATGCCGGGGACTCATAGGAGACTGCCGGGGACAACTCGGAGGAAGGTGAGGACGACGTCAAGTCATCATGCCCCTTATATCCAGGGCTGCACGCATGCTACAATGGCCGGTACAACGGGCAGCGATCCTGCGAAGGTGAGCGAATCCCTCAAAGCCGGTCTCAGTTCGGATTGAAGTCTGCAACTCGACTTCATGAAGCCGGAGTCGCTAGTAATCGTGGATCAGCAAAGCCGCGGTGAATACGTTCTCGGGGCTTGTACACACCGCCCGTCACATCACGAAAGTTGGCAATGCCCGTAGTCAGTGGTCTAACCCCTTTGGGGAGGAAGCTGCCGAAGGTAGGGTCAGCGATTGGGATGAAGTCGTAACAAGGTAGCCGTACGGGAACGTGCGGCTGGATCACCTCCTTTCTAAGGAGC
>CAMYIS010000302.1:1296-3971 GCA_947258485.1 uncultured Woeseiaceae bacterium
GAACCCTCCATAGGAACCGAGCTTGCTCGGTTCCCCAGCACCTAGTCAATGACCTCTGGTTAAGCCGTCGGAACGGCCTCTGTGAATCGACGCTTCATGCTCGTCTTCGGATGGGTAGGTGGCGTTTTGGGAGCGCTGTGAAGACGGCGGCACACTGTTTAGTCGTGAGGGAGTCCTGCCGGCCTTCGGGCCGGTCGAGGAGTCTCCGAGAACCCGTGTAAACGTTCGGGTTGACCGGGACTCCAGGGCTGCCTTCCGGGCCAATCTTGCTTGGGAATCTGCTTCGGCGGACGACCGGGACGGCCCAGAAGAAAGCTTGACTCTCCGCACCTTGAGAACTGCATAGCGAGCACAGAAACGTTTTGGATTCTTTACGTCCAAGTTGATAAGGGTCTACGGTGAATGCCTAGGCGCTAGGAGCCGAAGAAGGACGCGATTGGCTGCGATAAGCCCCGGGGAGCCGTCAAATAGGCTTCGATCCGGGGATGTCCGAATGGGGAAACCCGGCTGGGGTAATGCCCAGTCACTCCGGTCTGAATATATAGGGCCGGTTGAGGCAACCGGGGGAATTGAAACATCTCAGTACCCCGAGGAAAAGAAAGAAAAATCGACTCCCTTAGTAGTGGCGAACGAAACGGGATCAGCCCAAACCGATGCAGTGTGATAGCCCGGTGGCGTTGCTGCATTGGTGTAGTGGGACTCACCCGACGGTGCACCGGCCCGTCAAGGAGTTACAAAGTCAGGGGCAAGCTGAAGCGGACTGGAATGTCCGGCCATAGAAGGTAACAGCCCTGTAAGCGAAAGCTCTCTGACCTCCTGGTGATGTTCCCAAGTAGCACGGGGCCCGTGAAATCCCGTGTGAATCTGCGGAGACCACTCCGTAAGGCTAAGTACTACCTAGCGACCGATAGTGAACTAGTACCGTGAGGGAAAGGTGAAAAGTACCCCGGCGAGGGGAGTGAAATAGTACCTGAAACCGTAGACTTACAAGCAGTAGGAGGGGTCACTTGTGGCCCTGACTGCCTGCCTTTTGAAGAATGAGCCGGCGAGTTATCGATACGTGGCAAGGTTAAGCCGAGAGGTGTAGCCGCAGCGAAAGCGAGTCTGAATAGGGCGTTCAGTCGCGTGTCATAGACCCGAAGCCGAGTGATCTATCCATGGGCAGGGTGAATCGAGGGTAAGACCTCGTGGAGGCCCGAACCCACCTAGGTTGAAAACTGGGGGGATGACCTGTGGATAGGGGTGAAAGGCCAAACAAACTCGGTGATAGCGCTAGCGTTTCACGTTCCGCCATGGGGGTAGAGCACTGATTGGGCTAGGGGGCCAACAAGCCTACCGCCCCCAGTCAAACTCCGAATCCCATGGCGCCAGAGTGAAGCAGTCAGACTGTGGGGGATAAGCTCCATGGTCGAAAGGGAAACAGCCCAGATCGCCAGCTAAGGCCCCTAAGTGTGTACTAAGTGGGAAACGATGTGGAATCGCCCAAACAGCCAGGAGGTTGGCTTAGAAGCAGCCATCCCTTTAAAGAGTGCGTAACAGCTCACTGGTCGAGTGATTCTGCGCGGAAGATGTAACGGGGCTCAAGTACACCGCCGAAGCTGCGGACTTCCATCACATACCTGGAAACAGGGATGGGAGTGGTAGGGGAGCGTCGAGCGGCCATCGAAGCGGCGGCGAAAGCCAGCCGTGGAGGCCGTTCGAGTGAGAATGCCGGCATGAGTAGCGAATGTGGAGTGAGAATCTCCACCGCCGAATGTCCAAGGGTTCCTGGGGAAGGCTCGTCCTCCCAGGGTTAGTCGGGACCTAAGGCGAGGCCGACAGGCGTAGTCGATGGACAACTGGTTGATATTCCAGTACCACCGTGTGCGCGCCACGGCCGAATCCAGGTTGCTAAGGAAAGCCCTTCGGGGCCTACCGACCCACCTGGTAGTAGGCCAGCGATGGAGTGACGTGGAAGGGTAAGCAAACCCGGGCGTTGGTTGACCCGGGGTAAGCATGTAGGGCGAGGTCTAGGAAAATCCGGACCTCATGAAGCCTGAGGTGCGATGCCGAGCCGCTTATAGGCGAAGTTGCTGAACGCCCATGCCACCGAGAAAACCTTCTAGCGAGTGCACAAGGTGCCCGTACCCTAAAACCGACACAGGTGGACAGGTAGAGAATACCAAGGCGAGCGAGAGAACCCTGGTTAAGGAACTAGGCAAAATAGCTCCGTAACTTCGGGAGAAGGAGCGCCCCGGTAGGGTGAAGGACCTCGCGTCCGGAGCCCGATGGGGTTGCAGAGACCAGGCCTGAGCGACTGTTTACTAAAAACACAGGAGCGTGCTAAGTCGCAAGACGACGTATACGCTCTGACGCCTGCCCGGTGCCGGAAGGTTAAGGGGACGGGTTAGCTGCTTGCAGCGAAGCTCTGAACTTAAGCCCCGGTAAACGGCGGCCGTAACTATAACGGTCCTAAGGTAGCGAAATTCCTTGTCGGGTAATTGAATTGCCCGGTACAGAGGTAACTCTGTACATACAACCCGCTCATAACGGCGAAGCCCACACCGGCCGCCTCGGAATCAAGGACGAGGCAATGGACGGCGGGTAATGCCGTGGGAAGCCCTCTGCCTCCATCATTGGGAGGTATGGCCCCGTAACGACTGATCCCTTCGGGGAGAGGCGTCAGTGTCTGTCAC
>CAMYIS010000303.1:0-5142 GCA_947258485.1 uncultured Woeseiaceae bacterium
GTAATAAAGGTACCGGCCATCGGGCGAGAAGGCAGGCTCACCGAGTTCTTTCTGGTGTGCTTCATCCGGGCGCTCGACCACGGCCACGCCGCCTCCGCCATTGCGGTGGTAGATCCAGATCTCGCCGGTACCCAAAGATCGTTGAGTTGTGAAGTGCTTGCGGGCCGCAAGGTAGGTGCCGTCAGGCGACCAGTACGGGTTGTTCAGCAGCCGGAAGTCCTCTTTGGTCAGCTGGCGTGCGCCGCTGCCGTCGGCTTTCATGATCCAGATGTTGTCGCCGCCACCCGCATCGGAAATGAACGCGATCTCCGTGCCATCGGGCGAAAACCTGGGCTGCATGGACCATGCAAGCCCGCTGTTGATGGACCTGGCCTCGCCACCCTCAACGGGCAGCACGTAAATATCACCCAGCAGGTCGAAGGCAATCGTCTTGCCGTCGGGGCTGACATCGAGGCTCATCCAGGTGCCGCTGCGCGTGTCGATCGACACTTCGCGAGGCTCTCCGGGTATGGTACTGACGTCCCAGCTGTCTTTTTCATCGTCCGATTTTTCATCCGCTGCAAGAACGGTGGTAACGGATAGGATCAGGAATAGTGCGGTGAGGTATTTATTCGGGGTCATTTTCGGCCTCATACGTTTAATTCAGGCCGGGATGATAGCAGTCTTCCTTTATGCAGCCACAAAACCTCGTGCGCGGCCTGTAGGACCTGGTCACTGTGGGTGATTACGACCCTGGTCACCTCAAGCTGCGAAATCGAATCTACGACGCGCTTCTCCGAAAAAGCATCGAGCCCGCTGGTCGCCTCATCCAGCAGCAATAGTTTGGGTTCGCGATAAAGAGCGCGCGCGAGCAAAATGCGCTGAATTTGTCCTTTCGACAACGAGGAGCCCAGGTCACAGACGCGCGTTTCATAAGCCATGGGCAGCGATTCGATTTCTGAATCGATGCATGCGTTTTTCGCGGCCTGCCGAACCCTTGCAGAATCTATGTTTTTATCAAATACCGCAATATTCTCGGCAACGGAGCCTTTTAGCAGGCAGTCCTCCTGAAACACCGTCGCCAACTCGTCGCGAAGTCCGTGTGTGTGCCAGTTCTTGACCGCTATTCCTCCCACCAGCACTTCGCCAACGGACAGCGACTCTGCCCCGGCGATGAGTCTGAGGAGCGTGCTCTTGCCCGATCCCGAGCAGCCCGCGATTGCCGTGAAACCCTTTGCCGGTATACGGCACGAACAGTCTTTAAGGACCCACGGTTCATCTGGCGCGTAGCGAAACGCGACGTTTCTTAGTTCCACTTCATACGCTGATTCGGCAGGCGGTCCCCTGCTGCCGCCGTCGGGCTCCTCGTCGTTGAAGACAATATCTGCAAGTCTGTTCAGGGGCACCTGGAGTAACCGATATTCGGTCACACGATCGACAATGCCACCCGCTCGCGTCATAAACATTCCGAGGTAGGCGACAAAGGCCGAGATCATGCCAATACTCATCTGGCCGTCCAGGCCCCTCCGCGCAAGCAGGTAAACAGAGGCGACCCGAAGTCCCTGGAACAGCAATTGGCCAACCGCGCTGTCGACAATCGACACATTGCCGGCCCTGATTTTTTGGTTGAGGCCATTGGCAAACAGATTTCGCCACTCCGACTGCCTCGTGGCTTCACCGTTCGCCATTTTTATAGTCTGTACTGTGCGCAATGTCTCCAAAAAATGCGTTTGCACAGAAGATTCGGAGAGCGAAATGTCATTGGACAGCCGAAGCCTGAACGGCAGCAACAATGCGCGCCACAAACTCCATGCGATCGTTACGATGATCGCGAGGCTCGTGAGCTTCGGCTCGTACATGGCCATTAGCCCCGTAATCAGCACGATAAACAGAACGTCGAGCATGAGGGCCGGCGCAGAAAACACTATGAAGTCCTGCAGTCGTCTGAGGGACTGGATGCGATGTTGTACATCGCCAAGATCGCGGCTCCGAAAATAGTCCAGCGGTAGCCGCAAAAGCTTGTGCAGAACGCGGGCCGTCAGGTCGAAAACGGAAACCTGGCCCAGATATTGAAAAGTCAGCTGCCGCATCGTGTTCGCAATTACCTGGAATACGAGCAGCCCACCGAACCCGACGGCCAGGGCATTTAGCAGCAGGTAGTCGCCTTTACCGAGTACTTGATCAATCACAACTTGTAAGTAGAAAGGAGAGGCTAGCACCAGCATTTCGCAAATCAGCGCAAGCAGAAGCCCGGCCGACAATTTGCGGACAATAGCTGCATCCAGGGTCAGCATTGCGCCTAATGTGAGTCTCGGCGACTGTCGGCTTTTTTTGAAGCCAGGGCCTCGTGATATTTCCAGCGCGACGCCTGTAAACGCATCTTCTGCGAGCTTATAAGAGTCCTTTACGACACCGCGCGCCGGATCATGTATGACCAGGTGGTCGCTGTGGGCAGATTTCAACACGACGAAGTGGTTGAAGCCCCAGTGCAGCAAGCAAGGCGTTCGCAAGCGACGTAACTCTGACACGCGGCAGGTCACCGCGCGCGTCGAAAGTCGAAGCGTGTCGCAAATTGCGGTGACGTTTTTCAACGTCGCTCCCTTCAGCGATGTCGGGTGTTGCCGCCGAAGCGCGACGAGATCGGCGCCGACGCCGAGGTAGTTCGCGACCATCGCGATACATGTCAAACCACATTCGGTGGCCGTGGTCTGACGGATGATCGGAAGCCTGGGTGCTCCGCTCATCCGCAGATACGGTCGCCTGGCGTTTTGGGTACGCACTTACGCGGCATCTCGTTGGCGGAGCCGAATCGGCTCGAGCAGCCAGTCGAGTAAGCTTCTGCTTTCAAGGATAATCTCTGCCGCGAGCAGCATCCCCGGCCGCAGCGACGCGCTGCCTGATTCGACAACAACGGAATCACTGTCGATCGCGATCTGAACCTTAAACGTCGCTTCGCGCAGCAAAAACGTCTGCGGCACCTCCGACGGCATCAGGATAAATTCGGAGACACTTTGCACTTTGCCAGCAAACGTCCCGAACTGTTGCAGCGGGAACGCGTCGTACATCAGTCGTGCGCGCTGTCCCGGCCTGATGAATCCGATCGCGCTGGACGGCACAAACACTTCGGCAACCATTGCCAGGTTTTCGGGAAGTACCGTTGCCAGCAGTTGGTTTGGCAAGACCGTACTACCGGGATGTATCTCTAGAGATGCCAGCTTTCCTGTAATTGGCGATTTGAGGACGACGCGCCGTGCGGACTCCTGCTCGGTAATTTGCTGTAGCAACTGCGACCGCTGGGACATCAGGTTCGAAATAGAACGCTCGGTTTCGACAGGCAGGGTCTTCGCTCGTGCTGTCAATCGCTCAGTCTCGCGATTGAGTGCCATTTCACTCTGCCGCATCTGAGCCAACGCCTGCCTCAGCACGACCCGTTCATCTTCCTGGCGAAACACCTCCCATTGCGTCGCGGCACCATTCTGAGCGGCAGACCCGAGCAACCTCAGCTTGCCTGACGCCGCATCAATTCGCCGCTGTTGCTCAATCTTCTGGCGCGACAGGGCGTTCTGCTCGTTCTCCAGACCTTGCAATTGGGTCACAACTGAGTCGCGCTCAATGGTGGCTTCAGTCCTCAACAGCTCGGCTCGCCGATCGAGGGCCGCAAGCTGTTTCCTGAGCTCCATCAGCATCTCATCACCCGAACTGCGGCCGTCCTCCATGAACGTGTCCCTGGACAGGTAAATGACAGGATCACCAGCGCGAAGCGATTTGCCTGATGTCGTCGCGACACTTTCGACAATACCCGGGACGTTGTGCGTAATGCGCGCTATGCCATTGCGGGACACCAGCCAGCCGCGAACCGTCTCTTTTCGGGAATACTCGGCTGTCGCCAGAAACAGCACCGCGATTGCCGCAAACATAACAATGAAGCCGCCTAACCAGACCCATGGTCTCGGCATAACGGAAATCGGCCTTCCAAACGGGCGCTTCGACAAAGCGTTGATCGCTTGCCTTCGAAAAAGCGTCTCTGAATAGGGCGTCGTCACGACCCCTATTCGTAGGACAGCCGGAGAATGACTTCAAAGCCAATTAGCGCGCTAAAAGTCCAGAAAGTGTTAGTCCCTGATTCTCTCGCGATTTAGCGAGCCGCTGTTTCTGCCCGGTCAGGCTCGGCCGGTCGGCTCATCGATGAAGCGCTTGCGCAGGTCATCGTCCGGTATCCAGCATTCGGCTTTCATGCCGAACCACTTATATCGTCGGTTCGCAATGAAGTCGTAAACCGGGTCAGCGACGAACTTAGGGATCCAGAACAACAGGTAATAAAGTACCGGCCACGCGCCATCCAGGCGCCTGACGATCTGCAGCGCGGCACGCGATTTTCTGTATAAGTGGTCGTCGACGATCAGCAATACCGAGCTCAAAGCGTCAAAAGCGTATTGATGGCTCGAAAGAATGTCCTGCGCCGCGGCCGACTGCAGGGACGCAAAGCGAAACCGCCTGTTTTTGTCCCGGCGAACAACAAAATGCACGGTGCTTTCGCATAAGTTGCATACGCCATCGAACAGGATAATGGGTATATCAGCGCCAACATTGTTTTGGTTGCGGATCATTCGTCATTACCTTTAGCACGCCTGTTATCCTTTCGCCATGACAACAGCCGACGTGATCATCATCGGCGGCGGTGCCGCCGGTCTCATGTGCGCGATTACGGCCGGTAATCGTGGACGTCGCGTCATCGTCCTCGAGAGCTCCAACAAGATCGGCAAGAAGATCCTGATGTCGGGCGGCGGGCGCTGCAACTTCACTAACCTGCACTGCGAACCAACGCGGTTCGTTTCCGCGAATCCGCGTTTCTGCATTTCCGCTTTAAGTCGGTACACACAATGGGACTTCATCGCGCTTGTGGAAAAACACGGCATTCCCTACCACGAGAAAACCGCCGGGCAGCTGTTCTGCGACAATTCATCCAAAGACATCGTCGCGATGCTGCTCAGCGAATGCGAAAGCGCGGGCGTACAAATACAGACTCACTGCGAAATAACCTCGATCGTCTTCAAAGGCCGTTTCACGGTAGCGTCCAGCAAGGGTAGTTTCGAATCAGAATCGCTCGTGGTGGCCTCGGGCGGACTCTCCATTCCGAAAATGGGGGCATCCGGATTCGGCTAC
>CAMYIS010000303.1:5195-5855 GCA_947258485.1 uncultured Woeseiaceae bacterium
GGTCAGCACCGGCGACGTCGCGTTCACCGAAGACATACTGTTCACCCATCGCGGCCTGAGCGGCCCCGCGATTCTGCAGCTATCGAGCTACTGGTCGCCCGGCGACGACGTTGAGATCGACCTGCTCCCCGGGACGAACGCGGTCGACTACCTGCTCGGCGCCAAGCAGGCACAGCCGAAATCACTGCTGCGGACCGTGCTGGGTACTCTGCTCCCGCGCGCCCTGGTCACCGAGCTGCAGGCTCTGTTCTGGCCCGAGGTCTCGGAGACGCCGCTGGCCGAGATCGCGGACGACACACTGCGCCGTATCGCCGGGAACCTGGGCCGCTGGACGCTGAAGCCCGCTGCCACCGAAGGCTATCGAACCGCGGAAGTGACCCTGGGTGGAGTGGACACGGCCGAACTGTCGTCCAGGACCCTGGAGTCCGCGCGCCAACCCGGGCTGTACTTCATCGGCGAGGTCGTCGACGTCACGGGCCACCTGGGTGGCTTCAACTTTCAATGGGCGTGGTCGTCCGGCTGGGCTGCCGGGCAGGTTGTCTAGGACCCATAGATCCAAATCGAATATCGCCATAACCAGACCATCTGGCCGGATCATTGCTCATTCGCTTTGGCTATATAGACTCAGGGCAATGAACGCCCGCGTCGAAGAAATCTATC
>CAMYIS010000304.1 GCA_947258485.1 uncultured Woeseiaceae bacterium
AATCGCAGTCGTCGCAAACCGCACGCAACAAAACACTCATAGCCTTGACCTGCTGATGCGAATGCTGGCGGACCTCGAGACCCCAACTATCGCGGTACTGCGCAACAGCCAGAATTACGTGCAGGCGGCCGATCTCGGTTTGGGCATATATGAACTGCCGCCGCACAAAGTGAGACAAGACGTTGCGCAAATGCACCTGATTGTGAACTGGCTCGACCGGTTGCTGATGAGAACATGGGATCCGGGCCTGATATCACCATTCAACTTCCATCCTCATGCATTCGCACCCCCGGCGATGGGGCTTTCGCACGCAGATTGAGCAGTAACACCTCAGCCCGCCGCGCCTACTTCCTGTACCCAAAGTCGTACACGAAGCATGGCATCGGGTGGTATAAGGCCGTCAACGCCCTTCCCGCCGTAGCACAAATGTGAACTGGCAAGGATCTCCCAAAACCCGCCCGCCTGCATGCCATAAAGCGCTTTTTCGACACAGGCTATAGGCTGGCGTTTGCCAAGTATGGTCGTGTGATCAATGAGTTCGACGCCGTCGATGCGGCGGATTTTGAGTTGATCCCGATACAATGCAATGGATCGCGGATCGTTGGTTACCTCGTCACCTCGGCGGAGAAAAAAGCGGGCGTTATAGACGATCCGAGCTCCCTTTCCAGCCTTGTCTCCTCGGCCAGGTCTGTCCTCAACTAGCTCTATTCCTTTATCAAGCTGCCTGTTCAGTTTAGAAAGCATTTTCCAAGCGACATTGACAGGCTGTCATGACTGCCGTTCCAGTAACCGAAAACTCTGAGTGACGTGAATTGCAACAACTTTCTGTTGAAGTGGAATTGATTCCCACCACTAGTGCAACTGAATGAATCTTCGCTCAAATCTGTCCGTGCCAGACATTGGGCGGTCCAACCTCTCTCCGTATCCAGTTTTTTGACCACGTAAACATCTTGTCGCCGCTCTTCGATCTCAAACCTCTCGCCCGGCAGGAACGTGGACTGCTGCCAGGAAGCTCGTTCTTCATCATAATGAAATCCTGATACAAGATCGGTGATGCAAAGATAACTGTCGGCAACCGCTGTATTCGCCGACAGCACCGTAGTAATCGCCAGAATCAGAAATTTCTTCGCATACATCATTCGTCTCCCGCCCATCGATTTTGCCTCACCCTGCCACGGCCCTGCCAATGATTCTAGCCCAGGTTCGTACCCGGTCGGCAATCAAAAATAAAAGATCCGCCATCAGACGATAGCGGATCTGATTATCAAAAATATTGATGCCAGCTGGCAAATGCTTTCTTTATTGAGCCGACGTTCGGCGCCGCAATCAGCCTGTCACCTGTTGCCCAATTTCACGAGTCTCATTATCGTCCAGTACTGGAACGCTTTGCACATCAATCACCCCATTCCAGTTCAGCAACCAGGCCGAGAGTGCTTGCGGATCGTCGGTTTCGGCGATAGCGACGCCGGTGAAGCCGATGACGTCGTGCCAACGTCCGATGAGCCTGACGCCACCAAGGTCTCTCGAATCATCCTCGTCGCTCATTATTGAAAAAGCTTTTAGAGCCTCATGCCGCTTGTCTTCATGAACTTTCCACGTAACCATAAATTTCATTATGTTTTCTCCGAGTATGGGTTGGGGTAAATTGCCTGACGCGCAAATTCGTTTTTAGTCTAGTCTCTGATGTAGCGCCTTGCCAGTGACGCACTAGCCGCTCGATCTCGACATTCTTTCATGCCCACTGCATGGCATTCTGAGCAAAATCGGTCCGCTGTGGACTAACGATGCAAAATCGATGGCCGGTCGGTGCCTCCATGACCCACCAGGTTCTGACTTGCTCGATACGCTTTGCCCCGAGCTTTTCAAGCCTGCGAACTTCTGCTTCTATATCGTCCGCTTCGATGTCGATGTGCACGCGGCTGGGATGGTCGACCTTTTGCAATTCGATATAAGGCTCGTCCGGACCGGTTTCCAGAAGCACATAGTTCTCGTCGGCCGGATCGCTTGAATGTTTTTCACTGTATCCCAGCGCTTGGCTCCAGAAATCGGCCGCCGAGCCGAGATCACCGATCTGGCAATCGATGATCAATCCTCCCAGCCTGCTGCGATGCATTTAACGCCCTCCCATTTAGTTTTTTCAAGCTGATTGTTCTGGCTCACCGTCGAGTTGCGCATTCGGCCGAGTGCGTAAGGCAAGTTTGTTGACCCGCCCTGGAAGCTGCACCAGCTGCGCCTATACCTGAAGATTCTCAGTCTCGGGCGCCAATCGGCACCATGAGATGCGCATACGGCGTACCCTTCCACATCACGTAGGGCCCGCCTTTTTCCGGATCGGTTGGAAATGAATCCAATAGACCTGCAGGCGCCAGAATCATCAGATGCGGGCCCTCCTCGATCCATTCGTTGTCTTCAGTCGGACCCTCTGCGTAGGGATCGATGTTGCTGGCGCCCTCATCGCCGGCGAGCATGTACGAAATGCCAAGGGACTCAGCCGCATAGTCTTTCTTGTTCTGCCACGCGTCCGCCCATTTCATCCACTC
>CAMYIS010000305.1 GCA_947258485.1 uncultured Woeseiaceae bacterium
GCCGAATCAACAGCGTCGGCCGAACAGACTTGATCGGACGATTGCGGCGAATCGAGACTGCCAGCGGATTTTCGAGCGGCTCGCAAGTCTCCTCGTGAAAACCACGGAAGATTTCGTCGATCGCACGACCACTGCCGTCGTCAACCTTCCAGCCGGTCAGCGCCTCGGCGACCGGATTGATGTATTCGACATTACACTGTGCGTCGGTCGTTATGACGCCGTCGCCGATTGACTGCAGCGTAATCTGGGCGCTCTCTTTCTCGCGGAACAGCGCTTCTTCGTAAAGTTTGCGCTCGGTGATATCGACCTCGACCCCTAGTAGCCGAATCAAACGACCGTTACTGTCGAGAACTGCCTTGGCGCGGCTGCTCATCCAGCGCCAGTCGCCGTTCTGATGCTTCATGCGGTGAACCGATTCGAAGAACGGCGTTTTACCCTCGAGATGTTCACGCATCTTTGCCTGCACACGCGCCATGTCGTTCGGATGCACAAGGTGATACCAGTCGAGCAGCACATCCTCGTCGTCAAGATCGTAACCCAGCATGTGCTTCCAGCGCTGCGACAGGTTGATACGCTTGGTGTCGCCGTCGAAATCCCAGATGCCGTCGTTCGCGGTCATCGCAATCAGTTCGTTGCGTTCCTGAAGCTCTTGCAATACTTGCTGGTCGTGCAGGCGCTCGAGCCCTGATGCCAGTGATGCGCCGATCAGCTTGAGTAACAGATGCAGATTCGCGTCCCAGTTTTCGACGGCGTGTTCGTTCGCCAATGCGAGGAATCCGGCGATTTCATCGTGCACCGAGAAGCCGATGATCAACACGGAGCCAATGTGCAATTCAGCGAAACGCTGCAGTTCGGGTTGAGAGACTTGCGACCCGTTGAGCGTGTCGGCAACCTCGATGACTTTCAGGTGACCAAGGCGTTCGCAAAGCCAGGGCCAGTCTTCCAGGGCCTCGCCGCCAAGCACGTCGGGCTTGCATTGGGCAAAACCACGGTTAGCCGTCAGCAAGGTCTCGAACTGCCTGCCGCGATCATCGATCAGCGCAATGAACGCCGCGTCGCAACCGGCAGCATCGGGCATTTCCCCAATGATGTCTGCCAGTTGCTGCAGGTGGTTGGAGGGATCGAGATTCTGCACACCGACGGCGATCTTGGTCTGCAGGGTATCGGCGGCACCGCGGGTGCGTTCGCCTGCACGTGGCCTGCGATGGCGGACGCTGGTCGCCCCGGTAGTGTCAGGAGGTGAGCTCACCATTGATTTTTTCGCACGAACAACTCGGTCACCGTACGGAGGAATATTTTGACATGTTACAGCAGGAATACAAGATAAGTACCTGTAATTTTTTGTTTTCTCCTTGTGCGAGCTTTTCGTTGTCAACCGAATTCCTGTGCAGCCGTTAAAGCCCTGTAAACCAAAACACGCGAACAAGGAGAGACGCATGAACCTCGTAAACACTGGCCGCAGAGCGCTGCTGCTGACGGCACTGATCCTCACGGCCTGTGGCGGCGGAGCCGGCACGACGGCAAACTCCGGCCCAACCCCGACCGCCACCTGCGATCCGAACGACCCCGCCACGTTTGATGAATGCGGCACGGTTCTGATCGGCATTACCGATGCTGACGGTGACTTCCTCAATTACACGGTCGATGTACTGTCACTGACGTTACATACAGCTGATGGTCGAACTGTGGAAGTGATGCCGCGCGATATACGCATTAACTTCACGGATTATGTCGAGCTGACCGAGCTTGTCGCCGCAGTCTCAGTACCCCCGGCCGTTGAAGCGTCGAATCTGGCAGCCGGTGCCAAGGAGGCGATCGTTACCGATCTTGATGGGACTCCGATCGGACAGAAAGAGCTGAATATCGTCCTGTCGGACCGTGACCAGCTAACCGTCGTCAAACGGCGCGCCGCGTTCCTGCAGCTCGATTTCGATCTCGAGGCCTCGCATGATGTCGATGTTATGCCGACGCCGGCAACCGCAGCGCTGGCGGAGTTCATGCTTGCCGAAGTTCACCCGGTAGACGAAAAGGATATCCGCGCCCGCGGCCCGCTCGTCGAGGTGAATGAGGACGGCATGAACTATGTCATCCGTGTTCGCCCCTTCCACGATCGCGTCAGCGATTTCGGCCGCTTCGTGGTCAACGTGACAGACGAAACCGAGTTCGAAGTGAACGAAGAAGTGTTGTTCGGGGCCGATGGGCTCCGGGCGCTGAACGCTGCCGGCCAGGGTACGCCGACGATTGCGAAGGGCAAACTCAACGTAAGCGACCGCCAGTTCACAGCGGATATAGTGCTTGCCGGCACGAGCGTACCCGGACACGACCGGGATGCGATCGTTGGCAATGTCATTGCACGCAGCGGCAACTTCCTGACAGTACGCGGCGCGACCATTATCCCGCATGACGTAACCGCTGACCGCCGCATTCATTTCCACGATGACGTCGTGGTCGAGGTGGGCCCGAACACCAAGGTGTTCAAAGACGGTCATCGAACGACAGACTTAAGCATCGACGCGATCTCGGTCGGTCAGCGGGTCACCATACGCGGCAATCAGCCATCACCGACAACCGACGCGCTGGCCCCGCAGATTCTGTTCGACGCGACAGAGGGTGCGGTGCGCATGCACGTCACCCACCTGTCGGGCATCGTGAATACGGTCATGCCGGGTCAGACCGACGTCACCTTGCATTCGATCGATCGCAGGCGGGCTGGCATCTTCGATTTCTCGGGTACCGGCCAGTCTCCGGACCTGGATGCCGATCCGGACAATTACGAGATCGCAACCGGCAATCTCACGCTGGCGGACTTCGCCAGCAGCAGGCCGATCGTTGCCTACGGCTTCCCGAACGCGTTCG
>CAMYIS010000306.1 GCA_947258485.1 uncultured Woeseiaceae bacterium
GCCGGCGGCGCGCAAAAATTGCCCACCATCGATTTGATTGTGTGAGCCGCAACCGAGATCTTCTCCGCATCGTTGCTCTCCACCCCTTCGCGAATCTGATCGAGTAGCTTGGGCGCGTCTTCGCAGAACATCTCAAGCGATTCTTCCAGGAACTCTCGATCGCCATCCAGTTCTTCGAGCAATTCTTGTTTGTCAAACACGTCAGTCATCAAGAGACTCCTGTCACGATCCCGAATCGCTTTGGGGCGAAAACTCGTCTACCACGCGCGCGATTTCCGCGAGCATCAGTTTTGTCTTGATCGGTTTCGTTACGTAACCGTCCATTCCCGCCGCGAGACACTTTTCTTTGTCCCCCTTCATCGCGTGAGCGGTCATCGCGATGATCGGCGTATGACGACCCGATGGTGCTTCACGCTGTCTGATCTCGGCGGTGGCCAAGTATCCATCCATCACCGGCATCTGGATGTCCATCAGGACGGCATCGAATTCTTCCCCAGCCCAGGCATCCACCGCCTCCTGTCCATTGTTCGCAACGAGCACCGAGTGGCCGGCTTTGGTGAGCGCGCGAACGGCGAATTTTTGATTCGTCGCATTGTCCTCTGCCAGCAACAACCGCAGTTGCTGATCTGCAAGCTCACGTAGCCTCTCCGAAGTTGCGTCACTGGTAGGTTTCTCGTCAACTTCCCCGGCGCCGACCGACGTCGCGATGGCGTCAAACAGCAGCGATTGCCTGGCCGGTTTGATCAGATGCGCGGCAATTCCGAGTTCACGGCAAAGAGCACCGTCGCCGCTGCGGTTGGCGGATGTGAGCAGGATGATAGGCGTATGTTTCAATGCCGACTGGTCTTTCACCTGCCGGGCAAACATAAACCCATCCATTTCCGGCATGTTCACGTCGGAAAGGACCAGCCCAATCGGCTGATTGTCGAAGGACGCTTGAAGAGCTTGCAGGCCTTTGGCGGCCGAATCGACGACCACAGGTACCATGTCCCAATTCTGGAGCATCTTTGCCAAAATCCGGCGATTCGTTTCGTTGTCGTCGATGACGAGCACACGCATCCCTTTTAACTGCTCTGGTGATCTTGCGGCGTGTCCTGCCAAGGTCTGCGCGCCAATCTGCAGGTCGGCAGTGAAGGAGAAAGTTGTCCCGCGACCAAGCTGGCTTTCGACCTTCATTTCGCCGCCCATTAATTCGACCAGCCGGATGCAGATAGCCAGTCCGAGCCCCGTGCCGCCGTATTTGCGAGTCGTCGATGCATCTGCCTGCTCGAAGGGTTGAAAAATCGTATCCAATTTCTCGGCAGGCAGTCCGATTCCGGTGTCTTGTACGGCGAAGCGGAGCGTGACGACTTGCTCCGACTGGCGTACCAATTCGATCCGCAGGACGATCTCGCCTTGCTCGGTGAACTTGATTGCATTACCCAGCAGGTTAACCAGGACCTGTCGAATGCGATGGACGTCGCCAACTACCGACTCGGGCACCTGCGGATCGACGGCGAAAGCCAACTCTAGTCCCTTGTCGTGCGCCCGAACCGCCAGCGTACTGAGCGTTTCGCCGATTCGTTCGCGGAGTTCAAAACTGATCGGATCGAGCTCCAGCTTTTTGGCCTCGATCTTGGAGAAGTCGAGAATGTCGTTGATCAGCGAAAGCAACGAATCAGCAGACGATTCGATCGTCGTCAAGAACTCTCGCTGCTCTCTTGTCAGATCGGTGCCGAGCGCTAATTCAGTCATTCCCATGATGCCGTTCATCGGGGTGCGGATCTCGTGGCTCATGTTTGCCAAAAAGTCGCTCTTGGCGCGCGTGGCGGCCTCGGCCGCCTCCTTCGCTTCTTGCAGCGCCTCTTCGGCGGCAATTTGCTGCGTCACGTCCTGGTAGGCGCCATACATGTGCAGGATCTCGCCCTGCTCATTGCGTGCGACTTTCCCGAGGGCGTGAAGCCAGATGATCTCGCCGTCTTTGGGGCGCTTATATGCATAGGTCGATTCGTAGTGCTCGTACCGACCATCGATGGCGCCCTGATATCGCTCGGCGGTCCGTTCGGCGGTTTCCGGATTCGCCTCCAGCAGTCGGGCGAACCATTCGTCCTGGAGGTGGTAGCGGCCATCAGCCTTGATGGGCTCGCCCAGCATTCTGGCCGACGGTTCTGACTGGTAGTAATAGTCGGGATCGCTGTAATCAATGTGCCAGTATGCACAATGCGTCAACTCCAGCGCGATGTCCGAGTGGAAGTTGGCTTTGCGGAGTTCCTCTTCCATCTGCTTGCGGTCGGTGATGTCCTCCTCGACAGCCACGTAATGCGAGATCTCTCCCGAGGCATCGCGGTTTGACGAGATTGATGCAGACACCCAGAAAAGTTCTCCGGACTTCTTCTTGTTGCAGAATTCCCCTCGCCAGTCCGTTCCCGCTGAGATCGTCGACCAGAGATTCTCGTAGAACTTCGCAGACTGAACGCCAGAGTTCAGCATTCTCGGATTCCGTCCTAACGCTTCCTCAGCCATGTACCCGGTCACTTCGGTAAACTGCGGATTGACGTACTCAATCACGGCGGCCGCGTCGGTAATCACCACGGCGACGGGACTGTTTTCGACGGCTCGGGATAGCCTAATGAGCTCGCTCTCGGCCTTTTTGCGATCCGAGATATCGTGAACGGCGGCCGCGACCATTTGACCATCCGGAAGGTCGAGCGGTGCGAGCCCGATCTCGACAAAGAACTCCGAGCCGTCTTTCCGCAGCCCCTTCAGCTCACGCCCCTTGGCCATGATTCGGCGATCGGGGGCGGCCGTGAAGGAGCGGCGCAGATCGGCATGTTGCGGTCGTGCAGCGGTCGGCACGAGCGTATCAACGGAGTTGCCGCTCAGCTCGCCGCGTTCGTATCCGAACATCCGTTCCACCTCTTCGTTGGCGGATCGGATGACGCCGTCGTGGTCCACCAGCAGCAAGCCGACCGGGGCCGTGTCCAGCAGCTTCATGACGCGATCCTCCGCTTGGGCAAGCGCGGTCTCGTTCTTTTCCCGCTCGCGGATGTCTCGTTGGATGGAGCTCGTCATGTGGTTAAATGCCGACGCCAGTTCGCCGAGTTCGTCCGACGAAGCATGATCGACCCGCTTGCCGTATTCACCCGCGCCTACCTGTTCCGCGGCCGCCACCAGCTTGCGAACCGGGATGATGACCCGCCAGTGCAGTCCAAATGATGCACCCAACGTGAATGCCAGCCCGATACCCGCGAGGCTCAGCATCAAGCCCGCAAGAATGCGCCCTTTCTGCCGCAAATCCTGCACTTCACGGGCCGTTCGCGCATCCAGGAGGGCGAGGAAATCGCTGATCGGCTCCATGATTGCGGACTTGGCTCTGTGATAATCCTCTCCATGCATGATCTGTCGAGCCATCTCCAGGTCTGGCTCCATCACGATCGTGAAGTTGCCCGAGCCGTCGTCGAACTTGCCTTTCACCGCGTTCATTGCCTTCTCTTCGAGTCGCACCAGCGCGTCGGAACGGGCCCTGGACTCTTCGAGCTTCGCAAACTCCTCCGCCGTGAAGTTCATCTTTCGCATCAGGTACTGGAGCGACACCGGTTCACCATCCGGGGTCGGCTTGTT
>CAMYIS010000307.1 GCA_947258485.1 uncultured Woeseiaceae bacterium
AAACCGGAACCGTGTTGCTCGGCACGCAGGGGTCGTTGTCGGCTGGAACGTCAGGCTCGACCGGGACACTCGTGGTCGGTGTGCCGTTATTCGCTGCACCGTCGCCATCGCTGTCCAGGCACGTGGGACTCGGGAAGTTTGGCGAACAGGGGTCCAGAGGATCCACATCGCCAGAATCAGAAACGCCATCACCGTCCGTGTCGATCTGATCATCGCCGCCGTTACCCACGGTCGGATTCGTCAGGTCTACCAGCACCTCGGTACCGTCGTCGATACCGCCATCATCGGTGTCGGTGTCCAGCGGATCCGTAGCGCCAATGCCACCGAGAACGCCACTACCGTCCGCCTCGTTGCCGTCGCTGAGGCCGTCGCCATCGCTGTCGCGATTGTTCGGGTCGGTTTCACCCGAGCCACTCGTACCCGTGCCGCCTATCACAACCGTGCCGGTCGCGCCGTCACTATTGCTGTCCTCGACGCCGTCCTGCAAGCCATCGTTATCGGAATCAGGGTCGGTCGGATTCGTCGTCGTGCCTGGATCCACATCAGCCACAAAATTCGGTGAATCGACATCGGTGCCGTCGAACGGTGTGCCGTTGTCGTCGCTCGCACCCGGCGCGACTGGCATCGTAACGCCAGACTCGAGACCGTCATTCAACCCGTCAGCATCCGAGTCCGGATCCAGAGGATCCGTTTCGTCGCCGGAGTTTGGCAGGGCGTCAGCGCCGAGCACTTCGTCACCATCGCTCAAGCCGTCGTTGTCGGAGTCGGCGTCGAGCGGATTGGTATCGCCAAGATTGAGCACGGCATCGTTGCCAACCTCGTCGCCGTCGTCGATACCGTCATTGTCGGAATCGGGATCGTTCGGGTCCGTGCCGAGTATGGCTTCCTGTCCGGTGCTCAAGCCGTCGTTGTCAAGGTCGAGCGCAAAATCGTCGCCCCCGTCGGCAGGATTCGTGCCATCGGCAAGCACTTCGGCACCATCTTCTGTGCCGCCGTCATCGGTATCCGTATCGAGCGGATCCGTCCCGCCGGCGATTTCGTCGCCGTCACGCAGACCGTCGCCGTCGGTGTCGGCATTGTTCGGATCCGTCTCGCCGGAACCGTTGGACCCGGTCATGCCGATCGTGTTGGTGACCGCGCCATCGGCATTGGCGTCTTCGACGCCGTCACTCAGGCCGTCATTATCCGAATCCGGATCTGTCGGATCCGTCGTTGTTGAAGGATCCACGTCGCCGTTCACGCCGACCTCGAGACCGTCATTCAGACCATCGCTGTCGCTATCCGGATTCAGCGGATCCGTTTCATCGCCGTTGTTCAGGAGACCGTCCCGACCAACGATTTCAGCACCATCGACCAAGCCATCGTCATCGCTATCCGCATCCAGGGGATCCGTATCGCCAGGACTGACTACACCGTCGTTGCCGACCTCGGCACCGTCATCGATGCCGTCGTTGTCCGTGTCAGGATTGTTCGGGTCCGTACCAAGTACGGTTTCCTGTGCATTGCTCAGTCCGTCATTGTCAGGGTCGGCTGCGGCATCGTCATCGCCATTGCCAAACGCCGGGTTTGTACCATCGGCCAGTACCTCCGTTCCGTCCTGAGTGCCGCCGTCATCGGTGTCCGCATCGAGCGGATCGGTAGCGCCAACGTCTGTCAGTGGTCCCGTAGCATTAACTTCGTCGCCATCGCCCAGCCCATCGCTGTCGGTATCGACCAGGTTCGGGTCGGTCTCGCCTGTGCCCGATGACGTGCTGTCCCCTATCGTATTGACTGTCTGTCCGTCCGCGTTCAGGTCCTCGACGCCATCGTCCAGGCCGTCACCGTCCGAGTCGGTGTTCGTCGGATCCGTGGTCGTGTCTGGATCGGCGTCGCCGACAAATCCCGCCGCTGTTCCGTCAAAGGGAATACCCGCCACATCGCTGTTGCCGGGATTCAGCCCGTCGGTTGATATGCCAGCCTCAACGCCGTCGTCGATACCGTCGCCATCGGTATCGCTGTTCAACGGATCCGTGGGCGAATACGTTACGAGCAGACCGGTTCCGTTCACTTCGTTGCCATCGGACAAACCATCGTCATCGCTGTCGGAGTCGAGCGGATTCGTTTCACCCGCATCAAGCACGCCGTTGCTGCCGGCTTCCTGGCCGTCGGTGAGTCCGTCATTGTCAGAGTCCGCGTCGTTCGGATCGGTGCCGAGTAAGCCCTCGAGGGCGTCAGTTATGCCGTCGCTGTCAGAGTCGACTTCGTCATCGAGACCGTTCAGGGGATCAGTGCCATCCGTCAGGACCTCGGCGCCATCCTGCGCACCGCCATCGTCGGTATCGGTATCAAGCGGATTCGTGCCTCGAGTGATCTCATCGCCATCATCGAGTCCATCGCCATCGGTATCGGCATCTCCAGGATTGGTCTCGCCGCTACCCGGCGCGCCGCCCGTGGCACGGATGATATTCAGCGTCTGGCCGTCACCGTTGGCGTCTTCGACACCGTCGTCAAGACCGTCGCCATCGGTGTCCGCATTCAGCGGATTCGTTGTCGTTGACGGATCGGCGTCACCAGCAAACGAGGGATCGGTACCCGCAAGCGGGCCCGCGCCGTCAGGATCTACAATGCCTGTTGTGACGCCACGTTCAAGGCCGTCGCTCAGGCCATCGTCATCGCTGTCCGCATTGTCAGGATCGGTCTCGGTGGCCTGCCTGATGCCATCGCCATTCGCGTCTTCAGCGCCGTCGGACAGGCCGTCGTCGTCCGAATCGGCGTCCAGCGGATTGGTGTCGCCCGCATCTATCGTGCCGTCGCCGCCGGTTTCGATGCCGTCATTAATGCCGTCACCATCCGTGTCCGGATTATTGGGATCCGTACCGAGACTCGTTTCAACAGGATCGGAAAGTCCGTCGCCATCACTATCCAACGTGCAACCCGGGGCGGTCGTCGACGGGATGCAGGGATCGTCGTTGCCCGGATCGGCTTCGTCGTTGACGCCATCACCGTCCGTGTCGGTCAGCGAGGATTCCTGGTAGTCCGGGATGCCGTCACCGTCCGTGTCCGTGAACTCGCCTTCGACACTGTCGGGTGTACCGTCACCGTCGGTGTCAATATCACAACCGTCACCAAACTGCGAGGGAATGCAGGGATCGAAACTGCCAACAACGATCGTTGCTGTGGCTGGCATGTCATCGTCCGTATCCGTCGTCATGTCTATTTGTTGCAGACCAATGTATGCGATCGCGCTATTGACGTACGAACTGTCGGGCGTCGCTGCGTACGCCACGTCATAGGCAAATACTGACGTACCGCCGGCGGGCACTGTAAACGGACCGAGCCAGCTCAACTGCTGCCCCGTGACCGTCAGCTGGCTATCGGGATACAGCACACCGTCGAGAGTCGCCGTTCCGGCGACATAGCTTATCGAACCGGATACCGGATCAGGGAGTGTATCGACCAATTCGCGCAGGCCCGCAGCAATGCTCCCGCCATTATTCATCGATATCGTGTAGGTACTGGTTCCACCTCCGGCCGACAGCGTACTGGGGCTGGCCGACTTTGTGAGTGTCAGGAAATTCTCAACCGGCTCAATCGGCGGAAATGTCGCCGTCGTTATGTCGCTCGTATGTTTGATCTGTGTGCCGCTACTGATGTAGTTGACCGGAACAACGGAGGTCGGTGTCGCGGTCGGGCCCGTAACCACGAACGTGAACACAATCGTATAATCCGTATTGCTGCTATTCAGACCGCCCAGAAACAACTTGTCCGTCACGCTCAGATTATTGCCTCTGGTCATTTCGATGCTCGTCGAGGTGAGCGTCAGGCTGTCAGCAGGCCAGTCGGCCAGGACTGCAGGCGTGCCCGCAAAAACCCGGCCATCAGCCGAACCAATCGTGCCGGTCGTTCCCGTCGTCGTTATCGTCATTATTCCGCCGAGTTCGGGCGGGTTCGGGCCGATCACCGTCGTAACAATCTTGTTCGCCCCGGCAGCGATAGTCTCACTTGAGTCCAGCGAGAACCGCACGGCAAGACCGTTCTGCTCCCCGCTGCCATCGCCAGCCCCGCCCGCAGACATCGGCTCCGCAGCAAGTTGGGTGCCTGTCCCGCCAAGCGCCGCAGGAACGCCATCGTAAACAGTGACGTCGTGCGTCGCTCCTGTCGTGACCGCCGTCGCTTTCAGGTAGATAAATGCATGGGCCGTCTGGCCGCTCGCCAGCGGACCGAGAGACACGAAGCCGTCCTCGCCGTCGCCAGTGGAAATAATGGTCCCCGAAAAGTTTTCTGTGCCAACCCAAAGATCGTCGATGTCGGCACCGCTGTTGTTGATAACTTGGTAACCGGCGTACATGCCGACGAAGCTTGTCCTCGAGTCGATATAGATCACGGGCGAAGAAACCCGATCGATGTCCACAGCAGCATGAGCGCCGCTGATTCCAAGCGACAGCAGGAAAACAATAAAGTAGATCTTCTGGCCGATTCTCATGTGCGCGACATTCCTGTTTTGCTGATTCACAGTTACGACAGATCGTCGAAGACATGAATGCTGTAAGTAATTCGACAGGCTGTTCGTGCCACGACGGTAAGTCGTAGCGGCAACGGTCAAGGCCGATCGATCTTCGGACGACCACGGTAAGAGTCGCTCGTCCAGATTGAGCAGTCGCGCGGGTTTAATGGCGCGACCGAATCGAAGCTTATGTCAGATGGCCTTCCCCAAGGGGTGATATGGGTCACATTATTGCTACGATAAGGTGCGCTAACTACGTTGATTTTGTGAACAATTGTTACCGAATTCCCGAGACCTTTTCGACACGGGAGCGCGTGACAGGTATGGTGAGGTTTGTCTGCATTGGCTTCTCTCGGAGTGTTCGATGAACGGAATTCGTATCGGCATAACAGTGGTCATGGTGACGTTGGCTGGCGCTGCCTGGTCGGCCGAACCGCGAACCGAGCACACCTACCAACTGGCGCCTGACGAGACACGCCCGGAAGCCGCCCTCGAGGATGCCAGCTTTCTGGTTGGTTCCTGGTCAGGTAGCGCTTTTGGGGGCACATTTGAAGCAGCCTGGAATGCGCCGTCCGCGGGCACCATGATCGGGCTGTTCAAGCTTTATGGAGACGACGGCGTCGCGTTCTACGAAATCCTGTTGCTGAGCGTTGAGGAGGGCACCCTGAGCCTGAAAGTGAAGCACTTCAATGCGGATTTCTCGGCCTGGGAAGACAAGCCGGACTACGTTCACTTTCGCCTCGTCAAAAAGGAGAAGGACGCGTTGCACTTTGGCGGCCTCAGTTTTTACAAACGGAGCAATGACGAGATCGACGGCTATATTGTTATGCGCAGTGGTGAGAATCTCCAGGAACACCACTTGAAGTACCAGCGCCGATAATTATGAACAGTCGACTAGTCCGAACGCACGAGCTGCAGACTTTTCTCGATAAGGTCCTGCCTGACTGATCGCACCGGAAACGTCGCGTACGCCTGGCGCGTAAAAACGGGGGCTTCGGCAACCTCATACAGCAAGCCCAACTCCACGTCCCTGCTTATCATCCGCCGCGGCAGGTAAGCGCTGCCACCGATCGAGCTGACGTACTCCAATGCCATTTTTGCGTGGGACACGCGCGTCATCGATTCCGGGGCATCGGGAAACATCCGGCGATGGTCCAGCGCGAATGAGAGACCCCAGTCAACGTAAACGTAGTTCTGTTCGAGCGCGGATTCGACACTGAGCCCCTTGCTGCCAGAGACAAGAATAAAGTCGATCGTCGCAATTTCCCGAATCTGCATGATATCGAGCTGGGCGGGCTCCAGCATGATTGCGACGTCCAGCGTGCCGTCGATCAGCTTTCTTGTCAGGAAATCGGGTGACTGTGACTCGGCCATG
>CAMYIS010000308.1 GCA_947258485.1 uncultured Woeseiaceae bacterium
GTGGCGCTCAAGCCTGTGGTCGCAGTATCGGTAGTATCGCCCCAGGGTATCGGGCTGATTTCGTGGTGCTGGATCACGGACACCCACGCCTTTACGGGCGCAGTAAAGATGACTTGATCGATAGCTGGATTTTTTCGGGGAATGAAAACCTGGTACGCGATGTATATATCGGCGGTAACAAGATTATCGACAATGGTCATCACGCCGATGAAGATACATTAGCGCGTAATTATCGAAACACCCTGGATCAGCTGGCAAATTAGAGGGGGTTGAATTGACCAAGGCACTGACACTGACTCCGGGTGAAGCGCGCATTGCGGATTTGCGCCGCATCTACCGCAGTGACATACCCGTACGCATCGACGATGCCTGCAAATCGCGGGTCGACGCTGCTGCCAAAATTGTTGCCGACGCAGCCCGCGGCGACAAACCGGTCTACGGCATCAACACCGGCTTCGGCAAACTCGCGAGCACGCATATTGCATCTGCGAAAACCGAGCAACTGCAGCGCAACCTGGTTTTGTCACACTGCTGCGGGGTTGGCGAACCGTTGCCACGCGAGGTCGTGCGCCTGATCATAGCGCTAAAAATGTTATCACTGGGACGTGGCGCCTCGGGTGTCCGTTGGGACCTGATCCTGCGCCTGCAGACTTTTCTGCAGCTCGACATAATTCCGGTAATTCCTGGGCAGGGGTCGGTCGGCGCCTCGGGAGACCTGGCTCCGCTCGCGCACTTAACCGCAGCGATGATTGGTGAAGGCTTCGTGGTTTACCAGGAAAACACCATGCCAGCTGCCGATGCGCTCAAAGCGGTAAAGCTGGAACCACTAAAGCTGGGGCCAAAAGAAGGCCTTGGCATGATCAATGGTACCCAGGTATCGACCGCGCTCGCGCTCGCGGGACTTTTCGACGCCTGGAGTCTTGCCCAGACCGCGTTGATTTCGGGCGCACTCACGACCGATGCCTTGATGAATTCGCCCGCACCCTTTCGACCCGAAATCCATGAGCTCAGGGGCCTGCAGGGGCAGATCGATGTGGCGCATTGCCTGCGTGCATTGCTTGACGGATCCAAAATTCGGGAATCTCACCGCGATGACGACGAGCGCGTGCAGGATCCTTATAGCATCCGCTGCCAGCCGCAGGTAATGGGCGCATGCCTCGACCAGTTCCGGCAAGTGGCGCATACGCTCGAAATCGAAGCGAATGCGGTGACCGACAACCCGATAGTGGTGGTCGAAGACGGGTCGATTCTGTCCGGTGGTAATTTCCACGCCGAACCGGTGGCTTTCGGGGCCGATCAATGCGCGCTCGCGATTTCCGAGATCGGTTCTATCGCCCAGCGCCGCATCGCGAATACCGTGGACCCGGCGCAAAACTTTGGCCTGCCCGCATTTCTTTCGCCTGATCCGGGACTCAATTCGGGATTCATGATCGCCGAGGTCACGTCGGCGGCGTTAATGGCCGAGAATAAGCAGCGCGCCATGCCCTGCTCGCTGGATTCAATCCCGACCAGTGCCAACCAGGAAGATCATGTATCCATGGCCTGCCACGGAGCGCGTCGGCTCACTGAAATGAACCACAACCTGGCCCATATCATTGCGATCGAGCTGCTGATCGGTGTCCAGGGCGTGGAATTTCGAGCACCAATCGAAACCAGCGTACGCCTGCGCGAGATCATGAAAAAGGTTCGCGCTCATGTAGCAAGGCTTGAAGACGATCGCTACCTGGCCAATGACATCGCCGAGATCAAGCAAATGGTTATGGATAGAAGCATCATTGCTTCGCTGGGTGAAATCGGCTTATTGCCGCAGCTTGATCCATGAAACCTGATATCAAGCTGGGCGACGGTCCATTGCTACTCGCTCAACCTCATGGCGGCACCGAAATACCCGATTCTATCCTGGCCCGGCTCAACCATCATGGCCTGGCCAGGGCCGACACCGATTGGCACATCAGCCGCCTCTACGCAGATTTGCTCAGCGATGCCACCATCGTCAGCACGTCGATACATCGCTACGTCATCGATGCGAATCGCGACCCGGCCGACGCGTCACTTTATCCCGGGCAAAACACGACCAGTCTGTGCCCGACCACGACTTTTGACGGTGACGAAATATACCTCGAAGGAGAGGCGCCTTCGAAGGACGAGATAGATCAAAGACAGCAGCTCTATCACCAGCCTTATCACGACGCGCTACGTGAACAACTCGAGCGAATTCACCAAAGGTTTGGCTACGCCATACTTTACGACTGCCATTCAATACGCTCACTCGTACCCTATTTATTCGAGGGGCAATTACCCGACTTTAATATCGGTACCAACAACGGCGGTAGCTGTGATGCAGTGATCGAATCCGCGGTACACAGTGCCTGCATTCGAGCTTCAGAATATCGCACCGTATCGAATGGCCGTTTCAAGGGGGGCTGGACCACGCGACACTATGGCGAACCTGGGCGCGGGTTTCATGCTATCCAGATGGAGTTGGCGCAATGTAACTACATGATCGAGATCGCGCCGTGGCACTACGTTGATGACAAGGCTGACAAGCTTCGTGTTATTCTTGGCGATATCCTGAAAACCCTGACCAAAATCCTGGATTAAATCCTTACATCAATGCTGCAGATCATCAAAGACCCGATCGGCAGGGGAAAACAACGAGCCTGCTATGTTCACCCCGACGATCCGCGCAAGGCGATTAAGATTTCAAGCGGTGAAATCAGCACGCATTCACGACGTGAGATCAAGTTTTATCGCAAGTTACAAAAACGTGGTGGTGTGGATGAAAAGCATATCCCGAAGTTTTACGGCCTGTGCGAGACCAACCTCGGGCAGGGTATCGTTGTCGACCTGATTCGCAACTATGATGGTGAGGTTTCAAGACCGCTGAATTGGTATCTCGCCCAGGGCTGTCTGATCGAGGAATTCGAGCCCTACCTGGATGAGCTGATACACTCTTTTCTGCACAATCTGATCATTGGTGCGACGCAAGATTCGACGTCGTTGGGCTCGTTTCATGGCTCGTGTCTATCGCACTCGTGAAGTTCGCCTGCAACGCGAAGCAGTGGATACCGAATCAGCGTCAGGCAATCAGCCATAAAACCTGGGCTGAATCTGGTATTACCTGAAAAGCATTGAATGAAGACGCTATTTCATCAAAGCCTTTATCAATTTGACCAGGCACAGCCATCGTACTGGGAGGCGACGGCGGGTAGCTCGAAATTGAAAAGCGAAACGCTTTCGGGAACGCAAAGTTGCGATGTCGCGATCATCGGGGGTGGGTATACCGGGCTTTCTGCAGCATTGCACCTGGCGCGCGATTTCAACGTCGATGCATGTCTGCTCGAGGCTGGACACATTGGCTGGGGTGCTTCAGGACGTAATGGTGGCTTTTGTACCATGGGCGCCACCAAGGTCTCGCTCAAGTCTCAGTTGAACCGGTTCGGCCTCGAGCAAACCCGCAGCTTCCATCAAAGCCAGGTAGAAGCGGTAAACCTGGTGCGCGCATTGGGCGAGGATGAAGCTATTGACTACCTGCCCCAGGGTGACTGCGAGTTCACCGTTGCCGACAGCCGTGCGCATTTCGTCAAGCTGCAGAAACGGGCAGAACTCGAACGCAGCTTGCTGGGTCTCGACGTTGCCGTGCACAGTCGTGATGAATTTCGCGAGATCGGCTACGACTC
>CAMYIS010000309.1 GCA_947258485.1 uncultured Woeseiaceae bacterium
TTGGAAATGTTCCTCAGCCCCTCCTGGATAATCCGGTATAGCGAGAGGGAAACATCCTTCGGGATGACCCTTGGAATATTCTCATGGTTGAAAACGACTTCAATCCCCTCCCTCTTCGAAAAGCCGGCGCATTCCGATTCCACTGCTTTGATTAATCCCAGATCGTCCAGGATGGATGGGTGAAGTTGGCGCGAGAGGCTGTGGACGTCTTGAGAAATTCTAACAATGCCGTTTTTTATCTCACCAAGCGTTTCCCGAACAGGGGCCGGTCGATCCATCAACTGCAGCTCGAGTCGTCCAGCGTCGATCGCAACCACCGCCAGACGTTGCGCCAAATCATCATGGAGCTCACGAGCCAGGCGGCTGCGCTCCTCCTCCTGAGCGAAAATCAGTCTGCCCGCAAGCCCTCGGAGATAACTTTCATTCTGTCTCAGCTTCCTCTCACTTTCTCGGACTGCCTCCTCCGCCTGCTTGCGCAGCAGGGCATTGACAAAGATCTGCCCCAAAAGGCGCAACCGCGGTAAGAGTTCCTCCGGCCAGGCCCGCTCATGCTTTACCGTATTGACGTTGATCAAATAGTCAACGGACTCGCCGATCACGATGGGGATGTTCACAAAGGATCGAATACCCCATTCGATGCAGTTTTGCCTGTCTACGCTCGCCTCGGCCGGCAGATCATCCAGCCTCGAAATATACAGCGTTTCGTGTTTTTCTGCCAGTTTTTCGTATATCCAGGGGAAAAGGGATCTGGGCATTTCGACCCCTGCAGCAACGGGCGGAACATGATCCGATGAGGCAAGGTGGCTGATCAGCCACGAGGTCTTACCCGGCAATAACCGAAACAGCAGGCAGTGGTCGACCTGGAAGAATTCGAGAATCTGTCTCAGTCCGTCTTCAATCTCAGCGTCCACCCGATCAGGGGGCATGTTCACGAACCTGGCGGAAAGCTCCGACAGTAACTCCTCAAACCTCAGGCGTTCTTTAAGGGCCTCCTCTGCAAGCTTTCGCTCTGTGACATCCCGGCCCACCGCATAGATCATATTGTCGGCTGGGGCTGCAGTCCACTCCAGCCAGCGATAAGCGCCGTCTTTGCTACGGAAGCGGTTTTGGAAAGAGACCACTTCGAGCTGCAATGCCAGCGTCGAAACCGCATCCTGAGTTTTGACCCGATCGCCAGGGTGGACAAAGTCAAGGAAACGCCTGGCCATGAGTTCTTGCCTGCTGTAACCCAGAACCTTTTCCCAGCGCGGGTTCAGGCGCAGGAAATAGCCCTCGGTGCTCGCAACGCACAATAGGTCGAGCGAGAGGTTGAAAAATTGATCCAGTTCCTCAGTTTTCTGTCGAAGCGTTTGCTCGGTGTTTTTGCGTACCAGCGCGTTGGCAAACACATGCGCGATCAGCTGGAAGTCCTTCACGGCCGTTTCCGTCCACTCTCTTTCCTCCCGCATGACAGCAAAGCTCAACATGCCAAATACTCCCCTTCTTCCAACCGATAACGGAGCGACCACGACGGACCGGGTGCCGTAAAGGCCAAAAGTCTCCCGGTCGCGGCCGGCTTCCTCCGGGAGTTCGGTCATTTTCGAAATCGTGATCGTTTCCCCGCCCAGGACCTTCGGCAACACCCAGGGTCCGAATTCCTTTAAACTCATCCGTTCAGGAGGTATCCGACTTCCCGGAGGCTGATAAAGATGTGTCAGCAGCAGCGTCTCGGGATCTCCTTCATCGGCTTGGAAAAGTGCAGAGCGATCAAGGTCGAGGAACTCGCAGACGCGGCGCTGGGCGGTTTCAATCTCGCTGTCGATCCGATCGGCAGGAAGATTGATAAAAAATGTCGAAATTTCGGCCAGCAGCCTCTCGAATCGTAGCTGCTTGTCGAGTTCTGCATCCGGTTTGATTTCTAATTGAGTCATACAATCCTTCCATCCCTGTGAGACAAGGCGAAACCGGGGGTAGCCAGTACCAGTCTCTTGACCGCAGCCGCGCAAGCATACTGCATCCTTCACACACCACCCCGGCATACGTCATGATTCTCAGCACCAGCGACACTTCAGCGTGAAACTATACCACGCCGAACACAGCAGGTTCAAACAAATTCAACAATTTTGGACAACCCGGGAAAGCGGTCGGTCAACAATCTCTTTTGCACGCGCCAAAGACGGCGGCAGGATTCCCATGCAGGTGACCACCGCGCCGGTTCACAATGCAGCCGGCGAAGTGATCGAAGGTGTCGAAATGTTTAGGGATGTATCGTCGATGCGGGTGGATCTCCAACGAGCCAAACAAATTCAATCTCAGCTTAAACTGGGTCTTGCCAATGATCCACTTGGGCGGTTCACGACGTTTTACACGCCCTTCGTGGAATTTTTCAAATTTCGTATCATTTCAGAAATCCGCCATATTTTATAGTATTTGAATAATCAGATAGCAAAATCACTAATCCATTCTTTTTTGTGTCTTTATTTTTGATAGACTTCGTGCCTGAGTCAACTACCACCGCCAGAGGCGGTGGCTTGACAATGAGTACCTGGAAGGTACGCTTTTACTGGTTTTAGATCCGTTCTAATTGTCCCACAAACCCACTTGTTCAGCTACTTTTTCCTTTTTCTCTTGCCATCTTACATACTTTCGAATTTGATCTTCGTCTAAACCGACGGTGCTGACACAATACCCCCTGGACCATAGATGCCGGCCCCAGTACTGCTTGCCAAGTTTTTCATAACGATGGAATAGATTTAAAGCCATCTTCCCTTTCAAAAACCCCATAAAATCGGATATGGCGTACTTTGGCGGTACTGATAAAATTGCATGAACATGATCCGCTTGTACATTTAGCTCCTCCACCTCAACCAAATCCTTTTGCCGAGCCAATTGATACACTTGCTGACTGGCATAATCACCAACGGACCCTTCAAATATCCGGTAGCGGTATTTGGGACAAAATACGATGTGATACTTGCATTCATATATCGAATGTGATAACTTTTTGAATCTACTCATAATGTACCTC
>CAMYIS010000310.1:0-861 GCA_947258485.1 uncultured Woeseiaceae bacterium
GCGGTACATCGCCGTCAGGATAAGCCGCACGCAGTCGCAATACCTCATCTTCGAGGTAACTTCGAGTTTCGATGTCCGCAGATTGCCGCGATGCCGCGGCGCTGAATCGACTGCCTTCAGGGCGCATCAGGAAATACTTCTCGGCATCATCCGCAGGCAATGCGTTGACCTTCCCATGCACGCGCACCTGGCGGCTTAAATCGCGCCAATGAAACAACAGGGCGGCCTGCGGATTAGCATCAATCTCCTGACCCTTCTGACTGCGCGCATCGGTATACCAGCAAAACCCGTCAGCATCGACGTGCTTGAGCAGAACAATCCGGGCTGACGGTCTGCCGTCGGGATCTGCAGTGGCCAGCGTCATCGCCGTGGCATCGAGCAGTTCCAGATCTCGTGCCCGCTGTAGCCATCGCCCAAACTGTACCAGTGGATCGGGATCCATGTCCTTTCTGGAAATACCGTGCGCTTCGTAATCACGGCGCACATCGCTCAGGTCTATTTCGATAGCCATTAGAATACCTGGTTGAGCAAGGCCTGCAGCGCTTCCCAGGACTTTTCATCCGCAGATTGCTGGTAACCCAGATCAATGCCATATTTTTCGGCGTTTACATCCGCCTGGGGATTACTGAAGCCATGCTTTGCATCCGCCAGCAACAACACCTCGTAGTCAGCCTGCGCGGCTTCCATTTCCTGTTTGAAACCCTCGAGGTCGTCCATCGTCACCATCGAATCGGCCGCGCCATGGCAAACCAGGATTTTTGCCTGGATACTACCGGGTTCCGCGGTATGAAAAGATCCCAGTGCACCATGAAAACTCGCCACCGCCGATAGCGGCAGGCCGATGCGCGCCATGTGCAGAAC
>CAMYIS010000310.1:878-4193 GCA_947258485.1 uncultured Woeseiaceae bacterium
GGCAATAACTTGTAACCCGCCTTCAGCTCTGCAGTGCCGGTATCCATGTCGTTCAAAACCCCGGTCATGAGTGCCCCGGCCTGATCGGTATCCTGTGCAATTGCGCCGCCACCATACATATCGATCGCGAGTGCAACATAACCGAGCTCGGCGAGCATGTGTGCTCGCCGTACGATGTAATCGTTCAGGCCCCACCATTCATGCACGATGATGATACCGGGTCGAGCATCCGCAATTTCATCGTCGTAGGCCATGTAACCCTGGTGGACTGCATCGCCCACAGAGTACTCGATACGATTAGTCAGTATGTTCATCGATTCAGCTCGCTGCAAATTCAGGAACCGAAATTCTAACCCGTAAAACTATTAACCGGTAGCATTGTGATCTAACATATCGACATGAACAATCTCGACCATATCGTTATCGCCGCCACCTCGCTAAAGCAGGGCGTCGACTATGTCCGTTCGACGCTGGGTGTTGAAATCCCACAGGGCGGTATGCACCAGACCATGGGTACACACAACCACCTAATGCAACTCGGTAACGACGCTTACCTGGAAGTCATCGCGATCAATCCTGACGTCATAGCACCATCGCATCCGCGCTGGTTCGGACTCGATTCGGGCAGAATGCGCGATGCCATTCAGCAGCAGCCGAGACTGATTACCTGGGTTATGAATACTTCCGATATTCATCAACTGGTTGAAGCAGCGGGGTTCGATCTTGGCACTCCGACTGCGCTGAGCCGAGATAACCTCGAGTGGGAAATAGCGTTACCAGGCGATGGCCGGTTGCTCGCCGATGGCATGCTGCCATATTGTATTCAATGGCACAGCAGCCCGCATCCATCGCAGGGCATGTCCGATATGAATTGTCTATTGCAGTCACTGACGATCCATCACAACCGCCCCCGCTGGATAGAGGACCAGCTCGATGCAATCGACGCCAGCCACCTGGTGGATGTCGAAGCGCTCCCCGACAGTGAAACCGCTTACCTGTCTGCCACCATCGATACACCCAACGGACCAGTTACCCTCACCTAGCTTGCGTGCTATTCATGCCGGGCAGATTGATATCCATCTGGACTAAGTCCGTTCGTTTGCTTGTTAGATAAGTTGCATCCAGGGTTTGCGCTTTCAGCGGCCAGCAACTGGATAAATCAGAATTGGCTGATGTCGACAGTAACATTCAAACTGCAGACGGCTGTGATCTGGAAACAGCTATTCTGGAATACTTGCCTGGTAATTTTACTGGCTGGTGAAGTATTCGATGGTCCCATCCTGGTGTCGGGTCGCAATATAAACAACACCATCATATGAAGTGGATAGAGCGGTAGACGTTCGTTGCGCGAGTTCTGTCCGGAATGATTTTTCTTCGGCTTGACTACCCTTCCAGCCATGACTGATCGGCGTGTTATGCAAGAGCCCCCAACTGTCGACAGCACCCACCCGCCGAACCGTATTATCGAGTAATTTCAGCATAATTTCTTTACGCCCGGCGAATTCCTGGTCAACAAAATCATCCATCACCTCGGCACCGGGTAAAACGCGAAAAAAAGCAGACAGGATATTCTTTTCGGCATCGTACTTGATTGTGCTGAGGCACAAATCGGCTTCGTCTGAATTATTGTTTTTCAATACATTGTTGCACTTGGCTGCTTCATAAATTCGAAACAGAAACATGTCGAATGCCGTGGCTGGCGTTTGAATCATTTTTGCTATGGCCGGACCGGGTTCGGCAAGAACCTGTTGCATGAACAACAGGCTGAACAGGATTGCCAGTACATTTTTCATTTCTGATCTCCTTGGGCTTTTTTAACGACCGCTAAAGTATACGTAATTAAAGATTCAATTAAGACCTCAGCGATTATTGAGCCACTCGTAGGCACCGAACGGATCGGGCCGGAAATAGCAGATCATGCGCCCGTCCGGTCCGGCCTGTGCGCCGTTACGCCAGGGTGCCATGCCGTGTAACACCAGCCGATGTACGAGAAAGGCTTCGCCAGGTTTTGCATGGATCTCAACCCGTTCACAATTGGCAAAAACCTGTTCGCGCGCCGCGTGATAAATCTCGGTCAGATCCTGTTCGCCCCACTGCTCGGCGGGTATTCCGGCGAAGCGCGCCGCGAAAATATCGCGCATGATTTCATGCGAACCTTCCCAAACCACAAAGGGTGAAGCTTCGCGATCAAATTCCACCATCGGAAGTCCGAGAATAAAACCGTGGTGCTCGCGTAAGTGCCGACGCCGCTCCTCACCTTCGGGCAACAGGCCATCGACGTGAGCTGCATCTCGCTCGAGACGGAAACGTGTCTTAGCCGGGGATTCGCCTGCCATCGGTTGTGGGTACCCGGGATAACAAACCGAAATCTGGGCCGGGTCCCAGGCAAAATTCTCCAGTTTCAGTTTGCTTGCAATGAAATCAACTACCCGGCCCTGCAACGGACCACTGCTGGCGACGGCACCGTACTGGTCGTTTGGTAACGCATTAACGCCGGCGAACCAGGTTCCCTGGTAGCGCAACCACTTTGCCTGTTGTGGATCGCACAGGGATGCTCGCGCAGGCACCAGCGCCGCGTCGATCCAGGCGTTTATCAATGGATCGTGATCGAACTGGCACCAGCCCCGGGTAAAGAAATGTTTTGCAAGATTGCGCATGGTGATGCCGATGCTATCATGCCTCGATCCAGAGTTTGAACCAGCCAAATCATGAACGATTCAATCAATATCCGTATCGCCAACCTGCCCTGCTGGCAGGGCAGGGTCGACATCGAACCCTTAAGCGGCGGCATGACCAACCTCAATTTCAAGGTAACCGATGGTACCGATCAGTATGTCGTGCGTTTCGGCGAAGATGACCCCATTCACCTGATTTCACGCCGCAATGAAATTGCAAGCAGCCGGGCCGCCTTCGACATCGGCGTCAGCCCGGAACTGGTACACCACGAAGCGGGCATCCTGGTGGTCAGGTTCATCGATGGCAAGGTGTTCGACGAATCCGACGTGTGCATCGATCAAAATCTTGAACGCATCGTCGATCTGTTACAACGTTTTCACCACGAGCTACCCAAAAGTTTCAACGAGGTGGCGGTGATGTTCTGGGTATTCCAGGTATTGCGCCACTACAACAACCTGCTGGTGCAAGGAGAAAGCGCCCACGCCACACGGTTACCTGAACTTGCCAGTATTGGTGTCGAGCTTGAAGCTGCGGTCGGGCCGGTTGAAATCGTGTTCGGCCATAACGATTGACTGCCGGCCAATTTGATCGATGACGGTGCCAAGATCTGGCTCATCGATTTTGACTATGCCGGGTTCA
>CAMYIS010000311.1 GCA_947258485.1 uncultured Woeseiaceae bacterium
TCTTCATGGAATTCATCGCCTTGACAACCAGGAAGATTGCGAACGCGATAATGACGAAGTCGACCACGGTTTGAATAAAGGATCCGTACTTGATCATCACTGGTGCTGTTTCGCCAACTGCGTCCTTTAACATGATTGCCAGGTCACTAAAATTAACGCCGCCCATCAACAAACCAATGGGTGGCATCAGGACATCGGCAACAAAGGAAGACACGATTTTCCCGAAGGCACCACCGATTACGATACCAACAGCCATGTCAACGACGTTACCACGCATGGCAAAGTCTTTGAATTCACTCATCATACTCATGTTATTTTTCCCCTATGGAATGTTATTCGTGGCTAGTGCCACTGTTATTATGAGGGCCCGATACGGCCTCATTTCTAATACCAATTAATCCGCAATTAAAATAGCGCGCGCAATGATCCAACAATTAGTTGCGTTTTGCAACAAATAGAATCGATGCGGCTACGATGATCAACAGGGTAACAACCTGAATCGGCGCCCATGCGCGTTGCCAGCCGATCGCGGCGATCGATTCGCAAAATCCCATCGATCCGAATGTCGTTGTTTCAAGTGCAGCCAGGACCGGGCTAACCGTTAGCGGTACCAGTAATACCAGTGGCAATGCCATCCATTTCAGGTAACCAACCACGGATGGTAATTTATGCGCGAGTCCAAGTAACAGCGCGGCGCCGATTGCTACCGGGCTAAAGACTAGTGACAGGAGATAAAGCTCATCGCCTTCAGGACCACAACCAATCTGGGGAATTACCCCCAACCAGATACAGTGGCTGTAAATGATCATCCACCCGACCAGATTGCACCCCAGCCGCAATAAGATTTCTGCAAGTCGCATAACAATTCTCGTGATCGCCCAGGTTACCGGAACAAGGTAACCGATTGAAGAATAGGGATCTTTTACTGATAAGTCTATCGGTGATGGATAGATTGAGTGGCGCTAAAATTTCTAACGCGGTCCCAGGGAAAAGCAGCAGAAATTAATCAACCTTGAGTGTCGGGCGAGATATCCTGGTCAAACCAGACGTAAAACTCGAGCTCTTCGAATAGTTCGAGATCATCTTCGCTGGTCATGATCGCAAGTTCATCGCTTTCAACGCCTGGGAGCGCCACGTCGGTGACACCTCGATAAAGAAAAGCGCCGACGACAACCAGTGCTATTCCCGCTAGTGCCGTTGCGGGTAACCATCCGGAATAGGGTCTGCGAGTGCCATGATCGAGAGCCGACAATCTTGCCTTGTGCAGCGCGGTTCTGGTCCCATCGTCGAGCGTTTGCTGCTCGAGTGTTTTCTTAACCTTGTTTTGAAACTGTCTGTCTTTATCCATCTTCATCTCCCAGTAAATGTCGGAGTTGATGCGTTGCACGCGCGTAATGCGTTTTAACACTATTCTCAGAAATCGAAAGCGCGAAGGCGGTTTCGCGGGTACTGAATTCTTGCCAGGCGCGCATTAAAAAAGTTTGTTGCTGCCTTAATGGCAATTGCTGCAAGGCTCCGAATACGCGGACAATTTCGTCGTCAATCAAGACCTGGGTTTCAGCCGAAGGCTCGGTCTTTTCGCTATCCGCGTCAACTTGCCAGGGCATCAGTCCGTGTAAAATCTGGCGGAATTTTTGTTTCCTGAACCAGTCTCTTATCCCGTTTTGCAAAATACGATAAAACAATGGTCTTATCCCGTTTTGCAAAATACGATAAAACAATGGACCCCACTCTTCGGGCTCACGGTCACAATATTTCTGCACCAGTTTCAGCATACTATCCTGAACCAGTTCGAGCGCATCATGGTGGTTATGGGTCAGTGTCATCGCCATTAAATAAGCCTTGTGTTCCGAGCCACGAAAAAACGTATCCATCTCCTGCCGGATTTGCTGATCCATAGTCCTACAGCACCCATCGCAGGCCCAGCGTCAATCCAATGCTATCTGCTGGCACCGGCACGGAAGCGACAAGCAGATAGCCAAATCGAAGAGTAGCCCAGTGCTGCCAGCTCAAGGCCAGGGTTTCAGCTCTGCTCCGATCTATGGCTGATTGATCCTGGTAAAGCAAAATCGAGTAATCGTTATCGTAATCGGTATGGCCCACTAACAGCGAAGTACTCTCTGATATCAACAATGAACTCTGTGCCAGCGCCGAGGACTTGACAACAAACTGTGCGAACCTGCTGCGGTCCAAAGGGGTTAAATCACTTTCGTAATCGAAACGCTGATAACTCGCCTGCCAGTACCAGAGGTCAGCCTGCCAGCCCAGTGTTAAACCGTAGCCTGATATGTCGCTATCAAAACGGTCAGGAATGAACGCACTCAGGAAATCCGTAACATCATCGCGCGTGAAAATAAGTAACTCCCCATGGTCGAGTTGCAGGCGGAAATCCCAGTTCCCCTGGCTCAAACCAAGCGCTATGCCAAGGGTTTCTTTTTCCAGTTCGCCATCGTTGCCTTCGAAGAAATGTAGTAGTTCAATATCCACCAATTCGGAAAGCTGGAACCAGATCGTTGTCGCCAGCGCCAGGCTATCAAATTCCTGTCCGGCGTCAGAGAGCTGGGTATTGCTGTAGTACCCGTAATACCCAGCACTGTCGCCAAGTGGCAGGCTCAGCATAAAGGCACCAGTCGAGTCTTCCTCTTCATCCCGGCCCAGATCGATTCCAACTAGCACGGGTAGCTCCTGTTCCAATCCGAGCCACTCCTC
>CAMYIS010000312.1 GCA_947258485.1 uncultured Woeseiaceae bacterium
TTGCAGACCATCCCCGGCAAGAGCTGGTGGCTGGCGCTGCGGATGTATGGTCCGCTGCAGCCTTGGATCGACCAGACCTGGCGGCCGGGTGAGATAGAGCTGGTGGAGTAGCAGAGAAGTGTTCGGGTGTCAGTGTTTGGGGCTTCGTCACACCGGCAGTGTGACTTTGACCCCACAAGCAGGTTTCAGGGAACACACTGACACTAGACACCTGAAACCTTGTAAACAATGGAGTAAGCACAATGAAAACAAAACAATTATTCACAATAGCCATTGTATTCCTAATAGCGACCGGCCTGATGGCCCCTGCTTGGTCGCAGAAGGCTGGCAATATATCTGATAGCAGGAACCTCTTTGAATCCGCCGGCCCGAAACAGACCTCGGCGGATTTTAAACCGGCGCCGGACAAGATCAAGACCAACTTCGGCACATTAAAGTTCGAACTGGAGGCCTTCCCCACCAAAGAATCAGTGAGGCAGATCTACGATGAACTGGATTTACAGCGTGCCACGCAAGCCTATATGGACTTCTTTCCGACGTTGTCCGTGTACGGCATTGTGAAATCTCATATTCGTGATTTCGGATTCAAGACTTCATCAGACATCACGGTAGCAGCCGGACCCGGCTGGAAACCCAGCGAGCTTTACCTGACAGGAAATAACGCCACTGTATATGCAGTTGCTTCCCTTGACTTAAAAATCGATGGTCCCACGGTGGTGGAAATTCCACCCGGCATGTACGGCACTGCTGATGATGCACTCTTCAAATTCCTGGTGGACTTTGGATTTGTTGGCCCGGACAAGGGCAAGGGCGGAAAGTATCTGTTTCTGCCGCCCCCTTATAAGGAAAAGGTTCCGGATGGCTATTTTAAGATCTATTCGCCCAGTTACCGGATATGGGTTATGATGCGCGGTTTTGGTGAAGTCGGAGTGGGTGAGCAAGCTGTTGATTGGTTCAAACAGAATCTTAGAGTCTACCCGCTTGCAACAGGCCCCCGCCAGGGTAACTACAGCAATGGAACAGGGACTGGAACCAATTCACTGCCACCGGAGGATGGTTCTGCGTTTGAAATGCTAAATGAAATCGTTCAATACGAACCAAAGGAACTGTTCGGTGCCGAACAGCTGGGCCGCCTGGCCACGCTGGGTATTGTTAAAGGCAAACCGTTCAATCCGGATGAACGCATGCAGCGTATTCTGGACCAGGGTGCAAAACAGGGTGTCGCCATGTCGCGTGCGATTCTGTACGCATCCCGGGATCCGGATATTCTCTACTGGCCCAACCGGCGCTGGGAAAAGATGTTCCTGCACAACACCACCTTTGAACGTGACGGTGTCAATGACATTGATGCCAGAACCCTGTGGCATTACCAGGCCATCGTGGTGTCCCCCAACCTGGTTTCTACGACTCCGGGCCAGGGTACCGCCTATTTAACGGCATTTCGGGACAACAAGGGTGAGTATTTGGATGGCGGTAAGCGATACAGATTACGTGTGCCGGCCAACCCCCCCGTCAAGCGATTCTGGGCGATTTCGGTCTACGACCCGACCACTCGCAGCCTGCTGGATGTGGGTGGCAATGTGAACAAATCTGTCGGCAGTCTGGATAATCCTTTAGTCAATGCAGATGGTTCGGTAGATGTCTACTTCGGCCCCAAGGCGCCCAACGGCAAGGAAAAGAACTGGGTGCCCACGAACCCCGACAAGGGCTTCTTCGTAGTCTTCCGTTTCTATGGTCCGCTCGAAGGCTACATCGACAAGACCTGGGTGCTCAACGACTTTGAGCTGGTGGAATAGCAGGGATGAAAACATGGAGGCTTGGGAATAAAGAATTGGAGTGATGGCGTATTGAGTTGGAGTGAAAGAGCAATGGGCTGGAGTATCGATTTTTTCAACACTTCAAGGACTTTTCAAAGTATATCAAGTAACTAAGCCGGGGCGGGTGCTGCGCGTGCCCGCCGTTGTTCGACCGGCTTTAAATATTGGCGTATAGGAGGCGTTATGCAGTTGACCAAAATACGAATACATTACAGTCAGGATTGGCTGATATTAACACTGACAAGTCTCTGTCTTGTCGCGTTTGCGCTATCCGGCTGCGCCGTGGTGGGGCCGAGGTCTATCAGCATGGGACGGGCGGATTACAATGAAGCCATCAACAGAACCGAAGACGAGCAGATGCTGTTGTCGATTGTCAAGGGCCGCTATGGAGAAACATTCAGTCTCCTGGCAGTCACCGGTGTGGCTGCCAACGTTCGCTTCGGCGCCAACGCCGGTGTCGAGGTTGGATTCGGTCCTAATGAGAACTATGATGGCAACCTCGTTCCCTTCAGCGGCGGTATGGCCTACGAGGAGAACCCCACGATTACTTACACGCCGGTTCAGGGCGAGAAGTATCTGCGACAGCTGCTGTCGCCCATCCCTTTGAACATACTGGTATTAATTATTCGTACCGTAACCTACTCGGACTACTATATCACCCTGCTAGTCAACCGAGTCAACGACCTGCAAAATCCAGACTTTCTGGAGGCACCTTCGGGGATGACCGCGCGTCGATTCCAACGCTTTCTCGAACTGTACAAAGAACTGGATCAAGCCGGTGTCCTGCAGTGGGTTGAGGATCCGAGAAAAGAGGTCGACTTTGATATTTTAATAACCGGCTATGCTCCCGCTTACACGGATAAGGTGCGCGAGTATCTGACATTGTTGGGACTTTCGGTGCCGACTGGGGAATCGGAAGATATCGTTCTGCCTGTTATCTTCGCAGTCAAAGGAAGGGAATTGAACAATATTGCCATTTCAACGCGGTCAACGTTTGACCTTATTGAGATCTTCAGAGCGGCAATAGAAATCCCGCAGGAGCATGTCGACGCCGGGCTGACCATCGACTATCCAGTGACAGGTCTGGTGGGGAAAAACCTTCGCATTCAGGTATCAAAGGATAAGCCAAAGCAGGCAGTGGTGGCTGTAAAACACCGCGGCCATTGGTTTTATATCGATGAAACCGATATGCATACCAAACTGTTTTACGATGTTGTGAGAACACTCTGGTCCGTCAGCATAGCCGCTGCATCGGATCAGCGGGCAGCACCTGTATTAACCATTCCGGTGAGTCGGTAGATGTTTATGTTTTGCAATTCAGACAATTTTCAGAAGCAAGGCCGCAGCTTACTCATCAAAGCCATTGCGGTTCTCATGATAGCCGCATGCGCCACATCTGTGCTCGCAGAAGAAAAACCTGCTGCGAACAGCGGCTGGAAATTCCGGGTGGCGCCCTATATGTGGTTTCTTTCCCTGGAAGGCGATGCCACGGTGAAGGGCCAGGAATCGGATCTGGACCTTGGGTTCAGCGATATCTGGGATGAACTCAATATTGCCGGGATGCTGACATTCGATGCACGCAAGGGCAAATGGGGCATTTTTGGTGATATGACTGCCGCCAACCTCGGCAAGAAAAAAACGGTTGGTGGCATCAGGATTGATCCAACAATAAAAATGGCGCTACTGACAGCCGGCGGATCGTATCAACTGGGAAAATGGAAACTGTCTGATACAGCGGTCACAGATGTGCCGGCAGTCACTGTTGATGGCATGTTCGGTATCCGCTACACCTACCTCGATGTTGAATTGGACTTTAAGAATGTGCCATTGTCGGACGCATCCGGCGACAAAGACTGGTTTGACCCCCTCATCGGGGCCCGGGCTTTCTTCGATCTCTCCGAGCACTGGACCCTTGCGCTTAAAGGCAATGTCGGGGGGTTCGGCGTCGGCTCCGATTTCACCTGGGGGGCGATGGGCACGATCGGTTATCGTTTCCGCCTGTTCAGTGAAGAAAACAACGCTCGGGCGGCTGCGGGCTACCGAGCGATCTACCAGGATTACAGTGAGGGCAGTGGGAACAATAGATTTGAATGGGACGTCACGCTGCACGGTCCGATTCTGGGACTGGTTATTGAGTTTTAAGCACCATTCATCGAATAGTGA
>CAMYIS010000313.1 GCA_947258485.1 uncultured Woeseiaceae bacterium
TGTGAGAAGCGAGCCAAGAAGCAGACAGCGAAACCAATATCGACACGGCAAATGACATAGGCGTAGACCAGTTCGCCAAGTAGGTTTCTATAAGAGAAACCAAACTGAGTAGCGAGAGCCTTAGCCTCCTTGGTCTTTTCGGTAGGACCTTGGACGCGCATCATTTTGTCCGTCATGTCGTGACGAATAGGTACGAGGTTCTCGGGATCCTTGTGAGCTGGCGATGACCAGCCGTGAGTCTCAAGCATGCGATCGATGTAGCTTTCGCAGCCGAGCTTGATATGATCCCGGGCTTGGAAGACGTCGATTCCATTGAATCGTTCGTACATTCCTTCATTGGTTACAATGCCGAGTTTGTGGAATTCGGCGGCCACATGTTTGCGGATCGTCTCGAGAAAGATCTCTGATCCTTCCTTCGTAGGAGATCCGGCGGCGAAATCATCAACTTGGCGACAGACGAGTAGTTCGTGTCCGTCGATAAACCCAAAGTAGATATTACGCTCATGCGTAGTGTGCTTGAAACCAAGTTTGTTGATCAGAATATCAGTGATCAACCGCTCCCAGAGGACACCGGCTTCAGGATGACCTTGGAGAGCTTTGAAGAGTGGAATCACCTCTTTGAGGCGGTCCAGAATTACGCCGAACTTGCGGTAATACCAATCGGCGATGGTATTGTCAATCTCGAGGTAGCAATTGACACTTGGTGGCGGAGATTGTTGATATGCATTGTCAACATCACCAAAACCAATGTAGTAGCCACGAGCTGCACATAGAGCAATGAACAACCGTAAACACGGTAGTTCGATACAGCTGGCGTAGGTCTGTACGAGCATTCGCAGCCAGGGAGCAGCACGTTTCGAGCCATCCAAGCAGGCTCTAGACTTGCGGTCTCCAGTGGCCTTGACCAATCTTGCCCATACTAGACGGAAGACTTGATTCGGCAGACTGAGGTCTTGTTGTGGACGAGGAACAGCTTTACCGATGGCGCCAGCGTTGTAGTGGGCGTCGAGCTGCTTGTCGTCGGCGTTTCGCCAATCAAGCCAATTCGAGAGTTTCATGAGGTTTTTACGTGAGAAACTGGTGAGTTTCTTCTCTTCTTCGGTCATGTGCTTGTTCTGCAAACGTCGCATTTCGAGCAGTTCCACGACAGAGAGGAGCAACAAGTCGTCCGGATCGGCTGAAGTATAGCCCGAAGACGGTCGACCAGCAAGTTCACGAATTTTTGATCGATATTGTTCGGAACTGAGACCCTCCCCTGCGACTGTACGCAGAGCGGCAATGCGGCGGATATCGCAAGACCTGAGGTGGAGGGGGGGGTGGGCGCTTGTCGGAGAGATGATTTTTCCAGTCGGTGGCAAAAGTCACTTCAATCTCCGACGGCGGGGACTTGGACGCAGCAAGTTTGTCGAGAACCTGCTGAACGTCGTCGTCAGAGTACACATCCGTGTCGTGGACGCGTAAAATATAAGCACCATGGTAGGACTTGCCGTCTTGATCATCAGCAAAGCCATAGGCGAACGCGCGAAGAAAGCGTTCGTCCTTGGCGACGGAAAAGCCGAGAGGTTGTTCCGCCGTTGGGTGAAAGGGAAATTTTACCCGAGCACGCTTGATGAAAGGAGAAAGGCTGAAATCGAGAATCTCGTCGTCATCATCGTCGAGATTCGCCGTGTCCTTGGTTCCTTTGGGAAGATTCTTCTCGGAAATGCCGTCACGATTGAGGACATCGACATAGGGCGGTGGTTCTTTGTGGAAACCTTGAGATTCGTCAAACGCAATATGTCGAGAGTGTTTGACGGTGTCAGTGTCAAAATCGTAGTAGTAGGCATGTCGGAAGGTGTCCTTGAAGCCGAGAAACACGCCTTGGCGGGCGTGAACGTCAAGTTTGGCATTACGCCGTCCAGGAGGAAGGGCGTAAATGCGACAGCCGAATACACGAAGTAGACGAAAGTCGGGGCGCTTGCCAGAGCAGATCGTGATAGGAGGCTCCTTCCGATCGCCGCGAGGAATGCAATTGGCAATCAGCACGAAATGCGTGAGCGCATAGGGCCAAAACTTGTATGGGAGACCGGCAGCATGAAGCATGGTGCGAACTCCATCAGCAATAATGCGGTGTGGACGTTCCACAGCGCCAATTTCACTGGAGGAATCTGGACCAGTAACTTCAACCTTGTAGCCAGCCTTACGAAACAGTTCTTGAACCTCCGTAGAGCGTCCAAGTTCACCACCGCCGTCAAATCGAACAGAGCGATGGCGGGAACCTGTACCGTAGCGGGAAATCCAATGACGGAAGAAGTCAAGTGGAGGACTCTTGTCTCGGCGGATAGATATCTGCCAGGCTCCACTTTTACGGTCGGTGATGAGAACATAGCATGTTTCACCATTTAGACCGACCAAGCGCTTGAAACGTTCTTTAGAAGTTTCGCGTTTCTTGCGCTTTTTCTTCTTCTTGTTGGGCGGACGACGAGTTTGAGAGCGGGCGCGCTCTCGAGGACGAGCCGGACGAGTAGCATCCTTGCGCGCAGGACGGGCAGGCGAAGGTGGTACTGTTCCTGTGTCTTGGTCTTCGTCCTGTGGAGGATGTACCACTCCCTCCCCGGAATCGTCGGATGCCGGTGAGAGTAGGTGTGAGCGTACTTCATCCTCAGTCATGTCTTCAGAGTCGCCGTCGGTGTACTCGACATGATAGAACTTTGACTCGGCGTCGTAGGACTGGACGGAACCATTGTACCATCCAGCGTTGAATTTCTTGCAAATCTTCGTACCGATGGGATATGTGGAAGCCGATGAGGTACCGGAGATCTTGATATTAGGATCGCCAGTCTTGTTGGCTTGCTCTAAAGCTTCTGCAAGTGCTTCCTGTTGAGCACGAGTAAGCGTAGAGATGTCCATCGGTAGAGTAGGAGAATCGGAGATTTCGTCGGCAATATCTTCTTCCTTGGGATCGTCATGCCGACGGGAGCGCTGTACCATAAAGCCGAAATCGATTTGGACGTGATCCCAACATTCGATCTCGTCTTGCTTGAGATCTTCAGTGGCAACACGTGCGGCTTTGTGTAGTTTGGCACGGGTGCAAATCGGACACTTGTGAAGGGAGTCCTTATCAGGGAGATTAGGAATACCGTCGGCAAATTCATGAGCATCAGCAATCCGTTGATGATTGATATGCCCAAGACGCATGTGCCAAAGTGTCCGTTGTTGTTCTCTTGTCAGAGCATTGATATGCTCCGTACAGTAGAGTGACTCGAGGGGATGAGTTACGGTAGACTGCCAAGGCTTGAGGCAATCTTCGCAAGTTTTCTTGGAGCTGCACGCACCATGCGAGCAGCCAGAACCTTGAGTATTTTCACTGTAGAGACGCTCCTGCTCAGTGGGAGCAATCAAAGAGTTGGTGTATAGCAATCCTCGGATGCCGCGTAGTGCAACCGAGAGATCACCATTTGCAACCGAACAATTGAGAAGGTTGAGAGCTACCATGTTAGGATCCGAGTCCGGATCCATTGTAGAATATATAGAGGAAGCGCTTTGTATTGTAGTCGTAGACAATTCTTATAGTTGATATGATCTATTTGGGAGATCCTTTGGCGGAGCACGATAAAGCAATCGATGTTACTTTTTCGTACCAACCAAAATCTGAGCACAAACCATCGGAAAGCGCAAAACGACGACCGAGGATGCAATGACCGTTACGGAAATCGGAACGTTCACGCATCAAACAATTAAGCCTTAAAAGACTTGTCCCGCTCGACAGCGGGATACCACACATACTCACTCAAAAGATCCACATGCATATTTCGTGCCACATATAGTGACAGCGCGGCCTAACGTAGGGACGGCCTATGCACGTAAACTTGAGCTCCAACACCCTCCCCGGCTTCGTAACCCTCCCCTGCTGAAGAGGTTGTGAAGCCTAAGACTTGGAGATCGGTGTAGGTTCGACGTGACCCATGAGCCGCCGAGTGTGGCGGTGATGGAGCACCCATGTGAGAGCCTTGGTGAGGCCATCAGGAGCATTTACCGTTCCGGCAATGTGCTTCATGATGAGCCAACCGGCTTGGCGCCAATATTGGACGGCGAAATGTTGCGTCTCAACATGGCGACAGCGTGGAGTGGGTCGATTTTCGTTCACAATGTTGATGGAGGCGAGATTATCAACGTAGACACTTGAGGCACCTTCGGGAAGGAAACCCAAATCGTCGAGGATGTGGCGAAGGTACAGCATCATCTTGCTGGCTTCGACAACTGCGTAGAATTCTGCTTCGGTAGAAGATGTCGCGGTGAGACTCTGGAGCTTGGACTTCCAGGCAATAGCAGCTCTGCAAAACATGATGACAATGCCAGTGACAGATCGTCGTTTGACAAGGTCAGTCGCGTGAGCAGCATCGAGCATGCCGACCAATTCATCGAAGTCCATGGCGGGAAACTCTGGGAGATCAGGATCAGGCTTGAGGTATTGGACGTCCACATATGGGAGTCCCATTAGCGGATCCTTGCGACGGTAGATGATCCCCCAGTCCTTGCTCTTGCGTAGGTACCGGCAGACTTGCTTGAGGGCGCGGTAGTGTTCTTCGTGAGGTGCTTGTGAGAAGCGAGCCAAGAAGCAGACAGCGAAACCAATATCGACACGGCAAATGACATAGGCGTAGACCAGTTCGCCAAGTAGGTTTCTATAAGAGAAA
>CAMYIS010000314.1 GCA_947258485.1 uncultured Woeseiaceae bacterium
AGGGATACATTGAGAAAGGGTCAATGGTAAAATGGCAAGCTAGTGTTCACCGCGGTTTGGGGGTCCGCCGCGGCGGGAGTCCGCGCGGCGGGACGCCATGGTAGCCCGATTGAATTATTCTATCTTAATAGTTCGATTCGTCATAAAGAGTTCGATTCGTCAGAAAGAAAGGAGAGGGTGGGTGGGTTAGAGCAGAAACAGGAAGCTTGCCGTCCTCGTTGGAGAGATCAACAAGAGAATGACCACTTGGCGTGGAGCAAAGGATGCGGGGCGGATGGATCCGGAGGGCCTGGATCCGAGGGATTCGGATCCAGGCGTCTGGCCGTCCTTCCGATCGAACATCATTTCACTGCGTCCAACACGTCGATCTCTAGTTACCGACCCAACGAGTCCGTGGTCTATGTCATGTAGGGGGAGGGATACATTGAGAAAGGGTCAATGGTAAAATGGCAAGCTAGTGTTCACCGCGGTTTGGGGGTCCGCCGCGGCGGGAGTCCGCGCGGCGGGACGCCATTGTTCACCGCGGTTTGGGGGTCCGCCGCGGCGGGAGTCCGCGCGGCGGGACGCCATTTCGCCCACGACTCAGCGGCCGAAGGCCAGCGGAAGCGGTGACTTGCCTCTCGCCCCATACATGTGCTGCAAGGGGGCCAACGGTAACCCTGCAGCATATAGGCAAAGGAGCATATAGGAGCGGGTCCGAAGGGACGTGCGATATCCGGGGAGGGGGGGACGCCTGGAAGGGGGTCCCACGGGAGCGGATTAGTTTTTGGCGAGTCACGGTACGTGGCTCGCGTGCGTGGCGATGGGTCTCGAGACGTAGGATCGAGATTCGTTCGCCAAAGAATTAGTAAATGGTGCGGTCGCCCTGGGTGCATATGCCGAGGGAAGTTGCAAGTATGCGTACGTCGGAATTGCAGGCGGGAGACCGGGTAAGGGTTATATCGCGTCGCAGTCGGCACCATGGGCGGACTGGGACGGTGGATAGTTTCACAGAGTCGGGTTTATACGCTCGTGTCGATTTTGGAGACGAGCGAGCTCCGTTACGTTTGACGAGCTTGGAGTGGACGGGTGAGAGACCCCGTGTGGCGGAGTGGTCAAGGCAGAGCGGTCGCACGGCGGAGGAAGCCATCGTTGAGTTGGCCGATGAGTTGACACGACTGCTTCGGATAATGGGTCGGAAAGCGGAGGGAGCGTTGGACGCCCGAGGTGCGATGCGGACCGACTAGATGGAGTGTATTCGATAGGTTCGGAGTGTTTCCGATAGGTCTGGAGGATGGTTGTGGTGTGCATCGTGGCCGGATGGCTCACAAATTTTGAAAGGGTCGAGTGAGTAGCAGCATGAGCTATAAGGAGATCAACGATATTGAGAACGTCAAGTTCGTTCCGTTCGAAGTTGGCGGGATGGGAGGGGTTGCGGTCGCGCAGCACCCGACGAAGGAAACCCAAGCGGGTGTTGGCCGCTGGCTTGCGTCGAACGGTAAGACTCGTTTGACGGTCCCGGAGGCGCAGTATTTGAAGCGTTGTTATGTGCAGGCTGGGAAGAAGGCTCCCCGCTGCGTGGAGGAGGCTCTGCAGGGGAATGGGTACAAGCGCACGCAGGAGACGCGCTGGTCCGTGTTCCCCGTTGGCCCGAAGAAGGAGACGCAGTTGTTCAAGGATGCGTGGCCGAAGCTGTGGCCTACGGTCGACCTGAAGAGTCAGCAGCTGATGGCGGAGATCACGCTGCGTTACATTGGTACCAAGGCGGGTTCGGAGAAGCGAGCCTTGGTGGTCGCGGAGGCTCGTGATTTGGCGAAGCGCATGAGGGAAGCGTCGAGCATGGGTGTGTTCGAGGTGCCTGTGCCTGCCGAGTCGGAAGCTGATGGTCAGGCTGATTCCGACGAGGCTAGTTTGAGTGGCTTTGCTGCCGCTCCGGCGAAGAAGGCCAAGGTTGGCAAAACCCGCGTGAAGGTGGAGGGCGAGGCGAAGAAGCCTCCCCCCTTGGCGTCCGCCCCGAGTGAAGCGGAGCTGGCGCTGCAGGCGAAGGTGGAGTCTTTGCAGGGCATCGTGAAGAAGCAGGGCACCTGCCTGAACAGCATCCTGGGAGGAGAGGAGATTGGCAAGGCCGGCACGGCTGCCGAAGCTGCCGGTGTGCGCGCTGCCTGGCAGGGCAACTCGCCTTACGGCGACGTCGTGGAGATCTCCCGCGCGGAGTACGAGCGCCAGCGTGCGGCCCGCGCGGGCTCCGTGAGCGGCGGTGGACTGCAGGGCACCGCCGGTGAGGCCGGCTCCGTGGTGGTGGTCGTTCCCCGTGGAGCGGGAGTCGGGGCCGCTGGATCCGCGGGCGCCATCCCCGTCGTGGCACCCCCGCGTGTGGATGGGGAGGGTGCCGGGTCCGGGCCCGCTGGTTCGGGGAATGGCGGGTCCGAGGACGCTGCCCCTGCAGCCGCTCGGAGCCTTTGGTTTTGGAAATAGGCAAGTCGGATGAAGAACATGGAAACGAAACGAGTGAGCGTGGTTGTGGCCTCGAGTGAGGTTTGTAGTGGCTTAAATATGTAGTAGTGGATTCGGCGTTATCCTCCGACGTTCAGGAAACGTAGGGATTCGGCCATGCAGGCGGCGACGCCTTCGGTGAGCTCGCCTATTTGACTTTGGATGTAACGTAGGAAAGTGTCGCTGCTCCATCGCCCGAGTTTCTTGATGAGGGCGTCGCTGTAGCCGCGAATCTTTAGGTTTGTGGCGCCTCCGGACCGGAGGCTGTGGGAGCCGATGCGTGTGAGGTCGTACCCACGGGCCTCGAGGCCGTCGGCAACGGCTCCCTGGAGGATGGCCGCCCGGATTTCGGCGGCCGACACCCGTCGCTTGGTTCCTTGTTCGTCCAGAAAGGTTCCGAGCGGGGTATCTTCGCCCAGGCCGGCTGTTTCGTGCACCAGGTAGGCGATGGACCCGACTGGGCAGAATCCGGCCGTCCCGGAGGCGTAATGGTGAAGGGTACAGTTCTTGAAGCCGTTCTTCTGGTTTTCCAGGCAGATGGTAACGGCGTCAGCGGTCAGGAGTACCTCGAGGCTGGAGGCTGGGGACAACTCTCGGCCGTTCTTCCATAACTTGACGTCCTTGCGGCGGAGCGGTACCGTTTGTCGGGGTTCCGACGACGGGGTATACTCGCCCACCCGGAGCAAGAAGAAGTAGGCCATGACGATCAGGTGCCCGACAACCTGCAGGCGCTTGTGGCACTTGGCGAAGGCGTTGGCAATCCATCGCACGGTCGTGTTGGGCAGCGCTAGCTGCGGTCGGGGAGCCGGGTCCTGGCTCTTCCATTTCTTGTATTTCGCGGAGAACTCCAGGTCTAACTTGTCCTGGCCCGGAGCTTCGCGGCGAGGGTCCTTAAATCCCCGCTTTGCCATGCACTTGGCGCACCAGAGAAGTGTCTCCTCGATAGTCTTTGCCTTAGCTGGTACGCCTTCCATGTACTCACCTCGCCGGAGGGCATTAGCAAAGGCCAGGAACAAGTGCTTTCGTTCCAGGTGCTGGTCGGGCCCTTGGATTCCAGCGAGAAAAGGGTGTTGGCCAACATGGTAGGCAAACCGACTCCAGCGTCGCCAGTAGACGTTGCTGGATGGGTTGTCGTATCCCGAGCCCCCCTCATCAGCGAGAAGACTGCGGAAGTAATCGCGGTTGGCGGCTGGACAAGTCGCCATGAGCCGAGCTGCGGGGGCAGAGGAAAGCGGCGTGAGAAGTCGGCGAGGAAGGCCTCGTCGTCGGCGTTGGCGGGGAAACCTTCCTCGTACGAGCGCGAGGGAATGTCCCCCAGGCGGTTCTGCTCGCCTTCCACGTGGTCGACATCTGACGGTCCTCGCCGGGTCCAGCGTTGCCGGAGGGCCTGCCAGCGGAGTAGGCCCTTGGCTTGCTTGTGAGTGGCGCGGGATGCTTTGCGTTGCTGCTGGCCGACGGTGGCGGTGTTGTCGGATCCGAGGTGGGTGGAGATTCCGGCGACCTGTCCCTGGAGGACGTGATCGAGAAGGAACTCGCCCACCACGACGGCTGCGCATTCGCCGTCATTGTTGTTGATCAGGCCTTTCTCCTTGCGGACTTCTAGCTCGATGTCGCGAGGGTTCCGGGCCCTCCAGACCAGCGGCGGTAGGGCCCGAGTGCAAGGCAACCATACTCCGCCCATCCCAACAGCGGCGAAGTCCACGTACCCGTAGTAGTGCGGTAAGTCGGGCGGGACGACTTCGGTGATGTGCGTGGGGTGCTGCGTCGATAGCGCGAGCAGGTGGTCGAAGTCGGCGAGGGTCTCCCGAACTTCGGACCCTTTGCCTAGGCCCACGAACCTCGGTGCTTCGCTTAGGACTCGGTTCAACGGCGTCATGAAGCCTCTCATACACGGCATGGCAACCGCAGCGTGCTGTACCTTGCCGTGGATCTTGCGGAACTCGTTGAACGTGACGAAGTTGCACTGCCGTTCGAGGGCGCCCTGGATCTGGGTGCGGTACCGGCCGGACTTGTTGGGGTCCAGCCCGACGGTACGCCGCCGCTTGGGGTGCCCGTGCAGGTTGAAACCCAGGAGGGTCTCGTCCGGCTTGAAACGTGCATCTCCCTTCTCGAGCTTCCTCTCGGAGATGCTGTCTCGCCCGCCTTCGTGCTGGAGCACGTCTGGGGGCGGGAAGACGGCGTGGATTCCGTGCATGGTGGCGCGAGATACCCATAGCTGTTCCTCGCACTTCCGTTTCCGGCCAACTTCCCCGGCTAGCCCGTTCATGAAATCATCAACGAACACTCGGTTGATCAGCTGGAAGGTCTCGGGGCCAATGGAGAGCGCGAGAATGCGCCTGATCAGCTCCCGGGTGCCTTCGGTGGCCGTGCAGAAGTACGCCGGGCTGTTGGTCCAGCCCATTTGCAGGCCTGATGGGACGACGAAGAAGGATCCACGATCGCCGGGCCTCGGCGGGAGCTGGTACACGAAGTTGTATTCTTTCCCGTGCTCCACGATCATGCGCCAGAAGCCGTCGGACAAGTCGATCTTCTGCCAGTCAATCTCCCAGTAGCAGTTGGTCTCGAACATAAACAGGAGGAGGCTTGGCAGGGCGGAGCCCAGCGCTTTGACGGCATCCTGGTCCTCGGGTTCCTCCGTGGTCTCATTGACCGACGGATGCTGTCGCTTGCGCTTGTGCCGGGAGCCTTTCTTCCGCTCAGGCGGTAGCTCGACCGGGGCCGACAGGTTGAGGATCAGGCGCCCCCTTCGGTTCGCTTGAGGGACGACCGCTAGCCTTGAGATCTTCAGCTCCTTGATGACGGCTTCCGGGACGCCTTCTCCGAACAACTCGGATTCCTTAACGATGCGCACGAAGCCTGCGCGCTCTTGGTACTGGACGTCGTCCCAGATGAGGTAGATGTTCTCTTCGGACATGGCGCTCACGTGTGGTCCCGCTTTCCTTGCCCATTCAATGACTTCCGGGCCCCAGGGCGGCCCGCAGTCGGCGGTGCACCCATCTACGGCGAAACTGTGGAGGGTCTGGTATATCTTCGCTGGCAGCAA
>CAMYIS010000315.1 GCA_947258485.1 uncultured Woeseiaceae bacterium
ATGAAATCAGCGCGAGCGTCAAGGAGACCACGGCGGGCGTTACCAATGCATTAGAGAGGATTGACGAGGCAACTCGTGATGTCGCTGCCAAGTGTCAGAAGCACTCACTCATCGATAAATATCGGCTCGCAAACTGTGGCTGATACGACTTGCTCCTTGGTGTACAAGCTGACTGTCTCCCCGACGCGCGACCGCCCGTCTCGAAGTTGCGCCAGGGCGATCGAACGTTTCAGGTTGGGGCTGTGGAAACCGATTGTCACCATGCCGATCATTCTTTGTGATTCGTCACTGGTGTTGGTGTCGATTATCGGCGCCCCTTTCGGTGGCACGAAATCGGCGTCAGCGGGCAGCAGGCCGACGATTTCGGGCCGCGGTCCGCCGACGTTGAGATCACGTTCAGTGGAACGCTTGCCAATAAAGTCGCCCTTGTTATTGTCAACTACCCAACCCATACCGACATCGTGAATATTGGCATATCCATCGCCTTCCAGACCGGCGGCGATGAACGCTTTTTCCGTGCGCAACAGCATGCTCGTGTCCGATCCGACCGGCGTTATGTCCTGGTCTTTGCCGGCGGCCAGTAATGCTTCCCACAGATCGCGTCCGTGGCGCGATGCAACCACAATTTCGAAGCTGAGTTCACCCGTATACGTAACGCGTGACACGCGCGCATCTATGCCGGCGACGCGACAATATCGTGTATCAAGAAACCTGAACGCCTCCAGGCTCACATCGATGGTGGTCTTCGCCGCTCGCATGACTTCGCGAGCTTTTGGTCCGCACACGCAAATGACCGCCCATTGATCCGTTACGGGTGTAAGTGACACCATCATCGAGCAAGCGGCCATCGTCGTGCAGCATATAGCCAAACTTGCAGCGCCCAACAGGCAGCTTGTCCCAGGAATTCGTATAGACCCGATTCAGAAACGTGACTGCATCCGGTCCCTTGACTGAAATCTTGCCGAGTGGCGTGCCGTCGTAGATACCGACGCCATTACGTACGGCCAGCGCCTCGCGGTTGATCGCATCCGTTGCCGTTTCGCCGGGCCTGCGAATAAACAAGGGACGGCGAAAGAGTGCTCCGGTTTCATCCAGGTGGCCGCCGTTGTCGAGGAACCAATCCGTGATCGGTGTGCGGCGCCACGGGATGATCAGGCTGCCGCAGTCGGCGCCGGCCATTGCACCGAAGCTCATCGGGCTGTAGGCCGGCCGATACGTTGTCGTGCCAACCGTGCCCGGCGCAGTGCCGGTAATCTCGGCGAGCAGACCGATGATATTGACGTTGCCGGTCTTGCCCTGATCGAGTCCCATGCCGGCCGTTGTGTATCGCTTGACAAGCTCAACCGAACGATAGCCTTCGCGTACCGCTAATCGAATGTCTTTACTGGTCACATCGGTGTTGAAGTGGAGAAACGCGCGGCTGCGGGTCCTCGGCAGCGGGATCTGCCAAACCGGAAGGATGCCGAGTTCCGGTTCGGCCGTGCAGGCTGGCGTAGTGACAGTCTCGCCCGCAAAGCCGCAGGACGCGGCTGCCCGGCGACCGGCGTTAAAGCCGCCAGCAAGGCATCGTGACAGGGCGAATTTGCCGCTGCAGGCACCCACCGAAATCTCGTCTTGTACAGATTTTCCAGGGACGAAGCTCGCGACGTCCGCATCGTAAGCCGGTTTGCCCCCCGACTGAGAATGCAGGTGGATGGTGGGATTCCAACCGCCGGACACGGCCAGCAAATCACATCGAATTTCGCGGCCTCGTTTACTGCCATCGGTTGCATGGACTTCAACTGCAGAGACTCTGCGTGCTCCTTTGACGTTACGCACCTGGCTCGCATGCAGGACCTCGATGCCTTTTGCTCTCGCCGCCTCGCACGAGTCCGCGTCGGCCCGCGCCCGCAGGTCGACGATTGCCGCGACGACGACACCGCTTTCGGCCAGTTCGAGTGCGTGTCGGTAGCTGCCATTATTATTGGTGAAGACTACGGCCGTTCGGCCCGGCCTGACGCCGTAGCGCAGGCAATAGTTGCTTGCTGCAGAGGCCAGCATCACGCCAGGCCGATCATTGTTCGCGAACGTGATCGGCCGCTCAATCGCACCGGTCGCCAGAACGACCTGTTTCGCCCGGATTTTCCACAGTCGTTCGCGTAGCCAGCTCTTGTCCGGGCGATGCTCGACGACAGTCAGGAAATTCTGCTCGTAATAGCCCGTGGCATTTGCTTCTGCCAATCGAATGACTTCTGGCATAGCGTCGAGTTCGGTGACGGTATCCGCAACCCAGCGCATGGCGGGCGCGCCGTCGATTTCGGCGCTGCTTCCCAGTAACGAGCCGCCCGGCTCAAACTGGTTGTCAACCAGCAGCACGCGGGCACCGGCGCGCCCGGCGCTGAGTGCAGCTGCCAGCCCGGCGGGACCCGCACCGACGACCACAACATCGCAGTGGTGGTAGCGGTGTTCGTATCGCGCGCCTGTCCGTTTTTTCGGCGCAGTTCCCCAGCCAGCCACTTTACGAATGACTCGGCCGTACCAGTCCCAGCGATTGCTGGGCCACATGAATGTCTTGTAGTAAAAGCCGGCAGGAATAAAGCGGTGCAACAGATTGTTGATTGCGCCCACGTCGAAGCTAACCGATGGCCGGGCGTTCACGCTGCACGCTTCGAGGCCGTCAAAAAGCGACAGCATGGTCGCATTGACATTCGGCTCGTCGTCGTCGCCAATCAGCTGCACGAACGCGTTGGTTTCCTCGGCACCAGCGCTCATGATCCCGCGCGGCCGATGGTATTTGAAACTGCGCCCAACGATTGATACGCCGTTGGCGAGCAAGGCTGAGGCGAGCGTGTCACCAGCGAAACCTGAATAGACCCGGCCATTGAATCTGAACGTCAGCTTTCTGCTGCGATCGATACGACCCGTGGAATCCATGCGAAACGGATTCTCAGCCATGATCGCTTTCCCCTTTAGCCGTGCGGACTTCATTGCTTGCCGAATTGCGCTGGATCGTTATCCAGCGATTGCAACCGCGCACATGCCACCAATGCTCGGTGGCCCAGCCTTTCACGTTCGGCACCGTATAGATGTATTCGCACCATTCGGCGTCAGTCATACTGGCCGGGTCCTCCGGGCGACGATGCTCGATGTCGCCTCCGTAGACGAATTCGTCTTCGTTTCGCTCGCCGCAATAGGGGCAATTTATATAGATCATCTGATCTGTGCCGTTAGCGGTTGCCGTAACTGGCACGTTCGAGAATTAAACGACCGGTAGCGAAACGTTCGAGACTGTAGGCCTCGATCAACGCATCAGGACGATCGTTCGCGATCAGATCCGCGTGCAACTTCGCGGCCAACGGCGTGGTTTTGAAGCCACCGGACCCGGCAACATCGACGTAAAAGCCTTCGACCGGTGTCTTCGAAATAATGGGCGTGTTGTCGTAAGTTATATCCAGTATTCCCGCCCACTGGCGCATGAACTGCATGCGCTCAAACATGGGAAACACCTGCAATATTGCGGCGATAATCGATTCGGGAATTTGTGGCGTACCGCGTTGCGAATAGCTGGGGTACGGATCGGTACCCGCGCCCATGACCAGCTCACCTTTGTCTGACTGCATAAAATAGGTGTTGAAACCACGCAGCACGACGACGTTATCGAGGA
>CAMYIS010000316.1 GCA_947258485.1 uncultured Woeseiaceae bacterium
CCGCCTAGGGAAAACGAAACCGTGGCGCCCTCGATGAAGAGGAAGCGGCCCGGATCGTCGTTTTCGCCGGTGACCCCGGTCCTGATGACTTCGCCATCCAGGCTCGTTTCGTAGTCGATGCCAGAAACGCGGCTGTCGTAGTAGTAGCCGGTGGTGTAGCAAACGGTGTCGTAATAGCCGTTGACGCACGTGGTGGTGCACCCTTGGAGAGCGCCGGACACCCCCAAAAAGCACAGCGTAAGAAATCTAATCTGACTCATCTAACCTGCTCCTTTTCAAATGGGGTCGTAGCCGATATCGAGGCGCACGTCCCGAACCAGCCATACGACAACTCCGTTCCGCACGCTAGTGGCCGGCGGTCTGTGGTCTATCCGAATTGCGTCACGAAGCCAGAAGTCCAGAACCAACCCGAGATCTGCGCTGGGCCTCGCACCGACGTTTGCGCTGACGCAATTCGGATAGACTCGCACCAACGAAAAGGTAGCGTCCGAATCATGCGACTGTTCATCGCCCTGAGTTTGTTCTCGCTGAGCTTCGTATGCGTCTTGGTGACGCCCGCCATGGCCGACGGGCCGCTCCCATCGAAGGGTATGGGGTCGGGTGATTGGAACGGGAAGCGCACCCGCGCCGAAGAGCTGGGCATCACGTTCGGGTGGATGCAAGACGTCACGGCGCAGCAGAACGTCAGGGGTGGGATTAGCAAGGGCGGGGCCGCCAACACCAGGATCACGGTTCAGGCCAATTACCAGTTCGAACCCCTGACACCCCTGAAGGGCTCCGAGATTCAAGTTTCGGCCGCGTGGAACATCGGCGGGAACGTCAACAACAATGTGGGCGCCCTCCTCAGCTCGACGGGGATTTACCGAGAAACGGCCATTCGGCTCTTCAACCTCTACTGGGGCCAATCGTTGGCCGACGAGCAGGTCCATTTCAAGATCGGCCGCATCCAAATGTGTAATGAGTATGCCTATACGGAGCTATATCTCAGCGGCGCCATCAGCAACGGCTACTACTGCAACCCGGGCGGCTTCTATCTCAATCAGCCAGTCTATGCCCAAGGTGTCTTTCCCATCGCGACATGGGGTGCGCGGATCAAAGTAGCACCGAAAAAACAGGACTTTGAGTTCTGGCTCGGCGTCTACAACGGATCGGAGAGTGAGAATCTCGACGCCGCCAGCGCGCACGGCGTCAACTTCAAGATGAACCTCAGGGAAAGCACATTTGTGCAAGGAAGTTTTTGGTACAAGTTGAACCAAGACCCCGAGGATGAAGGCCTGCCTGGAAACTACAGGATCACCGGCTTCTACGACTCTGGCTCGTTTACGAGATTTGACAATGGCCAAACGCAGCGGCGCAACCCTGGTTGGTCTCTGGTTGTCGACCAGATGCTCTTTCGGGAAAGGAGCGGTCCCAGCGATCAAGGTCTCTTTGCGATGGCCAACTTCGTCCATCATCCCAAGACGGTGATCAGCCTCGCTCCGTACTGGGCTTCAGCGGGACTTTACTACAAGGGGGCCATCCCACACCGGGATGCCGACATGGTGAGCTTTGCATTTTATTACGCGTCCTTGTCAGCGGATACCCCTTTGGACTACGAGTTTCAGTTCAGAATCTACTACACGTTTCAGCTCACCCGCTGGCTCATTTTCTCGCCGCACGTGCATTATTTTAAGAAGCCTGGCGGGGGGCAGGTTCCGAGCGCCCTCGTGTTCGGTGCTTTTCTTCGCATGAACCTGTGACTCGATTCGTGGTCCGTCGGCTGACAAGAATGGAAAAGTGACTATGCGATATTTGGTAACATTGGCACTGAGTGGAGTGTTCGCGTTCGGTGGGTGTGCTGACGATGGCAGTCTCAACCCGAAGAGCGATTGCCTTACCACCGGAGCAGAAGACGGGGCGGTCAACCCGTCTTCGCCCGTAATCACGAATATCGCTTGGGATCCCCTTGGGTTTTGTCAACAGGGCGCGCGTAACAACTACAACATCTTCGTGTTTGCCCGTTATCCGGACACCCCGGCGTTAGACCTGACCTTCGACGTCAACGTGCCAGACTGCAGCCCGGTCGCAAATCGCGGCAATATCTTCGTGGTCAATTGCCCGAATACTCGTCCCCATTCGGGCGTCGCATGCGCGGAAGACCCAGACGGCAACGTCAGCTCCCGGGCCGAGTTCACGTTCCAAGTCTGTAAGACGGGCGACTGCAGACAGAACGCCGACGCATGCGACGGGTTGGTCCTCAACCCCTGAAAACTAGAACGGATAGACGCGCACTAAAACAAGGAGCAAATCGTGACCTCACCGAAAGCTGGAGGAATGACCATGTCGGGATTCTGTTTTCGTCTCGCTCTCATGACCTCGGTCATGGGAGCTCTCGTGTTGCAAGGGTGTGCGAAGAAGGGATCACCGGGCACGCCTAACGGCGAGGCGGTCTCCTTCACGCGCGACATCAAGCCCATCTTCGATACGAAATGTGTCGCGTGCCACGCCTGCTACGACGCTCCCGGGCAGCTCGATCTCCGGAGCGTGAAAGGAATCGTGCGTGGGGCGATGAAAATCGATCCTTACGACGGACGCCCAACGCCCATGGAGCCGACATTTGTGTGGAATAGCCCCAACACGCTCGAGGATTGGCGCGAAATAGGTTTCTTCTCGGTGATTGAAGGTGGCCGCGATTCCATCTTGGGCAAGCTGCTGGCGCTCGGGCATGCAAACCCCGTCACGCCCGACGCGCAATTTCCCGCCGACTTCAAGATCGACCAGATGGAGCGCAAGAAATATCTCCCCAACCCATACGAGATCGACGGCTACGTCGCCCAGTTTCCGAAACAGGGCATGCCGTTCGCGGTCTCGGGCCTCACCGACGAAGAATACGAAAAGACCATGTCCTGGCTGGAGGACGGTGCGCCCATCGATTACGAGGCGCCCAAGCCCACTGCGAACGAATTGGCGCAGATTCGGAAATGGGAGGACTTCCTCAACGCAGATGATGCGCGTTCCAAGCTCGTTGCGAGGTACATCTTCGAGCACATGTTCCTGGTCAACTACCTTTTTGAGGACCGGGACGATGCGAACTCATTCATCCTCGTTCGTTCGACGACGCCTAGTGGTGAGGACACCGTTCCGGTGTACCAGCATCTTCCGAACGGCGAGGTCGATGGAGATTTCTACTACCGGTTCATGCTTTTGGAGCTGACGAATTGCAATAAGAATACGCGCCTTCAGCTCGTGGCCAGTGATGAAAAACTCGACCGTTGGAAGAGCATCTTCTTTGAAGAGGATTGGAGCGTCGATCAGCTTCCAGGGTACACCGACGCCGAGCGGTTCGATCCGTTGAATATCTTCAGCGCGATACCGGCTAAAGCACGATACAAGTTCCTGCTTGCCAACACCTGGTATACGCGTGGCCAGATCGTTCATGGCCCGTCCTGTTATGGAAATCTGTCGATTGGCGTCATGCGGGACATGCAATGGCACGTCTACGAGAACCCTGAAACGTCGTTGTATGTGAATGATCCCCAGTATCGCGCCGAGCTCGACCCGCTACTCGCTCTGATGATCGATCCAGCCAACTTACTGGATGCAATTCTGAGTCGTAACAAGTTCGTGGAACGGCGTAGGGAAGCCATCAAGCGGGCCGTCGCTCGAGCGAAGGAAGTCGGTTACCGCTCGAACTTCAACGACATCTGGCGTGGCGATCATCCAGACGACAAGCCCCTCGTTACCGTGTTTCGTCATGATGACAGCGGCTATACGGTCGAGGGAAACTGGGTTCCGGGCGATCTTCCGAAGTCCATCTTGGTCATGGATCTGCCCATGATGGAGAACGCCGTTTATCCCGCGTATATCAACTTCGACGTTTT
>CAMYIS010000317.1:0-10234 GCA_947258485.1 uncultured Woeseiaceae bacterium
GATGACTTCTGGTTCCACTACGTTACAGATATTGGAAACGCGGGACCGGACCGTGGCAAGGGGGGCAAATACCTGATTCTTCCACCGGATTTCGAAGGCGAAGCTCCGAAAGGTTACTTTGCCCGCAAATCCAATACCTACGGAAACTGGTTTGTTATTCGAGGTTTCCCTACCGGGGATGACAACGCAGCCGTCGTTAAGAACATCAAGGCCAATTTGAAGGTCTACCCGCTGGCCGAAAAGAACAATCCAAAGCCGGTCCAATATCACGATATATCCAACAAATACCTCAACACGCTGCATGCGCAGGACATCACCTTCTTCCATGAAGTCAACGAAGTGGTGCAGGAAGAACACAACGAAGCGTTCAGCCCAGAGGTCCTCGGCATGCTGGCCTCCATCGGCATTGAAAAAGGCAAAGAGTTCAACCCTGATGCACGGATGAAAAAGATCCTGAGCGAAGCGGCCGTCGTCGGCACAGCAGCACAGAGGTCGATCATCTGGCGCAACCGCAATGAGAACATCAAGATTTGGCCCGATAGCAAAAGCTGGGAAATCGGCTTTGCTGGAGGAAGCCATGCCTTTGATCATGACGGCGTTCGGCTCATCAATGAACGCACCCGCTTCCATTACTACGCAACCGGTATCACGCCGGTCATGGTGAAGCCTCCGCTGGAAAAAGGTTCTCAATACGTGATTGGTCTGCGCGATTCAGAGGGTGAAATTCTGAACGGTTCCAAAACCTACAAACTGCATGTTCCGGCCAACGTCCCTGCGAAACGCTTCTGGGAAATCACGGTATATGACAATCAGACCCGTAGCATGCTGCAGACCGACCAGCGTCTGCCCAGCATCACCAGTATTCAGAGCGATGTGATACGGAATGCCGACGGCTCCTACGACGTCTTCTTTGGTCCCGACAAGCCCAAGGGCAAGGTCAACTGGATACAAACCATTCCGAATAAAGGGTGGAACGTACTGTGGAGAATCTACAGCCCAACCCAGGTCTGGTACGACGGAGCATGGCGTCAGGGCGAAATTGAACGCGTTAAACGAATTGGCAAGACTCGGAAATGAAGATTCAATCTTTGTTAGCGATAACGGCCATCGGACTGGCAGCCGGCCTGGCCGCACCGGCCCAGGCGGACGACAAAAGCATCTTCGAGCTGGGAGCCGCCGAAGCCAAGCAGACATCCAAGGACTTCAAGGACTTCAAGCCTGCGCCGGGGACGATCGAGACCAACTTCGGCACGCTGGAATTCACCGGCCGAGCGTATCCGACCAAGGCGACCGTTCAAAAGGTCTATGACGAGCTGGACCTGCAGCGCGCGACCCAGTTGTACCTGGATCTTTTCCCGGCCCTCTCGGTACACGGCATCCTGAAGGCTCAGGTCCGCGACTTTGGCCATCGCAGTTCATCCGACATCTGCATTACGCCACACAAGATGAACTCGACGCCTCTTTTCCTGACCGGCAACACCGACAGTATCTATGCCTGGATGACGCTTGACCTCAAGGCCGAGGGTCCGACCGTGATGGAGATCCCACCGAACGTGATGGGCCCCTTGGATAGCGCCTATTTCCGCTTCGTCGTCGATTTTGGCGCCACTGGCCCGGACAAGGGCAAGGGCGGCAAGTACCTGATCCTGCCGCCGGACTATCAAGGCGAGGTGCCCGAGGGCTATTTCGTCGCCCGCTCGACCTCTTACCGCAACTGGGGCCTGTTGCGAGCCAACACCGACATTGTCGGAACCGGCGACAAGGCCATGAAGTTCTACCGGGACAACCTCAAGGTCTATCCACTTAAGACTGGACCGCGCAAGGGTCGCTACATGGACTGCGGCCACATGCCGGCCAATAGCCTGGTGCCCGAGGATGCGACCGCGTTTCGCTGGATGCACGAGATCGTGAGCTACGAGCCGGCCGACCTGTTCAATAAGGAGCAACTCGGCCGTCTCGCTTCACTCGGAATCGAAAAGGGCAAGCCGTTCAAGCCTAATGCGCGCATGCAGCGAATCTTCGAGCAGGCTGCCAAGCAGGCGGTGGCGATGTCCCGAGTGATCACCTTCGCCAGCCGCGACCCGGATGAGAAGCTCTATGAAGGTATGTCATGGGGCACCCCGTTCGTCGGCGGCAGCTCGGAGTTCGAGAAGAATGGCTACCGCAATCTCGAAGCGCGCACGCTGTATCACTACAACGCCATCGTGGTCACGCCGGCCATGGCGGCGGCGATGCCGGAAGGCAAGGGATCCAAGTATTCATCGGCCTACGTCGATGAAAACGGCAACTATCTCGACGGCGGCAAGACCTACACTTCCCGTTCTACCGCTTCTACGGTCCGCTGAAGGCCTACAACGACCAGACTTGGAAGCCCGTGGAGATCGAACTGATCAAGTGACAACACGCGGAGTAGCAGCGAGCCATGAGAACTGAAGAGTACAAGCAACGCGACCAGATGTTCTTCTGGGCGGGTGCGCTCCATGCACTGGCCGGGCTGCTGGCGGTCGCCATGGTGGCGCCGGTGCACGCACAGGACACAGGTGACAACAGGAACCTCTTCGAGACCGCCGGTCCAAAACAAACCAACACGGACTTCAAACCGGCGCCGGATACGATCAAGACGAATTTCGGCAAATTGAAGTTTGATCTCGAGGCATTTCCAACCGAAGAAACAACCAAAAAGATCTATGACGAGATGGATCTGCAACGGGCCACCCAAGCCTATATGGATTTCTATCCGGCGCTGTCCGTGTATGCCATCGTCAAGTCCCAGATTCGTGATTTCAAATTCCGGTCCTCGTCCGACATCGCCGTAGCCGCCGGACCGGGCTGGAAACCCAGTGAACCATTCCTGACCGGCAACAACAGCACGGTCTACGCCATTGCTTCGCTTGACCTGAAGGTCGACGGCCCCACCGTGGTCGAAATCCCCCCGGGCATGTATGGGACCGCCAATGACGGCGTCTTCAAGTTCCTCGTTGACTTCGGTTTCGTGGGACCGGACAAGGGCAAGGGTGGCAAGTACCTCTTCCTGCCCCCCGGCTACGAGGGCGAGGTCCCTGACGGCTACTTCGTGGTCAAATCGCCGAGCTACCGGATCTGGGCCATGATGCGGGGCTTCGGCGAAGTTGGCCTGGGCGAGCAGGCGGTCGACTGGTTTGAACAGCATTCAAAAGTGTACCCACTGAGCACCGGGCCACGAAAGGGTCAATACACGAACACCACCGGCATGGGGATCAATCCGTTGCCGGCTGAAGATGGTTCGGTATTTGAGATGCTGAACGAAATCATTCAGTACGAGCCGAAGGAGCTTTTCGGGGCCGAACAGTTGGGCCGCCTGGCCACGCTCGGTATTGCCAAAGGCAAGCCCTTTAATCCCGATAAACGCATGCAGCGGATTTTGGATCAGGGTGCACGACAGGGAGTAGCGATGTCACGGGCTATCGTGTACGCCTCACGCGATCCTGAAATCAGGTACTGGCCAAATCGCCGTTGGGAAAAAATGTTCCTGCACAACACCACCTTTGAACGTGATGGGGTGAATGATATTGATGCCAGAACCCTGTGGCATTACCAAGCCATCGTGGTTTCACCTAACCTGGTGTCAACGACTCCAGGCCAGGGTACGGCCTACCTGACGGCCTTTCGTGACAAGCGCGGTGAGTATCTGGACGGCGGTCAACAATACCGTCTGCCGGTGCCGGCGAATCCTCCGGTGAAGCGTTTCTGGGCTGTGACAGCCTACGATCCGACCACCCGTGGACTGCTGGATGCCGGCGGCAATACCAATAAGTCTGTCGGAAGTTTGGATAACCCTGAAGTCAACACAGATGGCTCGGTTGATGTCTACTTTGGACCGAAAGCTCCGGCTGGGAAGGAAAGCAATTGGATTAAGACCGATCCCAGCAAGGGATTCTTCGTCGTCTTCCGTTTCTACGGCCCGACCGAGGGCTACATCGAAAAGACCTGGGTGCTTGGCGACTTTGAGTTGGTCGAATAGTCGACCCGTCGAGAAGCGCGGCTCGCAAGCCAGACTACCGGTTCACCGCCTCGACTTTTAAGACCGCAGACTCGCTAGAATCGAAAAAATGCTGCGAAGTCGATCACCGGTCCGGTCTCTAGATAGACGAAACCGAGCGTCGGGAAAATGAATCGTCCGTAGCCCGCACCGACTCGGAGGCTAAACAGCCGACGGGTATAGAACGCCATGCCCCCAACGACGTTGTAGCTTCCAGCAACGTCCTGGTCGGTGATCGTGCCGCGAACTCGAACCTCGTTGGACTCATCGACGACGGCAACGGCGTCAATTCGCCCTTTCGGAACCCATGCGACCACACGGCCCGTCAAGGTCAACGCGACGAAGCGAGAAAATGGATACTCGAGCGCCAGTGCAAACTGAAGGCTCGAGGCGACGATACCGCTATTGAAATCCTTGATCACCGCGGTTGCGAGCATCTGGAAAGGAAAGATGATCGAGTTGGTGGTTTGCTTGGTCGTCCCGATGAGGTTTGCGTCTTTGACGTTGATCCAGCTCATCCCGGTCTGGAGCGCAAACGACCAACGTCGCGCATCCATGAATCGGTACCGAACCAGCACGTTGGGAGCGAATGCGTCGGAGAAAGCTGGGAGGATCCAGGCAGCCAACAAGGTCGCGATCGTCACCCGGTCGACGATCCCGTAGGCCTGAAGACCGATTCCGAGCTGAGCCTCGCGAGCCTGCAGGGTGTAGGCCGTGCCAAAAAGGGGCTTCCGCACGCGCGCATCGTCAGCAGCCGCCGACCGTGCACACCCGAGCCCCGCGACGAGCGCGACTACCAGAATACCTGCGTGCCGTCGGTGCTCGAGCATTGTTGGGCCGAGAGATCGCATAACCAGGTTTCGGTGAGAGTCCGGAGCTCGAGGGCGTTCGGGTCGTCGATGGGCTGGAAAAGAAACACCTGCCCGCCGTCCTGAGTCGGCACCCGGACCAAAGTCCCACCTCTTGTCGGAGGCTCGACTTCCTTGTTCTCCCGCTGGAACAGGAAGTCGAACTGCCCATCGAGCACGAGGACGTCGTTGAAGATGGCAAGACCGTCGAAGACAAATAGATAGTCGCGTTCCACGTCGAAGCCCAGAGGATCGAGAAACCATACCGCGGCAGGTCCGTCTAAGATGATGGTGTTGAACTCGAAACCCAAGTCGACGCTGTCGTCGCGGAGGCGGCAGGTGTCAAACTCGCCCCAAAACACACCCTGAAACCCCGACTCAGTGATCCTCGCGCTGGCCTCCAATGTGCCATTGACCTCGGCGTCCGGAGCTTCCGCTTCGGGGTCGTGGCCTTCACAGATGTGTGTGACATCCGCGATGAGATCGATGAAAAACCGCCCTTCGAGGATTTGAAGCGCCTCCCGGGGATTCGTTCGAGGGTCGACGTCTGGCGGGGTTTCAGGCCGCCCGATCGCATCATTGACCTCCCCGATTATGATTTGAACCCCAACGTCCGCTGTCGGCCCCTCCCGATAGGGCTCCAACCGTTCGGTGAGATCAGGGGGTTCTGCAAGGGGCTCCGTGCAGCCCAGCAAAACGATTGGAAGCAGCACTGCGAGCGAGGCTTTCAAGCTGACCCTTTCCATTCTAGTGGGTCCTCGTTCGGCCGCAGCTCGCGCCCTATGCGACATAACAAGCTAGTACCGCGAAACTCGGCTCTCGCGCTTCTCAAATGAGGGGGAAAATGTGGGGTTTGTAAGGGGTTCGACGGTCAAGGTGTCGTCCTGCTCGTAGGCTTGCTCTCGCAACAGGAGAGGAGGCCTCCCATTCGGAAGTTTGAACATCGAGTAGTGCAGCGGGCTCTGCAAACGGCGGCCTTGATGCTGGGAGCCTGGGTGGTGCTCCCGCAGCCCTCCGCTCGCGCGGACGACACACACTACCGGGCGATTCCGATCGGGGCGCGCGCGATCGGGCTTGCTGGCGCCTTCACTGGGGTTGCCAGCGATGTGTCCGCGGCATACTTCAACCCGGCTGGGCTAGCGCTCAACCAAAATCTCGGCATCGCTGCGGGTCTCACCATCAATGCGTGGGACCGTCTGAAGCTAGACGACTTCTACCAGCAGCCCGATACGGACGTAACCGCCTCGACGAAAACGAATCGCACCGTGCCCGTATTCGTTGGGGCCGTAGTCAAGATCGGTCCCAGTGACGACGACGGAAACAAGCGGTACGCGCTAGCAATCAGCTTTGTCGAACCGATCTTCAGCGGCGGGGGCGTGTTTCTCAAGATCGAACAAGAACCTCTCGATCTCTCCGACAGCTATCGTTTCACTGAGCTCGATCAGGCAAGGTTTTACGGGCTCTCTTTTGCAGCGCGCATTAATTCAAAGCAGTCCGTGGGTGTTTCGCTCTACACCAGCGTGCGACGACTGAACCACTCGGAGACCGGGCTGACGCTCGGCGGGGGTACTGAAGTGCCAGCAGACCCCGGCACGTATCTAGGCGCGAGCACCGTGGCCAACACGGAAACGCTCAGCTTCAAGGCGTACCACTTCGTTCTGCGGTTCGGTTGGCTCTACCAGATCAAACCGCAGGTTCAGTTGGGTCTGATGGTGCAACCTCCCGGGATCCCATTGCGGCAGAGAGTCAACGTCTTCTCCCAAGAGTTCATCAATGACAATCGTGACCCGAGTACGCCCGTAACGACGACGGCTTCTTTCATCGATACCGAAAGCAAAGCGCGGCTCCCGTTGCCAGCCGAGATCGAAGCCGGGCTCCAGTACTGGCCCGCGGAGAGGGTGATGCTTGCCTTCGATGCGTCGTTTCATGCACCCGTGCGCGAAGGCCAGCGCATCGATCTACCGCCGGACATCTCGCTTGGGAGCATCTACTTCGACGATCAAACCAAACGACTCGCCACCGGCAATGTCGCCATTGCGGGCGACTTCCGCGAAAGAAGGAGGTCGGCATGCTCACTGGCTTTTTCACCGACCTGTCCTCGGCGCAGAAGATCCCGGAAAACCCAGACATCTACTACCAACCTCGCATCAACCGGTTCGGCGCCACGCTCTCCGTGGTTCTGAATCTGTCTGGAGTCTCGCTTTCCGTCGGGTCGACCTTTCTCTATGGACGAGGCTCGGTCAGCGCGGCACGCGTTGACCTCAACAGTCTCGTCCTCGACTACGTCCGAACAGGGGCCACCTCCCGCATCGTTTATCTTCACATCACAGGCGTCGCGCAGGCGGGAAGGGAGTTAGGTCAGAGAACACAGCGGCGTATCAAGGCAAAAGGTCAGCAAAACACGGAGGAATAGGGGAGCGTGGGCTCTACGGAACCGCCTCTTGATCGTTGGCGTGGACTCTGCACAATAAGCCGGATTCGGCATGGGTTCCGCAGCGCCACTTCTTCGCACGAAACTTCACCGGCCGCCGGTGACCACGGACTTGGTGCGTCGGGAGCGGCTGCATGAACGGTTGAGCCAAGGGCTCGAGATCCCGTTGACGCTGGTCTCGGCCCCCGCCGGCTACGGCAAGAGTATGCTCGTAAGCAGCTGGGCCGAGTCGATCGAGCAACCTTGTGCGTGGTTGTCGTTGGATGAGACCGACAGCGAGACGACCGAGTTCTTGACCTACGTGATCGCTGCCATCCGGACGGTGGAGCCCACAGCCTGCACGGAGACGGAAGAGCTGCTGACGGCACCCGTCCTGCCACCCGTGCACGTCTTGGCAGACTGCCTCACCAACGAGCTCGACGACATGGAGCCGACGCTCGTTCTGGTGTTGGACGACTACGAGCGAATCGCAGCGTCCTCGTCGGTCCACGAGCTCCTCGGGCGCGTGCTCGAGCACCCGCCCCATCCCTTGCGTTTCGTGCTGCTGACCCGACGTGATCCGCCGCTTCCGCTGGTGGGCCTTCGCGCCCGCAATCTCGTCACCGAGGTCACACTCGATGATCTGCGCTTTGCGAAGGCCGAGGCCGCCAGCTTCCTGCTGGCAATCACCGGGCTCGCAACCAGTGATGAAGCGCTCGCCAACCTGCAAGTCGAGGTCGAAGGCTGGGCGGTAGGCCTTCGGCTGGTGTCTTTGGCAATGCGAAACGCGGAGGATCCCGAATCGTTCTTGAAAGGCCTTCACGGGGGCCTTCCGCAAACGCAGGACTATCTACTGCGCGAGGTGCTGGACGCGCAGCCGGCTCCGGTCCGCGAAACCCTGCTGAGGTCGTCGATCCTGAACCGCTTCTCCGCCGAGGTACTCGATGCGATTTGTGCACCAGAGGTCGAGGCGCAAGGATCCGACCTCAGCGGCGTCGTGCTCATCGAGCTACTGCAGCAAAGCAATCTCTTCGCCATCCCGCTCGACGAGCAGGGCGAATGGTTTCGCTATCACCACTTATTTCAAGATCTGCTGCGCCGGCAGCTTCGGCAACGCTCCGGTCCCGCGGAGATCACGGCGCTTCACCTGCGCGCCAGCGACTGGTTCGAGTCAGAGGGCTCGGTCAGCGAGGCGATTGAGCATGCCCTGGCGGCCAAGGACGAAGACCGCGCCGCTGAAATCGTCGGCCGTAACGCCTACGATGAAATGTCGGCGGAGCGCTGGAATCTGGTCGAGCGTTGGCTCGCCCAGTTGCCGACCGAGGTTAGAAAAGAGCGAGCCGAGTTGCTCCTCACGGAGGGCTGGGTCGCGCACGCTAGATTCCAGTTCGGTCGACTCGCTTCGCTGCTCGAGCAGGCTGAATCCCTCTTGCAGGGTCGGGAAGTCGAGCCGACGCAACGTGGAGAGCTCGCGTACTTTCACGGCTTCCTCCAGTATTGGGCGGGTGAGGCCGAAGCGAGTCGTCGGTCTCTTCTCGAAGCCGTTTCGCTGCTCGAAGGCGACCGGCCGTTCTTCGCCTGCAATGCCGAGGTCATGCTCGGACTCGCTCGCTACATGGCGGGCGAGGAAGCGCTGGCCATCCAAGCGCTCCGCGATCGGCTCCAAACGATAGAAGCCCAGGAAGGTCAGCTCCGAGCCTACCTGATTGCGAACTTGGCATTCATCCACTTGATTGCCGGCGACTTGGTCGACGCCCGGGCCGAGGCCGAACGGCTGGAGCACGTCGCGCGCAAGAGTCACCTCCCGAATTCCGGCGCATGGGGTTCGTACGTGAAGGGATGCACGCATCTGCACGCGAACGAACTGGACGCAGCAGTGCGCGACCTCGGAAAAGCGTCAGACCTGCGATACGTGCTCGATACGCGAGCGTCAGTCGATGCAATGTCGGGGTTAGCGCTCACCCACCAGCTTGGCGGTCGGGACGATCAGGCGTCGACGGCGCTGGAGACAGTTCTGGAGTTCGCCCGAGAGACCAACGACCCACTCACATTGTCGGTCGCCCAGTCGGCAGGCGCTCGGGTTTCCTTCCTCCGCGGCGACCTGCCGTCCGCAGTCGGCTGGGCCCGCTCCTTTCGTGAAACGCCGCTGCCGATGGAGCTCTTCTTCTGGCTAGAGGTGCCTTCGATCACCCGCGCGAGGGTGTTGATCGCTCTCGGCACCGAGCAGAGCCTCAGCCAAGCGATCGAGCTCCTTCGGGAGCTCCAGGACGGCAGCAATTCACTTCGGCTGACGGGCCAGACGATCGAGATTTCCGTCCTTCAGGCGCTCGCCATCGACAAACGAGGACGCGCCGACGAGGCGTTGCACGCCGTGAAGGAGACCCTGGCGCTCGCACGTCCCGGGGGTTGGGTTCGACCATTCGTCGAAGCGGGGCCCGCGATGGTCGGCATTCTGCGGCGTTTGGATTCGTCCGGTGAGGAGGCGATCTTCGTCCGCCAGATCCTGGATGCGTTGGAGAGGCCTGTCGTCGCGCCTAGCAGCCAGGAAGTCCCCATTGCGGAGAACAGCAGCGCGCGAGCCTCTAAGCCGCTATCGCGCTTGGACCAGCAGGCGGTGGATAGTCTCACCAACCGCGAGATCGACGTCCTCGAACTTCTGACTCAGCGCCTGCAAAACAAGGAAATCGCGAGCCGGCTCTGCATCTCGCCGCACACCGTCAACGACCACACTCGGCGTATTTACGACAAGCTCAGCGTGAACGGCCGACGCCAGGCGGTGAAGCGAGCCGTCGAATTGGGCGTTATCGACCCAGGCTCCGGCCGAAGCTGAGCGGAACCTCACCCCTCATTGGTCAAACGTAGTGAGCGAGACGCCCTTGGGATTGGGGTGCTTTTTGAGAGACTTGTAGTACTCGCCGATCACCTTCATGTACGGCCTGAACACCCATGCCTGACTAG
>CAMYIS010000317.1:10354-12471 GCA_947258485.1 uncultured Woeseiaceae bacterium
GCACCGCAACGACTTCATTCTCAATGAACGTGATCAGGCTCTCGCGGTTGGATTTCTTCTGCTTGCCGAGAAAGAAATCGCTTTGATCGACGCCATCAATGGCACGGTCCGAGGGTGTTTTCGCTCCGATGATGCTGGCCAGCGTCGGCAGGAAATCGTGGATCGAGACCATTTCGTTGTTCTTGCCCGGAGCGATTTTGCCGGGCCACTTGATGATCCCCGGAACGCGGATTGAGCCTTCCCGCGCATCGCCCAACTCGCCGCTGAATGGTCCGTTGCTTCCACCACGGTATGCGGGCGGTCCGCTGATCGGCGTGGCGCCGTTGTCGGAGAGCCAGATCACGATGGTGTTGTCTTCCACGCCCGCTTCTTCAATCGCGTTAAGAATCTCTCCGGTGCGCGCATCGAGCTCCATGATCGCGTCACCATAGGGTCCGTTGCTCGACTTCCCGGAGAACTCCTTTGGCGTAGCATTCGGATAGTGTGAATGCGTCCAACCCACCATCATGAAGAACGGCTTGTTCGCTTTGACCTGGCGCGTGATGTAGTCGGCGGATGCTCTGGCGATGTCGCCTTCCACCTGGTGACGATACTCGATTGTGTATTCGCGTACGGCCCTCAGATTGCCCTTGGCATCGGATTCGAAAATCCTCGGGACGACACTCTCGATAAAGGCATCGTCCATGCCACTACGTTCCATGCTTTCGCGATACAGCGTGCCATCGGAGGTCTCGATGACGCCCACTTTGTACTCGTCAAAGCCCTGCCTCGTTGGCCAGCTCTGCTCTTCCATGCCCAGGTGCCATTTTCCGGCATAGGCTGTCGCGTAGCCCTTTCGCTTGAATATCTCTGCCAGCGTGACCTCGGCCGCGGTCAGCGTGTTGGGAGTGCCGCCGATGATCACGGTGTTCAGGCCTACGCGGGTCGAGTACCGCCCGGTTAGCAGCGCGGCACGGGACGGCGTGCAGGCCGGTTCGACCAGGAACTGCGTCATCTGCATCCCCTCGCCGGCCAGTCGATCGAGATTCGGTGTCGGCATGCCCCGTATCTCGCCACCGCCGTAGGCACCGATATCACCCCAGCCGACATTGTCCGCCAACATGAGGACGACGTTGGGTCTATTCTTCTTTGCGGCGGCGGCGGTCGGCAGCAGAGTTGCCACAATAGCGGTCAGCGCCAGGGCAATGAGTACTCTAGGTGTCACGGCACAACCTCCATCGCGGGCTTGGATCGACATGGCGCTAGCCTGCCGGGCTTGGCGAATTCTGAGACCCCTTAGGACGCAGGGAAAACGAGGGGGTGTAGGAGATAGTGAGCTCGAGGGCCCTGTCAGCTCCGCGTCCCACGCCGCCGAAGAACTAGGCCACCCCCCTATTTCCCCTCGTTTTCCCCAAGTTCTTAGGGGTCCGCGGAAACGCCCCTGTGCCTATGCTCCCGCACGTAGAACAACAAAGGAGAGCGTGATGGATCTATTCGGAATCAAAGAGCACGATGCAAAGCACGACGCGATGGAGCAGCAGCTTCGGCGCCTAGTCGAACAGGTGGCGCAGCTGAGCATCGATCTCGGCTTCACCCGAGCACAGGTGCGCGGTCTTTCGCTGCGGGTGCAAGGCAAAGTCGATGCCGCAGACGTCGACCCGGCGGTGGCTGCGCTCAACGAAGGGATCAAGGAAGCTCGAGTCAAGCTCGCGGCGGCTAAGGACGCTGCGGAGGCCGACTGGGCCGCTCTCAACGACGAGGTCTCGAAGGCCGTGGACAAGCTGCGCGAAGAGCTTGCCGCAGTTGAGGACTGAGCGTCCCCCACACCGGAAACGGAAGTGTCGCTGAAGAAGGTCGTCGATCTTTTCAGCAGCACCTCAATACCCCCTCGTTTTCCCCGTGTTCTGAGGGATCTCAGAATCTCTAATACCTTGCAGGCTAGAGCTGATTGAATCGGAGCTCGTGCATGAATACCAATCGACCGAAATGGGCCGCTCTCGCACTGCCCGTATGGCTTTGCTGCCTGTCTTCGGTTGCCGTCGCTCAAGACGATGCCGAGTCGGTACGCGCCAAGCCCGAGGCCGACCTGGTCGTGGAGGAGGTCGTCGAGGCGGAACCAGCCGAAGCCCTGCAAGACC
>CAMYIS010000318.1 GCA_947258485.1 uncultured Woeseiaceae bacterium
ATTATCTTGCGAAACATCACGGCATAAGCAATATCGCGATACTCGACAAAGGCTACCTGGGCGGCGGCAACACGGCTCGGAACACGGCGGTCATTCGCTCGAACTACCTGACCGAGGAAGGTGTCACTTTTTACCGCGAATCGGTCCGGCTTTTCCAGGACCTGAGTAACGAACTCGGCTTCAATGTCATGATGGAGAATCGTGGCCAGCTTACGCTGGCCCACAACGACGCCGCCATTCGCGGCTTTCGTTGGCGCGCCGAAGTCAATCAACACCTTGGCGTGCGGTCTGAGCTGGTGGACCGGCAAACAATCAGGGAACTGATTCCCTGTATCAATATGTCAGAGGATGTGCGGTTCCCGATCCTGGCCGGACTGTGGCATGCCGATGGGGCAACGGCCCGGCATGACGCGGTCGTCTGGGGCTATGCGAAAGGTGCCTGCGATCGTGGTGTCGAGATACACCAGCTTACAGAAGTCCAGGATATCGAGGTTCATAACGGCAAGGTTGCAGCGCTACGCACCAACCGGGGTCGTGTCGAGTGCGGCTGTGCCATTCAGGCCGTCGCCGGTTCCAGCTCGCTGGTTGCGATGCAAGCAAACATTCGTTTACCGATTCATACCTTCCCACTGCAGGCCATGGTAACGCAGCCTTATAAACCGGTGCTGACGCCACACGTCAGTTCGCCGCAACTGCATGTCTATACGCATCAGACGTCTCGCGGCGAATTTGTCATTGGCGGCGGCTCCGACCAATACCCGTTATATAACACTCGCTCTACGCTGGAGCAGAAAGAAATATTGGCCGCCGCAATCACCGAACTATTCCCCTTCCTTGCTCAGGCGCGGCTACTTCGCCAATGGGCGGGAATTACCGACATGACACCTGACTACAGTCCGATTATGGGTTTAAGTCCCGTCAGGAATTATTACCTGGACGCCGGCTGGGGTACCTGGGGCTTCAAAGCAACCCCGATTTGCGGCAAGACCATGGCCGAATTCGTGGCAACCGCACAGGTTCCAGACCTGATCCGGCCGTTTGAATTGGAGCGTTTCTACCGTTTCGAGCAAGTCAACGAAGCCGGTGCAACTGCCGCGAGTCATTAGAGCTGATCGGTCGATGAAAATTTTACACTGTCCATTGAATGGCCCGCGCAATATCGCGGAGTTCTCTTACGGTGGCGAGCTGCACCGTATGCCGAACCCGTCGGATTGCGGCTCGCGCGCCTGGGCGGAGTACGTTTTCTTCGATGACAATGTCGCCGGTATCGTTACCGAGTGGTGGTGCCACAACGCAACATCGTATTGGTTCCTCGCGGAAAGAAACACGCTTACTGACGAGATCGTCCGGACTTATGACCCGGGCGATGTTTTCAGCGAACGCGTTGTATTCACCAATGAAGCGGATGCAGGAAAAAAATGACACCGTCCGTCAATCGCCTTCCTGCTCCCTACGGGCTATTGCTGAATCGCAGTGAGTCCGTTGACTTCCATTTTGAGCACCAGCGCTACCAGGGACTATCCGGAGACACCGTTGCCAGCGCCCTGGCGGCGAACGATCAATGGGTGCTCAGCCGCTCCTTCAAGTATCACCGGCGGCGCGGAGCGCTGACGATGGCAGGCCAGGACGCGAACACCCTGGTACAGCTGCCCTCCGATCCGAATGTGCTGGCCGATCGCTGTCCAATCTCTGCAGGGCTCCGTGTCACGGGGCAAAACTATGAGGGCACTCTGGAGAAGGACCGCGGCGCCTGGATAGAGCGCTTCTCGAAATTCCTGCCGGTCGGACTCTATTACAAGGCCTTTTTCAGACCGAAGGGCGCGTGGGAATTATGGGCCAGGCTGATTCGACGCAAAGCCGGATTGGGCGTTATCGACCAGCAGTACGAGCCCGACTACTATGACAAGCAATACCTGTTCTACGACGTTGTGGTCATCGGTGGCGGCCCTGCCGGCATGGCGGCTGCGCAGCAGGCCGCAAGCTCCGGCGCCGAGGTCTTGCTGGTCGACGAGAGCCCGGTCCTGGGCGGTTCGCTAAATTACGCCCGACTCGATGCAGAGGGACGACGTGCGCGCAAGCTACGCGAGGAAATGATCGCCAATGTCGAAGCGAGCGACAAAATCGACGTCATGCTCGACGCGGTCTGCAACGGCTGGTACGCAGACAACTGGCTGCCGATCATTCAAAAACAACGACTCTTCAAAGTCCGGGCCGCGCAGACCATCATGTGCGTCGGCGCGCTCGAGCAACCGGCTGTGTTTCGCAACAATGATATGCCCGGCGTCATGATGAGCAGCGCCGCCCAGCGCCTGCTGCATTTGTATGGCGTGCGTCCTGGCAAGACCGCCGTAGTCCTCGCGGGTAACAACGATGCGTACGCGGTGGCGCTCGACCTTCTGGATGCGGGCGTCATTGTCAAACTCATTGTCGAGCTGAGAAACAACCCGCGATACGATGACATCGCACGCGCGGCAATGGCGCAAGATATTCCGGTCAAAACCGGCCATGCCGTCTACGAGGCGCTGGCAGGGCCGAAGAAGAAACACCTTGGCGGCGTTGATGTTCGTGAGATTGTGGCGGAGGGCGTTTGCTCCGGACAACGCAACATCATTGAATGCGATCTGCTCTGCATGGCCGTGGGCTATATGCCCACTTATCAACTGCCGTGCCAGGCCGGTGCGCAGCTTAACTATGACGAGGCGACATCGAATTTCTCGCTGATCGGTCTTCCAGGTTCATGCCAGATTGCCGGGTCAGTGGCTGGCACATGGGATATTGATAGCGCCATTGGTGAAGCCCGACGGGCCGGAACGGCCGCAACTAATGCAAACGGAACCGAAAGGCACATAGAGTCCGAGGGGCAGTCCGAAACCGACATCGACAGCGTAAATTTCCCGTGGCCGATATTCCCGCACCCGGATGGCAAGGAGTTTGTAGATTTCGACGAAGATCTGCAGATTGCCGATATCATCAATGCTGTCCGCGATGGCTACGAACATGTACAACTGGTAAAACGTTATTCCACCAGTGGCATGGGACCTTCCCAGGGACGCCACTCGGCGCTCGCCACCGCTCGGCTCGTCGCCAAAGCGACTAACAGGACGATCGCGGAGACAGGGGTAACCACGGCCCGCCCGCCTTTCGCGCCCGAACGCCTCGCTCACGGCGCCGGGCGAAGTTTCTACCCGGCCCGCCGCAGCAATATGCATTACCGTCACCTGGAGGCAGGTGCACAAATGATGCCTGCAGGCGCCTGGTACCGACCCGCGTACTACGGGCCCAGGGACTCGAGAACCGAAGCCATCCGGCAGGAAGTCCGCAACGTTCGCAACAACGTCGGTTTGGTCGACGTATCAACACTCGGGGGCATCGAAGTACGAGGTCCCGATGCCGGCGAATTCCTGGATCGGATCTATACATTCAATTTTTCGCAACAAGCAGTTGGACGCGCGCGTTATGCGCTGCTTGCCAATGAGTCCGGTGTCGTCATTGATGATGGCGTCGCATGTCGATTTCACGAGCAGCACTACTATGTCACTGCTACGACCGGCGGGGCCGATCGCGTGTACCAGAGCATGCTCAGGTGGAATGCGCAGTGGCGCCTCGATCTGGACATCGCCAATGTTTCATCGGCCATGTGTGGCGTCAATATTGCGGGCCCGAAAGCGCGCATCGTCATGCAATCCCTGTGTGGGCGTGCGCGAAGGCACGGTTGCCGGCATACCCGCCAGGCTGATCCGGGTGGGATTCGTCGGTGAGCTCGGTTTCGAGATCCATGTCCCGCAACATTGCGGCGAGGCGCTCTGGGACGTAATTATGGCGGCGGGTCGCGAGCACAACATAATGCCATTCGGCGTTGAGGCACAACGCGTGCTCCGCCTGGAGAAGGGCCACATCATCATTGGTCAGGACACTGATGCCATGTCCAATCCTCTCGAAGTGCAGATGGCGTGGGCAATATCGCGAAAGAAGCCGTTCTTCGTGGGCGGCCGAACCATCGCCGAACTGGAGAAAGTGCCGCTCAAACGAGGTCTCGTCGGATTTGTCGTAAACGACCGGCGGGCACCGATTCCGCTCGAAAGTCAGCTCGTGTTGCATGGCGAGCAGATGATTGGCCGAGTGACCTCCTGCGACTACTCGCCCACGCTCGATAAACCAGTCGGTTTGGCTTACGTGCCTCCCGAGAAAACGGCGGCAGGCAGCCAGATCGTCATCAAGTCGACAGGCGGCGTGCGAGTCACGGCCGATGTCGTGGATCTTCCGTTCTATGATCCGGACAACCGACGCCAG
>CAMYIS010000319.1 GCA_947258485.1 uncultured Woeseiaceae bacterium
TGCGCGCGGATAGAGAATCCAGTATTTTATCCATGACCGCCGTGACGGCAGTATTCGGCGGGGCGCGTATTAATGCGGGCAGCTGCAGCTGTCCTTTTATGTGCCTGTCGCGATCGACGACCAGCGTGGCGCCGAAATTTACCGTTCCCTGTTCGGATATAACACGCGCAAGCGCCTCCCCTACATTACAGTCGTCGGGCAAGGTCGAGACGTTGGCTGTCATCCAGGCGCCCACGGAATCCTCTGAGTAAGTCAGCAGCAGCCAACAGGCAAGCCTGGTTTTTTCCGGCAGCAGATCAAGCAACTGTGAACTCAATTCGCCAGGGCAATGCCGCATGACCGCCGCAACCAGGCTGACGTTCATCTCGGAGAGCAGGGCGGCTGCAATATTGGGTTTCAGTATTTTGCACAGCCTTGCCGTGTAATGCGGGAGAATTTTTTCGAGCACGGTAGCGCCGTAGGTATGCGGGACATAGCTCAGAAAATCGGCGACCTTTTCTATCGGCTGCTGTTCCAGAATAGTGGCGGCGGCGCCCGGCTGCGATTGCAAAAAAGCCAGGGCCAGATCGATTTGTTGCTGAGCCATCGGTTAAGCCCCTTTACCCGACGTGGCTTTGGCTGACTTAGCGGGCGTTGCTACTGTAGATTTGAAACTGCTGACCTGCTCCTGAAACAGTTTTGCGGGAATCACGGTGCGGCCGTATTCCGTATCCAGCACGATGCAGGTCTGGGTCACTTCGACGATGCTGCCCTCGACGTCTCCGCTTAACATTTGCTCACCCGTGCGGCAATGTTTGCGCAGCTGCTGTGCCCCGATAATATTGGCCACCAGGGACCTGGCGCCGAGGCCGAATGCGAGCGCGGCACCCGCCAGCAGTACACCGATAATCACAATCAGCACGTTGGTCAGAAAATCGACGTTAATCCCGATTTGCTCGATGCCGATGACCAGCGTGGTGAAGATAACCACCATCTGTGCAACCCGACCCAGTACGTCGCCCTGTGCCATGCCGGCGGAACCGGCGGCGCTGATGACGCCTGCCTTGACGATGTTACTCAGCACAAAACCAGCCAGGATAATCAGCAGACCCGAGACCAGGCTGGGCAAGTAGACGACCACGTTGTCCATCCAGTTGGATAACATTTTCCAGCCCAGCATGTTTGCGGCCGCGGCTATGAAGAATATAAAAACGATCCAGAACACGACATTACCGGCAATGACGGCGTAGGAACGCCTTATCTTCAGCTGCCTGGCACCCTCGTCCGGCGCGACGCCCTGCAGAATCGAGTCCAGGCCCCTGATAAGCTTGCGCGTAGCAATGCGTAATATGTGTGCCACGAACCAGCCGACGATCAGGACGGCGACTGCGCCTGCCAGCAGGGGCGCAAATGCTATGATTTGCGTGGTAAATTCCTCGTAAGTGTCAACCAGTGAGTTTTGCCAGTTGATACGGTCGCTGCTAGCCATGATCGGCCTCCTCGGGGTCGTCATCGTTATATGCGCTGGATTCAAAGGTGGAAATGGTTTCCATCGCGTCGAGCCAGTGCACGGAAGAATATATCGAAAGTTTAACAGAAGAATTATCGCCAGACGCCTGATCGAAAAATTCTGACCGCCAGATAATTCCTTCGGCCTCGGGGAAATAACGAGACGCCAGCTGCTCGTCAAACAGGCGTTCCAGAATGCTGTGAGTATCCATCGCATCCGCCAGCAGACGCGTAACAAAGGCCGCTTGCGGGGGGCTTGTAAGCAATGCTTTCGCCGCGGAGGTCAATGCGGTCATATCGAGAACGACCTGCATCATGTCCGGTTTGGCGAAGTTCGATGGAAACGCTTGGTGCAATAAAACAGCAGCCGCAAAGATTTGCGCATGCAAGGAGATGTCTGCCGCTTCTTCCCATGGTCGCTGATTTTCGAGAAAGTCTTCTACGATATTTCTGCGGGCGCCCGTCGAGACACGACTGCCGAGCTTATGCGCCAGCACCGCGTCAGCCGCGTCGTCGGTTTCCATATCCTGCAATGCCATCAGCGTCATTTCCAGCAGGTCGCTGCCGGATACGTCTTCGACCCCATCGACTTCGAGCCGGGTCAGTAATTGGCGATAGTCGTCGTCCGACCAGGTGCCGGGCATGTCGTGAATCTCATGCACGCTTGATACTGC
>CAMYIS010000320.1 GCA_947258485.1 uncultured Woeseiaceae bacterium
ACGCATCCGGTCGTAATGCCCAATACAAGAAACAACAACAAGTAAGAATATCTCATCATGTACTCAATATTTCTCTATTGTTCACATGCCACATAACGCCTCGCATCAGCGGCCCAGCTTTGCTGGGCCCGACTGCATGCGCTTGTATGATTGAAATGTCCTTCTTTTCATTGGCTTTGTCCTGAAGATATAGTGAGGCCCATACCTGCACCACAGGTATTCAGCATGACAGCTCGATGTATGCCTGGCGCCTCTGTCGAGAGTCCGTTAACAAGCCAGAGCGTCATGCTGAATCAACTATTTAACTCGAACAGTCGAATGGGCCTCGAGCCCGAATGTAGCAAGGGTGAGATATGAAAACAACCAAACATGTATACAGCAAAAACCAAGGTGTAAATATTGGAATCGACATTGGTAAGGACGCACTCGATATTTGTGTTTATGAATCAGATCTTGATTGGCAGGAGAGTAATACCGAAATTGGAATTCGCCGATTGATGAAACGCCTGAGTCGATTTGGCATTACCCGCCTATTGGTCGAGGCCACGGGTGGTTATGAACGGGCCCTGGTCGAGGCCGCGATTACCCAGAGTATACCGGTCATCATCGTCCAGCCCATTCAGGTGCGCCAGTTCGCTAAGGCACAGGGAGTTTTTGCGAAAACAGATAAGATCGACGCCCGGTTGATCGCTGAATACGGCGTGATGTTACAACCGCAAGTGAAGGCCTTACCGGGTAAGAAAGTCAGGCGCGTAAAGGATTTACTGGCGCGTAAGCGCCAGCTCAACGAGATGCGCATCCAGGAACTGAATCGTTCCCATCGGGCGCAGAAGATCACTGCGGCCTCACATCGTCGGTTGATCAAACTGCTCGATAAAGAAATTGCCGGAACCAATGTAAAACTCGCTAGTGAGATCGCGGGCATCAGTGAATGGCAACGCACCTATGAAGTGATCTGCTCGGTTCCCGGCATCGGTGATGGAGTTGCTTTTACCTTGCTGGGCGAGCTTCCTGAACTGGGTCAATTGACCCAACGGCAGATCGCGGCCTTATGTGGACTGGCACCCTTTAATCGCGACAGCGGCCGACTGAAAGGCAAGCGCCGAATCCGGGGCGGGCGAGCGCCAATTCGAACCGTGCTTTACATGGCCATGCTCTGCGCCATTCGCTTCAACCCGATCATCAAAGGTTTCTATCAAAAACTAGTCGCCCTGGGCAAACACAAGAAGGTCGCCATCATTGCCTGTATGCGCAAGATGATGTGCATACTAAATGCGATGGTGCGCGATGACCGGGAGTGGCAAATGAGCTAAAAAAGAATAGCGTGCAGGGTGGATTTTAATCACAGTCGCTTGTTAGGAGCCACTTCGATCCCAGAAACCGTGAAGCGCGATTCGAGCTGCGCTCGGGTTATCGTTAGGTAGTTCTAGAATCATTTCGATCAACCGCCTTTCGCTAGGTGAACCTACGTAACTCTCAACATCCTTAGTTTGATAGGCCATTGACCAGTCACCAAACTGACGACCCTCTATGGCTTCCCGGGATACCAAAATTAATCCGGTGTGTTGTTCATCTTTTCGGATTATCTTATAGATAATATCGAGATTATTCTTAGGACCTTCAATGTATTGCATGAAGTTGCCGCCAATGTAAAGCAGGACACCAGTAATTCCATATTCCTTATTTCGTTCACGTGCTCGTTTTAAAAGGTACGTGATCTCATCAAAACTCAAAAGCCTTACAGCTGAAGAAACATAAACAAGGGAATCTAAATCTGGCTCGGGCATCTCTGCTCCTAACAGTATATTAAGAGGACGTTGGCCTCTTAATAATTATTCGTGGATTGCATATCAAGCTGGCACTAGATTCTTATTGCTCTCGAATTAAACCTGGTCTTTTATCCCGATGTCCGGTTATGGCCGAAGGTCGCCGCTAGTGAGGAGTTTGGCAGCGCCTGCTATCGGGAAGCAGCCTCAGCTTGATTAAAGTTTCAGATGTTTTTAGTGCCAAAATACTCCTTTAGCAATTCAATCAAACCCTTAATTCGCGGGACATCGTCATCGGAATCATCTAGGTTCGCCGTACCGTCTAGAATCAGATGCTGATCCTCGGTCGTATCAGTATGCTTTTTCAGCTCTGTGTCTTCGGAGTAGTGCACGGGGATGCCCTTCAAACTCGCGTAGCATCATTTTTACTCGATGAAGTGCATATTTGTGTGAATTGGCTCACGCTAAAGGTGAAAACTGCCTTGAAGCACCAGCATCGAGCGAAGCGTTATCTTGACTCGAATGGAGGCCAGGCAGCGTGCTATAGGTGGGGTATCGCGCGTGAGTTTATAGTCGCCAT
>CAMYIS010000321.1:0-746 GCA_947258485.1 uncultured Woeseiaceae bacterium
AATCGTCGAAACGTTTATGTCTTGGCAGCCAAAAAAATAATATCATAAAAGATTAAAATGACTCACGAATAAACGTTCAGCCGCCACTGAGGGAACCAACGAGGCGGCAGTTTAAGCCCGCTGCTGGCTAACAATTATCTACTTTCGCGCGATGGTCAGAAAATTGGCCGATACAATCGCAGACCAGACATAGCTTTTAAATGAAAAGTCAAGAACAGCATAATGTGTCTTTTTTTTTATGCACCGGTTGATTACATGAAAATTTAAAGGATTCAAAAAACGAAAGGGGACAGAAAATGATCAAACAAATATTATTTCCAATAACTGTGTTTACACTCCTGCTGTCGCTGATTGCCGGGCATGCCCTGGCAACAGGACCATCGGGGATTGTTTATGACGCCGAATTCCAAAAAGTTTTCAAACAACATGCTGACAATTGGGCAGAGGAGGACAAACAAATAGAACGAAAGCTTGAAGCCCTTCGCAAGAAGCATGGTAAGCGTCCTAACATTATACACATAATGTGGGATGACATGAAATACGGAGCGATCGGTCACGATATATTGAATAAAGTTACGGGCTACAGCTCCCCTAATATCAACAAACTTGCTGCCGAAGGAATGACTTTCGCCAGAATGTACTCTGAGCCATCATGTACGCCAACACGCGTGGCGGCTGCAACCGGCAGGCATCCAGTGCGCAGCGGCATGATTTTCCCGATTTTTCCGATCCACAATATGGGCCTG
>CAMYIS010000321.1:921-4778 GCA_947258485.1 uncultured Woeseiaceae bacterium
CCGAGTGGTTATGGGCCGTCGAGGGCTTCGAAGGTGGTACGACCAAGGAAGTGTCGACTCCGAAGACATTTCAGGAGTACGTCGATTTCAACGCCATGGCCTACAGTAGGGTAAAGGATTTTATCCGGCGTCAGGCCAAGGGTAACAAACCATTTCTGCTTGACTGGTGGCCTAACCTGATCGAAGCTGCGGACCGCGGGCACAATGTACCAGAGGAGACCCAAGGAGGGGGCGCAAGCGCTGAAGGCTTCTTGAAGTTCGACCGGCAGGTCGGTGAACTTCTTCAGATGCTGGAAGAGCTGGGAATCGCCGAAAACACCCTCATTGTGCTAATGGCAGACAACGGGGCGATGGAGGGTGCTTGGCCTGATCTCACATATCAGAACCCCGGCATCTTCAGGGGAGGTAAGAATGATTTCTTAGAGGGCGGCGTGCGCGTTCCGGCTTTCGCATACTGGCCAGGTGTAATTCAGCCTGGACAGGTGGTCGGAGACATGGTTCACGTTTCAGACCTCTTCACAACTTTCGCGGTACTTGGCGGTGCCAGGGATCGTATTCCCACGGATCGTGTTATTGATGGAATCGATCAGACCCCGCTACTTTTAAATGGGGATGGACATGGACGTCGCGACTATGTTTACATTTACCAGGGTCCGATGCTCGCCGCGATTGTCAAGCAGCAGTACAAGCGTCACTTCGCCGGGGCAGCTCCCGGATTGGCGGGCAAAGGATTCTTCGATCTCTACAAAGATCCGCGCGAAGAGCATCCACTGCAGGCCCAGTTTTTGTGGAGCTGGCCGGCATTCGACCATATCAAGGCAAACCACGAGGCCCAGATCAAACAGTATCCCCACACCGAAGTGGCTCGCGGTGAACCATACGCTGGTATTGAACGGTTAGAAAAAGAGTAGTGGTTCGTGAGAAATCGCTAAGGTAAATGGCGGCCGCATGGAAACAGTACGCCGAGTCCAATGAAGCCTTTCACCCGGACCGCCCCATCGCCTATGCGCGACCCGTATCACCAAGGAAATACTGACATGTCTAGGCAGCCAAAAAATAACATCATAGCGGTGCATCTGTGCCCGGAAGAAGATCAGAAAATGTTCCAGAAAAACAAAAGGAAAATGCCATGAGTAAAAAAGCAATTAATCTCTTTTTGATGTCCGTTGTCTTATCGTTTCTGTGCATGGTATTGAACAGCACCTTGGCAGAAGCCAAGCAGGGCAAGATCGTCCACGATACCGAATATTATATCCTTAAGGCCCAGAATGGCGAACAATGGGCTGCCGACGATAAGAAAGTCGATAAGAAACTGGCTGAGTTCCGTGAGAAGAACAACGGCAAGTCTCCCAACATCCTCTACATCCTGGTCGACGATATCGGGTTTGGAGATTTGGGGATTCCCGAGCTGAATGCCATTCGCGGATACAAAACCCCCAACATCAACAAACTCGCCGATGAGAGTATGCGCTTCGCGCGGATGTATACCGAACCTTCCTGCACACCCACGCGCGTTGCCTTCATGACTGGCCGTCAACCCTACCGCAACGGCATGGGAGATACCGCGGTCGATATCGCTGGTTTCGGTCTCGCCGGCAAGGAGATTACCCTTGCCGAAGTGCTGTCGGAATCGGGCTATAACACCGTACACATCGGCAAATGGCACATGGGCGATATCATGGAAGCCTGGCCAAACCACCAGGGATTTGATTACGCATCTTTCCCCATCCACCAGCAGGGTCAATTGACCATCTTCAATGATGACGCCGCCAATGAAGAAGTCGCTATTGGTATCGGTAAAAACAACTACGACGACCGTTTCACCTTGGACAACTGGTTCCGTCCGGACGCTTCCCACATGGCAACGGTTGTCGAGGGCAAGCGTGGCGAGAAAGTCCGGGAAGTGCACATGAAGGCAGGCGAACGCTGGAACCAGAAGAAATATAACGAAATGAATGAACGTTTCCAGCGTCAGACTCTCGATCATTTACGAAACCTCGCCAGGCAGGATAAGCCGTTTTTTTTGCAATACTGGCCGGTGATTCCGCTTTCAAACCCACGCACCACGGTTGACAAATTCACGACCCCGAATGGCGGTACCTATGTCGAGAGCATGAAGCAGCTCGATGGATGGATCGGTGAGATCCTCGATGAAATGGACAAATTGGGCATCGCCGACAACACGGTGGTCGTGGTCATGGGCGATAATGGTCACTTCACCAAGTACTCGCCTGGTAGTGGCTTTACGCCAATGATCTTTCGCGGCGGCAAAGCGGACACGACGGAAGGCGGTGTTCGCGTCGACGCCTTTGCCCGTTGGCCCGGAATGATCGAGGCAGATTCCATTGTGGGTGATATCGTCCATGTGACCGATTTATTCACGAGCCTGGCGCGGTTCGGTGGCGCCACCGACAAGATTCCCACGGATCGTATAATCGACGGCGTGGATCAGACTGCCCTTATGTTGGAGGGTGAAACACACGGCCGCCGCGATACCGTCTTCATCTATTCAGGGAACTCCCTGAAGGCGGTGGTCAAAGAGCAGTACAAACTCAATGTCCCGGCACCTGGAGAAAATCCCATCGTAGCCAAGTTTTACGATCTCTATCGTGATACCCGCGAGGAGTGGCCGGTGTCCACCGAAGTCGGGGCCTGGGGAGGAGCGGAATTTGTGCGCATCATTCAACGCCACATGATGAGAAAAAAGGAGTATCCGGATGAAGGACCGGCGCGGGGTCGCCCCTATGACGGGATTGAGAATCTGCGTCCCGAAACAAAAGCTGCTGTGGAGGCGTTCCTACTAAAGCAGAGATCCCCGACTCTGAAGTAACAGAGACTGATAAGGCAGCAGCAAATTCGGGCCAGAGAGCAGTTTCAATCATTCTCTTCCATTGTTCTCCGGCCCGACTCACGATAAGTATCCGGACACTCTGAGAAGGGAAGCTGTCACTAAGGGATCGAAAATGACTCGGAAAATATCTTTTTTATTTCTTTTATTATTGTTGGATGTTTTTTTCACGGCCAAGTTGCACCTGGCAACGTCTCAAGCCGAATCTGCAAAACCAACCGTCCAAATCCAACTCACTTCCGAGGAAGAAGCCTGGCTGGCCGCCCACAAAGACATCCGGCTCGGTGTGGATCCGGCCTGGCCGCCATTTGAATTTATTGACGCAACCAAAGTTTATTCCGGTATTGCCTCAGATTATGTCCGCCGTTTAAACGAGAATTTAAAAATTAATATGGTGTCCGTTCCGAAGCTCAGCTGGCCCGAGGTCATGAACAAAGCCAGGGCGGGAGAGATTGATGTTCTGCCCTGTGTTGTCAAGACACCGGAACGAGCGAAATTTCTGCTCTTCTCCGAACCGTACATCAGTTTTCCAATGGTAATCTTAACCCGGGAAGATACCCCATTCGTCAGTGGAGTTCAGGATTTTGAAAACGGTAAAGTCGCAGTCGTTAAAGGTTATGTCACCCAGGAACTGATGCAACGGGATTATCCGGATCGTGAATTTTATCTGGCGAAGGATATTGATAGGGCGCTGCGAGCTGTGTCCAGTGGAAAGATAGACGCGTTTGTCGGCAACCTGGCCTCCATCACTTACACGTCCCATAAACTGGGCCTGACAAACCTAAAGGTAGCTACGGCGACACCGTACAAGTATGAACTCGCCTTCGCTGTACGCAAAGACTGGCCGGAATTGGTTAACATTCTGAATAAAAGCCTTTATTCAATCCCCCATCTGGAAAAAACGGATATTCACAACCGCTGGATCAATATTCGTTTTGAGCGAAAAACAAATTGGGCGCTGCTGCTGGAGGTGGTGGGGGGCATTGTACTATTCGGCGGTGTTATCCTG
>CAMYIS010000322.1 GCA_947258485.1 uncultured Woeseiaceae bacterium
ATCCTTCCATATTTGTTTTTTGAGCATCGAGGCGAGGATGTAGAAAAAGATCAGGAACATCAGCACCCAGACACCGAGCTTACGGCGATCGGATCGAATAGGTTCAGAGATATAGGCGAGGAAATTGACGGTGTCGCGAACGAAATCATTATAGTCTTCCGCGTCCATCGAACCCGCCGTGAGGGATTCAAAACCTTCAAACGTTGTCGTAACAGAGCCATCTTCATTATTGTGTGTCGAGAAGTTGGCGATTTGGTACCCCTGCAATTCCCACAGCACATGCGGCATGCTCGTGCCTGCAAGTACGAGGTTGTTGACTCCGGTCGGGCTGTCTTCAGAAACGTAAAAGCCCTTCAAAAAGTTGTAAACGTGATCAGCGCCCTTCGCGCGTACCATCAGCGACATGTCGGGTGGTGCCACGCCATACCAACGCGCGGCGTCTTCCGGCGGCATGCTCGCCTGAATGGTCTCGAACGTCTTATCGGCATTAAACATCAGGTTGTCGATCAGCTGCTCTTCCGATAAGCCGAGGTATTTTCCGATCGTCTTGTAACGAACATACTGTGCTGAATGGCAACCCGAGCAGTAGTTCATGAAATTTCGTGCGCCGCGCTGCAGCGAGGAAATATTTCCCGGATCGATGTCGGCCTTCTCCATATGCGAACCGCCGCCGCCAGCGGCCATCGCGACAGGAACGGAAAAGCACACACCAAGCGCCATCAATGTGGCGATTTTTTTGAACTTACCCATGGTAAACCACCCTGTCCGGTACTGGCTTCGTTTTGTCAATGGCCGTGTAATAAGGCATTAACAGGAAAAACGCGAAATACAGGACCGAGAAGATTCGAGCCATCAGTACGTAAAGGCCATCAGCCGGCATCGTTCCCAGCCATCCCAGTATGAGGAAGGTAACCGTGAAAACGGCCAGGGCAGATTTGTAAATCCAGCCCCTATAACGTATCGACCTGACGCGCGAACGATCCAGCCACGGCAGAAACACCGGTAACAGGACCGCCGTAACAAACAGTATGAAACCCCAGAGCTTGTCAGGAACCGCCCGCAGAATTGCGTAAAACGGCGTGAAGTACCACACCGGCGCGATGTGCTCGGGCGTGGCCGTAAGGTTAGCCGGTTCGAAGTTCGCATGTTCCAGGAAATAGCCGCCCATATCCGGGGCAAAAAACACGACGGCGGAGAAGATCATCAGGAATATGATAATCGCGACCAGGTCTTTGCTCGTGTGATACGGGTGGAAAGCGACACCATCGACTGGCTTGCCACTGGCGTCTTTGTTCTTCTTGATATCAATACCATCGGGGTTGTTCGAGCCCACTTCATGCAACGCGACGATGTGGACGAACACGAGCCCGATCAATACCAGCGGCAGAAGAATGACGTGCAGGGCAAAGAAGCGATTGAGCGTAATGTCCGATATCGAGTAATCGCCACGAATAATCTCCACGAGCGCGTCACCGACCCACGGAATTGCCCCAAACAGAGAAATAATCACCTGTGCGCCCCAATAGGACATTTGCCCCCACGGCAAGAGATAGCCTGCAAATGCCTCGGCCATGAGTACAAGGAAGATCAACATGCCGATCAGCCAGATCAGCTCGCGCGGTTTCTTGTAGGAGCCGTAGAGCAGGGCACGGTACATATGCAGGTATACGACGATGAAGAAAAACGATGCGCCCGTTGAGTGCATGTAGCGAATCAACCAGCCCCACTCGACGTCACGCATGATGTACTCGACCGAGGCGAATGCATCCGCCGCGGCCGGCTTGTAATTCATCGTGAGAAAAATGCCGGTCAACAGCTGGATGGCCAGCACGACGAACGCGAGTACGCCGAAGACATACCACATGTTGAAGTTTTTCGAGGCGTAGTACTCGGTGACGTGATATTTCAGCGTCGACGTCATTGGAAAACGATCGTCGATCCACTTCACGAAGCCGCCCTGCGGCTTGCCCACTTCTGCTTCGATTCTCGCCATTACGCTGCTCCCGAA
>CAMYIS010000323.1 GCA_947258485.1 uncultured Woeseiaceae bacterium
CGCCACCCGGGCCGCACAGGGGAAAATAGAGGTTAGGGTCACTACTAAATAGTTTTCTAACCTACTGTACCTGTTGCAGTTATGTGGCTACTGCCTTTTCGATACTCCTTCTGACACTCCTGATATTTTGGGGCTGAAAATTAATTGAAAATAATTTCCAGAAGTATCGTGCAGGACGGGATTATACAGTCAGACCTTATCCAGTTGAATATTAAGAAGCCTCATCAGGGGCAACTGGGGCCACGAAGCAAGGGGGACACCGTTTATTCATTGGCTAGTCATGCGACTCGAACCCGTCCACCTTGATCACTTCCGGGCCCCAGGCGAGAAAGACATCCTGGGCAAGGTTGTCATCGTCACTGACGAAATCGGACGCGAGGGATTCGAAAGCGATGTACATCCCATCAGGTGAAACCGATGGGGTTCTGCTGTAGTCGTTGCCGCCGGCGCCGCTCGGAGTCAGGCTATGGCGCCGGGTAATTCCGGTGACACGATCGTGCGAGAAAATGTCACCGCGTTCATTGAAATCGCCATCGACGAGATTATTGGCATCTGACAGGAAGACCACAAATCGACCGCTGTCGGTGATTGAAACATGGTAGCTTCCTCCGTTGCTCGCTTGTTCTCCCGCCGACGATACGTTGATCCGGGTCGTAGTGTCGGCCACCCGGTCACGTACGAAGATGTCGTCCTGACCGTTGTCATCGTTTTCCACCAGGTTGTCAGCGCGGGACCACCAGGCAACCACGCTGCCGTCGGAGTTGATGGCGGCGACGCCGTTGCGTTCATTACTCTCGCCGCCACCGGTGCTGACGCTGACCCGCTCGATGTCCCAGTTGCCCAGGTTGCGAACAAAGACATCTTGTGGTCCTTCAATGTCACCGGGAACCAGACCGTTGTCGCCTGAGGTAAACACCACGTGGCCACCGTCCGCGCTGATTGCCGGGTTCCATGAGTTCAATTCTGTAAACACTCCGGCCGGGCGAACACTGACCTTGGTTGTTGCACTCAGAAAAAGATCGCGAACATAGATATCGACATTGACGTTGGCGCCTTCCGCAACGATGTTTGTCGCCGCCGAACTGAAGGTTACGTATCGGCCGTCACCACTGATGTACGGGTCTTTGCTGTCGCCATTCGGCTCGCCTATTGATGCCGCAACACTGGCACGGACCATTTCGTCAGCAATCCTGTCGTAAACGTAGACATCCAGAAAACCGTTCTCATCGCCTTCAACCAGGTCGCCGGCGAGCGATGCGAATGCGATGAATCGACCGCTGCTGTTGATGGAGGGTGTGTGGCTTTCTCCCGATGCATCACCGCCGTCATCCTTGTTAACGCTGATTCGGGTCGTAGTGCCCAGTTGGCGGTCGCGGAGAAACACATCACTGACGCCATTGCCGTCATTTGGCACGAGGTCAGCGGCATCGGAAGAAAACACGACAAAACGCCCGTTGGCGCCTACCACTCGAGTGGACTGAGGAACCCAGCTGGCGCCGGTACCCTGCTGTTCATGGCTGTCCAGGCTAATTCGCTCAATGACCTGGGCCGCCAAACCGGCAGGCAGCATCACAACCGCAGCCACCGCGACTGTGAGTGCAACATTTATCACCCTGTTTTTGGCCATGATCTTTAATTGCTACTGTTATCTCTTCACTAAAACGTGCGCGAATCAGCAAAAAGCCGTCACTTCATGGCACGCCCAAAAAGTGATCTGTGCCATGATCCAAATCAAGAAATAATTCCTGTGGAAACTGGCATCAATCCTGGAGAAAAGCGTGCTGCAAGAACAAACGCTGATCGCCTGAAAATCTCTACCCAGCATCTATACTTAATATTGCGGTATCAGCCGCTAGTTCATCGCCTGATTATTCATAACAATTCACACAATCGGCGCGTAAGAAATAGCAAGGGGCTGAGATATGTTATTTAATATTAGTGGGTACTGATGAAGGAAAAAAATGGAGGCTAGGGTCGGAATCGAACCGGCGTCCACGGCTTTGCAGGCCGCTGCATAACCACTCTGCCACCTAGCCTCCGGTAAACAGGATCCTGTTAAGGCGCGCTATTCTACTATCCTA
>CAMYIS010000324.1 GCA_947258485.1 uncultured Woeseiaceae bacterium
CCGGGGTCGACTTTCAGCCGCGCCTGATCCGCTATTACCCTCACGGTGAGGCGGTCGCGCATGCAGTCGGTTACGTCGGCGCGCTGTCCAAGGAAGACCTGCTGCGGCTCGAGTCACTGCATTACGCGGGTACGGCGCACACGGGGAAGACCGGGGTCGAGAGCCGCTACGAAGCAGAACTGCACGGCGACGTCGGCTATCGTAATGTCGTCACCAACGCCCTGGGTCGCCAGCTGCCGGCCGAACGTATCGCGATGGTCGAAACACTGCCTGCCGATGAAGCGCCGGTGCCGGGCGACAACGTTTACCTGAGCCTCGACCTCGACCTGCAGCTGCTCGCCACTGAAGCCATGCAGGGACGGCGCGGTGGGGTTGTCGCCATCGATCCGTGGAGCGGCGAGATTCTGGCACTGGTCAGCGCGCCGACATTCGATCCGAATCTGTTCGCCGTCGGCATGTCTACGTCCGAATACTCGGCGCTGCTAAACAATCTCGATCGGCCCCTTTTCAACCGCGCCATCCGCGGCACATACCCGCCAGGCTCGACAATCAAACCGATGCTGGCGGTGGCAGCGCTTGATACCGGCGCAACCAACCTGACACGCAAGACCCTGTGTCGCGGCTATTTCACGTTGCCAAACTCGACGCATCGCTACCGCGACTGGAAGCCGGAGGGTCATGGCGAGATGGATTTACACAACGCCGTTATGCAGTCCTGTGACGTGTATTTTTATGAGATCAGTGGCGAAATCGGTATCGATCGCATGCACGACTATCTCGATCGCTTCGGTCTCGGGCATGTCTCCGGCGTCGACATCGGCGGCGAGCACGGCGGCCTAGTGCCGTCGCGTGAATGGAAGCGACGCGCTTTTCGCGAGCCTGCCGACCAGCGCTGGTATAACGGTGAAACGGTTATCGCCTCGATTGGTCAGGGCTACATGCTTGCGACTCCGCTGCAGCTCGCAAACGCGGTGGCAGCGGTCGCGACGCGCGGCATACGGTTTGAGCCACATCTCGTTACGGTTACCGAGAACGGTTTGAGCGACCAGCGCACGCTTGTGTCACCCACCCGACTCGATGACGTCGTGCTTACAAACGAAGCGCACTGGGAGACTGTCATTAATGCGATGCACGGCGTCATGCAGGGTCTTCGCGGCACAGCCCGTGCGGCAGGATCGAATGCTGCTTACGAGATGGCGGGCAAGAGCGGCACGGCACAGGTATTTTCAGTCGCGCAGGAAGACGAGTATGACGAGGACGAAATCGAGGAGAAACTGCGTGACCACGCTTTGTTCGTGTCGTTCGCGCCGCTGGAGAATCCGCGCATCGCGGTCGCGGTCATCGTAGAGAACGGCTCGAGCGGCAGTCGCGTAGCGGCGCCGATAGCACGCCGGATCATGGACCAGCACCTGGGATTTGGAAGCGATGCGACTCAGTGACACACAACGGCTGCTTGCAGGCAAAGCCGCACCGTTCGGCAGTTTCGCCCGCATACTGCGGCGCCTGCATATCGACGGCCCGCTGCTTGTCGGCCTGCTTTTGATCTGCGCGCTCGGGCTGGTCGTGCTGTACAGCGCCGTGGGTGAAAATATGCGGCTCTGGCTGAATCAGCTGGCAAGACTCGGTATCGCAATTGCCGCGCTGATTATCGTCGCGCAGATGCCGCCCGATTTTCTGCGCCGCTGGACGCCGTGGGGTTTTGTCGCGGGCCTTGTGCTGCTGGTGCTGGTGCTGACAACCGGCGAGATAAGCCAGGGCGCGCGGCGCTGGCTTAATCTCGGTATCCGCTTTCAGCCATCGGAGATCATGAAGCTGGCCGTGCCCATGATGGCCGCATGGTATCTGCACGATCGCCAGTTACCTCCGCGCGCCGGACAGCTGCTGTTACTCGCCATAATAATTGTCGTGCCCACGCTGCTGATCGCCAGGCAGCCGGATCTTGGTACCGCGCTCCTGATCGCCGCATCCGGGCTGATCGTAATCGTTCTCGCCGGACTGCCGCTCCGCGTCATGGTCGGCCTGGCCATTCTTGCCGTGCCCGGCGCCCTGGTCTTATGGCGATTCATGGAGGACTACCAGAAGCAGCGTGTCCTGACTCTGCTGGATCCGAGCAGCGACCCGCTCGGTGCCGGCTACAATATCATTCAGTCGAAGATCGCGATTGGCTCGGGAGGACTATTCGGCAAAGGGTGGACGAATGGCTCGCAGGCGCATCTCGAGTACCTGCCGGAACGCGATACGGATTTCATTTTCGCCGTGATGGGTGAGGAACTCGGTTTGCTCGGCCTGCTTGCGTTGCTCTGTCTGTACATGTTTGTCGTAGGCCGCGGCCTGTACATTGCGATTCAGGCACCGGACACGTACTCGCGGCTGCTCGCCGGGTCGATCAGCCTCACCTTTTTTGTCTACGTGTTCGTGAATACAGCAATGGTGACGGGCATCGTTCCGGTCGTCGGCGTGCCGCTGCCACTGGTCAGTTTTGGCGGCACGTCGATGGTGACGCTGCTGGCCGGTTTCGGTATTCTCATGTCCATTCATTCACACCGGAAACTGTTGCCGCGCTGATGAGAGTCGAATCTTACACTCCACCCGGCTTTGAGATCGGAGTCGAAACGCAAACTGCATCGGGCTGGCGCTGGCTGCTCAATAAAATGGCGATTCGATCCAGGTATTTGGTTATCGGCATCCTGCTGCTCTCGGTAGCTCCGGCCTTCGCCGTCGATGTCGACCGGCCGGATGTCGAAGCATTCATCGAGTCGATGGTGCGCGAGCACGATTTTGACCGTAGCGGACTGCGTGACACGCTCCGTGCAGCCGAAGTCAAAGAGTCGATTCTCGAGCTGATCGCGAGACCGGCGGAAAAAACGAAGAGCTGGGGCGAGTACCGGGTTATTTTTCTGACCGATGAGCGCATCGATGCGGGCGCTGCGTTCTGGCGCGACAACCGCGAGATGCTCGAGAGAATCAGTCAAGAGAGCGGCGTACCTGTTGAAATTCTTGTCGGCATCATCGGCGTGGAGACCTACTTTGGCCGCATAACCGGCGGGCACCGTGTGCTCGACGCGCTCGTTACGCTTGCCTTCGATTACCCGCCGCGCGCAAAGTTCTTCCGCCGCGAACTCGAAGAGTTCTTATTACTGGTTCGCGAAGAGGCTATGCCGCCCAGTGATGCTTTCGGCTCCTATGCCGGCGCTATGGGACGGCCACAATTTATGCCCTCCAGCTACCGTGCCTACGCGGTAGATTCGACGGGTGATGGCAAGCGGGACATCTGGACCAGCTGGGCAGACGTTGTGGGCAGCGTCGCCAATTACTTCGTCGCGCATGGTTGGAGGACCGGTGAGGAAGTAACGACGCAGGCAACGTTGAGCGAGCGGTGGCGCGGTCCGCTCCCGGAGAACGTGCTAAAGGCTACAGACACCCTTCGATCCCTGAGCGAGCGTGGTGTCATATTCTCGACCGAACTTCCTGCCGAGAGTAAAGGGCAACTGCTGACGCTCGAGGGTGGCAATGGCACGGAGCATTGGGTCGGTTTTCACAACTTCTTCGTCATCACTCGCTACAACCGTAGCGTTATGTATGCGCTCGCCGTGTATCAGCTCGGCCAAGAGATTGCGCTGGAGATAAAGCGTGGTTCTTCTTAGTACCGGTCGCTTCCTGTTACTGGTTTGTCTGCTCATCTTGCTTGCGAGTTGCGGCTCCGGCTCGGTCAAAGATGGCCCGCCCAGAGCTGGTCGAGCGGCGGTGCCGCAGCTGCCCGACGATGCCGTCCCGCGACCCGAAGCAAGAAGTCGTTATGGCAACAACCCCGAGTATGAGGTTTTCGGCAAGCGCTATCGCGTAATGGACAGCAGTCACGGCTACCGCGAACGCGGCGTTGCCTCGTGGTACGGCAAGAAATTCCACGGCAATCTGACCTCCAGCCGCGAACCCTATGACATGTATTCGATGACCGCTGCCCACAAATCGCTGCCCTTGCCCACGTATGTACGCGTGCGCAACTTGCGTAATAACAAGAGCGTCGTGGTCCGGGTCAATGATCGCGGACCCTTCGCCCACAATCGCATCATTGATCTATCCTATTCCGCCGCGCGCAAGCTCGATATGATTCGCGAT
>CAMYIS010000325.1 GCA_947258485.1 uncultured Woeseiaceae bacterium
CGTCGGCAAGCGCGTGTCGAAGTTGCCCTCCGCCACTGCACGCGTCCCCGCGACAAGATCCTGTATGGGCGCTACGAGTCTGCGCGACAACACAAACGCACCGTAAATCGCCGACAGCAAGCTGAGCAGCAACACGACAGTCAAGGTCAGCGAAAAAGTCCCCTTTAACGGTTCGCGAAGGAATTCGAGTTGCTGATACTCGCGGTACGATTTGTCGACGCTGTTCGCCATGCGCGCAAGTCGCTCTGGCACCGGATAATGCGCCTGAATGATCCCGACCGGCTGCGCCCGGCCGGAAACTGAAAACGCGACCGCAGTGCGTATTTCGAAATCGTCCGGATCCAGCGCAACATAAGGACGATCCTGCTGCATTTGCACCCAGACCTCCTCGGCGAGCGGCCGCGGCAGACTGGCTGACGAACTGGCAGAACTCGTTGCCAGAATCCGGTTGTTGCTGCCATATATCGTGATCTCACTGGCGCCACTCTCCCTGCGCATCATGCTGAGCTCAAAGACCAGCTGGCGACTACTGACGCTGCTGAGGCGCTGCGCAATCTTTTCGGTCGCGTCCAGGTGTTCGCGCATTTGCATCTCGAGAGCCGAACGGCTGAGGCGGAGAGCGTTCTCCATACCCGCCTTCACTTCGACGTTGAACCACGTATCGATACCCCTGTTGATGAACTGCATCGAAAAGTAGAAAACCACCAGCAGTGGCAACACCGCGAGACCGACGAACATGCCAACGATCCGAGCTTTCAGCTTTACGCCCGGCACATGGCCGCGATACTCGCGCAGTAATCGCGCCAGATTGCCGACGAGCAGTATCAGCAACACGAAAACACCGGCGATATTGATCGACAATATGACGTTGTGCAGTCGATCGAAGTCTTCCGAGTTCTGCGCGGTACGGCTCAACAGGAACAGCGCCACGAGGACCAGGCCGACGCCGGTGGCCGCCAGCAGGACATAAAAAGCGCGCTTTATCGTTCGAGTAACCATTCGGACCATTCGCTTTTGAGCTGCCACTGATCGCGCCAGAAGAACAACAATCGGAGCGGCGCCGGGTACTGCTGAGTATTGAGCAATGCGCGCACACGGATGCGGTATTGTCGATCTGCCTCCAGCAGGGAGTCGTCAATAATCGGCAAACCCTGCAAACGGCCGAGGTTGTTCAGCGCCGAATACAGGGTTGCGAAGGAATCCTGATCACCACTGTTCAGGTTGCGTACGAGATAGCGCTGGCTCAGCGGTCTGTACTCGAGTTCGTAACGCACGGCCAGTTCGGCATCAAGGTCGTCCATGTACCAGCGACGCACACGAATAATCTCGATCTGCAACTCGATCGTCAGCGGCACACCGCTCGACAGGGCGTCAAGCGCCTCACTGCTCAGCACGAGTTGCAGCCTTGCATCGAGCGTATGCACGCCATCGACCAGCTGCGTTGATGCTGAGCGTACCTCGAAGAATCCCTCACGCTCGATATCGTCCTGCGCAGTGCCCGCGCCTGCAACGAGCAGCAGCAGTGAGGTGAGCACGATTCCGTGCCGCAGGCCGACGTGGCTGTTGATCAATGCGCGCATCATCTCTGTATCAGGAAACCTTCTCGAGGCAGGCGAAATAGAAACCGTCCATGCCCTCCACACCGGGCAGTACCTGGAATCCACGAGCCTTGGCCCGCATTAGATCGTGGATGTTGTTATTTTGCAACAACGTGTTTTCCCGCGCCTCGTCACGACCCGGCAGGAAGCGTGCGACGACCGCGTCGTTTTCGGCCGCCAGCACCGAACACGTTACATAGAGCAGCCGGCCGCCCGGCGCCAGCAACTCCCAGAGGGCATCGAGCAGCGCCGATTGCGTCTCGGCAAGTGCGCGTATATCGGCGGCTCGACGCAACAGCTTGATGTCGGGGTGTCGCCGGATCACGCCGCTTGCCGAACAGGGGGCGTCGAGAAGGATGCCGTCGAACGGCACCCCGTCCCACCACTCTGCAGGTCGCGATGCATCGGCAGGCAATAGCGTTGCATCCAGCCGCAGTCGCTCGAGGTTTGTAGCGATCCTCTCTAGTCGCGCCGCATCTTTGTCAATACATGTCAGATCGATCCGCTCCCCTCCAAGTTCCAGCAAATGTCCGCTCTTGCCGCCTGGCGCGGCGCAGGCGTCGAGCACCCGGCCTGATAAGCCTTCCAGTAACCAGGGTGCGGCGAGCTGGGCTGCCGCATCCTGCACCGATACGTGGCCGGCTGCGAAACCCGGCAGGTCTTCGACCGCCCGCGGCTCAGACAAGCGCAGCGCTTGCGGGGCTGCCGCGACAAGCTCTGCTGCGATACCGTCCGCCTCGAGTCGGCTCTGATAGTCGGCCGCCGAGCCATGTGCCGGGTTCACGCGCAATGTCATAGGAGCTCGCTCGTTGTTTGCCGCGAGGATGTCTGCCCAGTCGTCGGGCCAATCCGCCTCGAGAGCGTCGATCAACCACTGCGGGTGGTCGTAGAGCGCCTCTTTATTAGACGGCTGCTGCTCGAAAATCCGGTCGCGCCGCGCTCCGCGCAGCACGGCATTGACGAGTGGCGCCAGTTGCGGCCGGCGCAAGAACCGCACCGCATCGACTGTCTGTGACACGACGGCATGATCGGGGATACGCGTATCGCTGAGCTGGTAGAGACCGATCGCGAGCAGCGCGTTGACTGAGCTGTCGCGCTTCTTGAGCGGGCGATCGAGCCGGGCTTCGATCCAGTACTGCAGGCGCCAGTAATGACGCAGGGTCTCGTAACAGAGCAGCCGCAGCAGTCCACGATCGTCATTTTCGACCCTCGCTTCCACCTCTTTCAGCGCCCGGTCGAGCGAACGCCCATCACTGACAACTGCATCGACAATCTCTGCCGCGGTTGCGCGCAGCCTGGCCCCTGTTCTGCTGGCGCTCATAACGTCCGGCCCGCCGTCGTGCTAACGGCACGCCAGCACTTGATGCGCAGGTCATCGAGTAAGAAGTGCGCGCCCGGTACCGGGTTATACGCGCGCACACGGCGCTCGAGTTCTTTTGCAGTAAGGCTCCAATCCATCGCGGCATCAGCACTCTTTATCTTGGGCGCATACGTGGCAAACGATGGGTCTTGCGCTTTTGCGCTGATCTCACCCGCGACGACGGCCGGCAGATGCCTCACGAGCAGGTGCGCGCCGAGCGCCGCAAGCCGATCGTGCAATTCGCCCGCGGTCTCCTGCTCACCTATCGTGACCGCCTCGCTCACATACACGCCGCCACAATCCAGCCCGGCCTCCATCGCCATCAGGCAGACACCGGTCTCGTGGTCGCCGGCGAGGATCGCCGCCTGAATCGGCGCTGCACCGCGCCATCGTGGCAAGAGCGATGCATGCACGTTGAGACAACCGGCCGGCGGAATATCGAGGACCTTTCGCGGCAGAATCAGGCCGTAGGCCGCGACCACCATGATGTCGGGTTCGAGCGCCGCGAGCCGGGCAGCGACGGTATCGTCGCGCAAAGTCGCCGGTTGCGTGGCTGGTGCCAGCCAAATCACCGGGATCGCTAGCCGACGCGATACATGAAGCGCTTTCGGATGACGCGGC
>CAMYIS010000326.1 GCA_947258485.1 uncultured Woeseiaceae bacterium
ATCGCCGAGCTCGGCATCTACCCTGCCGTGGACCCGCTCGACTCCACGTCGCGTATTCTGGATCCGAATATCATCGGTCAGGAACATTATGACTGCGCGCGCGGTGTGCAGGCGGTACTGCAGCGCTACAAGGAGTTGCAGGATATCATTGCCATCCTGGGCATGGACGAACTGTCCGAGGACGACAAGCAGATCGTCAACCGAGCGCGCAAAGTGCAGCGCTTCCTGTCACAGCCGTTCTTCGTGGCCGAAGTCTTCACCAACTCGCCCGGCAAGTACGTGTCGCTCGCCGAGACGATTCGCGGTTTCAACGGCATCGTCAGCGGCGATTACGACCACATTCCGGAGCAGGCGTTTTACATGGTCGGCACGATCGACGAAGTCGTCGAGAAAGCTGAAGGTATGACGTAGCAGCGACTTTAGCCGCGACCAGGGGATTACGGCATGGCCACACTTCACGTCAACATCGTTTCTGCGGAGGGCGAAATCCATACCGGAGAAGCGCAGATGGTGTTTGCGCCCGCGAAGATGGGTGAGATCGGTATCGCGCCGCGCCACGCGCCGCTGCTGTCGGCGCTCAAGCCTGGCGAGGTGCGGGTGCAGGATACCGAGGGCACCGAGCACTTTTTCTACATTACGGGCGGCATGATCGAAGTGCAGCCGACCAGCGTGACGGTACTGGCAGATACCGCGTTGCGTGGCGATCAGCTCGATGAAGCGGCTGCGCTCGCCGCGCAGCAGGAAGCGGAGAAAGCCCTCGAGGGCGCGTCCGAAGAGACCGATCTTGCCCGCGCACAGCAGGAACTGGAAGAAGCCCGAGCCCGCTACCAGGCCGCGCAGAAGCTCAAAGGCAAGCGCTAGTTCGCCAGCGCGTCGTGGGAGCGGGCCGTGCCCGCGATATCGATGTCAGGCGCTGCGCCTGAAAAGTGGCAGCGTCCCCAGGCGATTTTTCATTTCCACGGCATTACCCTCCGCGTCGCACAGCGGCCGTGGCGGATCGAGTTTCTGCGTCAGCGGTGTCACGATCAGCATCGTCACTAGCGATGCGCCGAGCCCCATAAAATCGGCCGGTAATGTCGGGAAGTTAAAGAGCGTAAACAACCAGGTGGACAGTCCGGCGCCGATCGCCGCGAGCGCACCGCTGCGGTTGGCCTTTTTCCACCAGACCCCGAGAATGAACGGCACAATGATCGTGGCGACCATCAGGTCGAACACTATCTGGATTTTCATCGCGACAACGATCGCCACGATGCCGCAGACCGGAATTGACCACCTGGCGACGAGCAGCGCGAGTTTGGGGGACGCGTCCTTCTTCACCATAGGCAATATATTCTTCGACAACAGGCTGCCGCAGGCGAGCAAAGCGCTGTCTGCAGAACTCATGATCGCCGCGAGCAGGGCGCCAACAAATATCGCAACGGCGACCGGGTGCAGATGTTTGATCATCAGGTTCGGCAGCACCGCCTCGGCGGAGGTGAGGTCCGGCATGGAAACGCTCGCAATAATGCCCAGGGTCACCGGGATCATGCCGAAAAACAGGTAGCCGGCGCTGCCGAGATAGAACGAGTTCTGCGCCGTGCGTTCATCCCTGGCCGCGGCCACTCGCTGAATCAGCGTCTGCGCCGAGATGTCGACGACGCCAATGATCATCCACGCGCGCAGGTAATTGAGCCAGCCTTCGGCCGTGCGCTCGAGCGGTAGCATACGCAATTTGTGTTCGGCCAGCTGCGGTGCGATCGAGCCCCAGCCGCCCACGTCAATCAGCACCACTGCAATCAGGATGATGAGTCCCACGATGATGATGACCATCTGGATGAAGTCGGTAATGGCAACGGCCCACATACCCCCAATCGCAGTGTAAATAAAGATGACGAGCGCACCGCTGATGATGCCGACCAGGAGTGGCACTCCGGCCAGGGTCTCGAATATCAGGCCGAATGCGACGAGAATCGCGCCGACCCAGGCGATATTCGAAAACAGCGACGAGATGGTAATAGCGACGGCGGCGACCTTACCGTAGCGTTGATCCATAAAATCCGCGACCGTCATAATACGCAGACGGCGAAACAGCCGCGCGAAGAAGCAGCCGATCAAAAGCAACGCCAGCGAGCCGCCGAAAGGGTCTTCGATGACGCCGAGCAGGCCGTCGGCGTAGGCTGCGCCCGCGCCGCCCATCATCGTACTGCCACCGAACCACGTCGCAATGATCGTCATCGAACAAATCCAGACGGGCAGACCGCGACCGGCGACGATGAACTCGGCCACCGTATGCGTCTTTTTCGACGCATACAGGCCGACAGCGATCATCAGCAGCATATAGATCGCTACGCCGATGAAGATAATCGATTCAGTGCTCATGCCGGCATTCTGGGTTTTGGCGGGCTGTCAGTGGCCGGAGTATCCGGCAGGGCCTGAAGAATTACCAACTTGAATTTTGTGCGGCAGAGGGCGCGTAAGCCACCTTAGCGTCGCCGCTTGTCTTGATACGTCCAATAGCCAACCAGGCGAGTCTGCGGCCTGTGTCGCCCGAGATGTTGTCGCCGCCAGCCGCGAAACGCAGCGATGTCGACCTCTGCAGGCACCTGCCAGGTATCGTCGGCGAAATAATGCACCGTGTACTCGTCGAGAAAGCCGGCGTTACGAATGGCGAGGAGCTGGTCAAGATAGTCGTCTTCGACGGCCGGATCGGTAGCGAGTTTCTCTTCCCACGTTTCGAGCAGGCGCAAACGCGCGGAGAATTCGCAGCCATACGCGCTGGCGCGGGCCGGATTGTTCCCGCCAAGCTCGAGTTGGCAGGCGCTCTTGATCAGGCTGTAGGTTACCCAGCTCTGTAACGCCGGATCGTTGTCTTGCAGCGCATTTAACGCGAGGCTGAACGTGTCACCATCGGTAACGCCGTCTTTGAGATAAATGTCGTTGCTGCAGCCGAGGATGGCAAACAGCGTGACTATGCACAGGTATCGACTCACGCACGGTATTTTACGCTAACTGGATTAACGCCGACTGAAGAGCAATGCGGTATTATCTCGACGCGGTAACAGCGGGAGTTCAAGGCTTGAGCCTGAGTGTCATAATCCTGGCGGCCGGTCAGGGCACGCGAATGCGGTCGGCGCTGCCGAAAGTACTACAGCCGCTGGCCGGCCGGCCGTTGCTCGTGCACGTCCTCGACTGCGCCAGGACGCTGGCGGCGGACGACATTGCCGTGGTCCATGGTTACGGTGGCGACGCCGTAATGACCACGTGCGGCCGCGCAGGCGTGCGCTGGTCGCTGCAGGCGGAGCAGCTCGGCACGGGACACGCCGTGCAGCAAGCCATGCCGGACACGCCGGACGACAACCAGGTGCTGATCCTGTTCGGTGACGTGCCGTTGCTGACGGTAGCAACGTTGCAGCGGTTGCTCGCGGAGACCGCCGCAGACGAGGTCAGCATTCTGAGTGTCGATCTCGATGATCCGACCGGCTACGGCCGCATTCTTCGCGATGGCGACAAGGTCACGGGGATTGTCGAAGACAAGGACGCGACCGCAGAGCAACGGGCGATCGCAGAGATTAACACGGGCGTAATGACATGCCCGGCTGGCCCGCTTAAACGATGGCTTGAACAAATTGGCAACGACAATGTGCAGGGCGAGTATTATTTGACCGACGTTGTCGCGCTGGCCGTGCGTGACGGCATCCATGTCAGAGGAATCAAGGCCGGCAACCCGGTGGAGGTGATGGGGATCAACGACAAGAAGCAACTTGCCGAGGCGGAGCGAGCACTGCAGGCGCGGCTCGTCGACCAGTTAATGACGGACGGTGTAGGCTTTGCCGATCCGGCACGCGTCGACATCCGCGGCAACCTTAACTGCGGCAAGGATGTCTTTATCGACGTTAATGCCGTATTCGAAGGCGAGGTTTCGCTCGGCGACGGCGCGCATATCGAATCGAATAACCTGATAAGAGATACCACTATCGGAGCGGGCACGGTCGTGCATTCGAATTGTCACATCGAAGGCGCGACGACAGGCAGCGATTGCGAGATCGGCCCGTTTGCACGCATGCGTCCGGGTGCCGCGCTTGCC
>CAMYIS010000327.1 GCA_947258485.1 uncultured Woeseiaceae bacterium
TCGGGTCCGGGTCGCGGCGCTGCCGCGAGCGCCTCGCGCAGCGCGTCGAGATAAACCTGCTGGTCGCCGGGTCGCGCCCGCGCCTCGCCATTTATCGAGAGCGCGTCGGCGTCCATGCGAACTTCGAGCGCGTCGCCGAAGCCGAGAAAAGAATAGCGCGCCAGGCGTTCACCGCCCTCGACACTTTCGAGCAGGAAACGTGGCCGCAGGTCACGCAGCTTGAGGTACGCCGAGACCGGCGTATCCAGATCTGCTGCTATGTCGAACGGTGCTTCCATACATGCCCTAAAAAAAAAGCCCATCCCCACGATCGCGGAGATGGGCTTCTGGTTCTTATCTGCTCAGCTAATAGTCAGCCAGCCGCCCTCTCCATGCGGGACAGCCAGGACCAGTGATGTGCGTGCCGAGCAATCATGCCCGGAGTATTACCGCCGCCCGTTCCGAGGTCAATTGTTACGCATGAGATCAATCGCGGGCGAAGCGGGATTGCCACCGATGCCGCGCCCCGAGCCGGACTAATGGCGGTTCTGTCGGCCTCACCGCGACGTCAAAGCTGGTACAACATCGGCAGCACCAGCGAAAATCCTATCCACATGATGACGGTCAGGGGGATACCCACGCGCAGGAAATCCGAGAACTTGTAGCCGCCGGCGCTGAGTATCAGCAGGTTCGTCTGGTAGCCATACGGTGTCGCGAAACTCATGTTGGCGCCGAACAGTACGGCCAGTATGAAAGGCTCCGCGCTGACGCCGAGCTGCGCCGCGATGCTCACGGCGATCGGCGTGCCAATCACCGCCGCGGCGTTATTCGACACGATGTTGGTCATCAGCGTCATCAGCAGCAGGAACGCGCTCAGTATCAGCGGTGTCGGTAAGCCGGACGCGGCATTGACAAAGCCGAAGGCGAGGTATTCGGCCATGCCGGTACCCATCAGCGCCTTGCCCAGTGCCAGCGCGGTTACGATGATCATCACAACCGGTATCGACAGCGCCGAGCCGGCATCCCGCCAGCTCAAGCAACCGGTGGCGATCATCAGGCCCAGGCCGATGACTGCGCTGACCGCAATAGGCAGGATACCCAGTGCCGCCGCGGCCACCACGAACGCCATGATAGCGAGCGCACGCTTGGCATTGTGCGTATGCGGCAGGTCCGTCGTGCCGTCGAGAACGAGCATCGTACCGCTGTCTTTGAGCCTGCTGATTGCCTCGCGCGTGCCCTGCACCAGCAGCACGTCACCGGCCCGCAGCCGAATCATGTTGAGGTCGCCCGTCACCTGCGAACTCGGCGCCCTGGCGCGATGCAGGGCCAGCGGCATCAATCCGTAGCTGCTGGTGAAGCGGGCTGCAGCGAGGCTGCGCAGATGCAGCGGCGAGCCGCGGGTGACCACGACCTCGGCAAGCTGCTGGCCCTCGGCGCGCAGCGGCGTCTGTTCATCCACCGGATGCTCGAGGTCCGACACGCTGAACAAGGTTGCGCCGAGCACCTGCTCGTAATGCTTCAGATTCTCCGGCGAATCCTTGACGAACAGGCGGTCGCCGGGCAGCAGCACGACTGACGGCAGCTTGGCGAGGAACAGCGATTCGCTGCGCTGAATCTTGTCGATGCGCAGGCCGTCGGCCTTGGCGAGCACTTCGGAGATGGTCTTGCCGTTAGCATAGCCGTCTTCCTTCACATGCAACTGCGCGCTGAATATGCGCGGCGTCGTATCCGCCATGGGCGGCGTGCGATCGGGCAGCAGCCGTGGTGCGACAAGCCACAGAAACAGCAGCCCCACGCCACCGACGATCGCGACCGGCAGTACCCATTCGAACATCGTGAATTCATGCCTGCCGAGGTCGTGCGATATACCCACGACGAGCAGGTTCGTCGACGTGCCGATCGTCGTGGACATGCCGCCGATAATCGTCGCCAGGCCCATCGGCAACATGACGTCCGATACCGGGAACTTAACGCGTAACGACGCGCCGACGAGGATCGGCATCAGCAACACGACGATCGGCGTGTTGTTCATGAAGGCACTCAGGATCGCGCCCGCGACAAGCGTGGTCACCAACGCAAGTACGGGTCGTGTCGACCAGGCACGGCCGACGACGTTGGCAAGCGGTTGTAATGCGCCGGTCGTTTCGAGCGCTTTACCCACCATCATCAATGCACAGATGGCAACGAGCGCCTCATTGCCGAATCCCGCGAAGAAGTCGGCGGCTCTGAGCAACACCTCGCCGTCCTTCTCGTAGGGAACCAGCTGAAAGCCCGCAACGAGAATAATCAGTATCGCCAGCGACGAAGACTCGAGCGGAATGCGGTCGCGTGTAAACAGAAACAACGCAAGCAGGGTCAGGAGGAGTACCGCGACGCCGTGAGCGTCAGGTGATATCGACTGCAAAACGCCCCCTTGATTATTTATTTTCCAGAGCGAATGGCAGCACCATGAGTGCAGCCGGCCCAC
>CAMYIS010000328.1 GCA_947258485.1 uncultured Woeseiaceae bacterium
CATTAATCAAAAACGCCGGCGATTAAGCCGGCGTCCTTGCGTTGCTTGTTTATAACGCTCAACCTTTCGGTGCCCAGACCGAGCACCAGCCGTTGGCGTTTACGGCTTTACCGGGGAAAATCTGGCATGGCCGCCATTCGTCACCATCGTTACCTTGTATCAGGGCGCAGTTGGCGCAGTTCTGCTCGGCCGCCGGGTTGGCGCGCGTCGACGGATCAACCGTGCTTGCATCGTGCACGTATTTCATGGCCATCGCCAACGGATCGTCTTCGGCGAGCTGCGGCAGGTCCTGGGCTCTGGCCTCACGACCGGGCTGCACGAGGCAACCGGCAGCGGCGACGGCTGACAACTGAATAAACTTGCGGCGTGCGATCTTGCTCAAGGGAATCTCCTTATTTTGCCCGTGATTCGGCCGGAACGTATCCGGCGACGGGTATTCTAAACGATAATGCAGGTCCAGCGACCGATTCTAGCCATTGTTCCTGAACGGCAGCATAACGAAACCGCAACACGATCAGCCACTTGAGAACGATTATCATTCACATACCCGCGCATTGGACGGCGGCCGCGATCGTCGTCGCAAGCACACTGCTGGTAGCGAGGGCCGGCGACACCGCCAGCCATGACTACAGTATTGCCGTCGATGCGGCACTCGACAGACTTGTCGTCCAGGCACGCTTTGCCGTGCCGGTGCGAAAAATTTCGGCACGCTCGCGAGACGCCGAGCAGTTTACACATGACGTGCGCGACTGCGATACCGGCAAGCGCCTTGGCACCCGCGGCCGACGTCTCGTGGTTACGGGCCCCGGCCTCCGCTGTTTGAGCTACGTTTTCGAATTGCGCAATGCGGCCCGAACCGAGGACCTCAATCGTCGCCTCGTGGCTGACAATATCGTCGTCTCCCCGGCGCTTTGGCTGTGGCGACCCGGAATCGCAGACGGACCAGAAATTCAGGTCAGGTTTACGCTGCCGGACACGGTAGCTGTGTCGGTGCCATGGCCGCGGCTGCCGAACGCCGATCATGCCTACCGGCTGACCGCGTCGCCCAGGAGCGGTTCGGCGCTCGCCGTTTTTGGCGATTTCAGTTCGCGCATCGTCAGCGTCGCCGGTGCCGAAATCAATGTGACGCTGCTGCGAACCGCAAGCGAACTCGATCCAGACGAGATAAGCGAGTGGATCCGTGACACCGCCAACAACATAGCACTCGCCTACGGACGTTTTCCAAATCCTTACGCGCGAGTCGTCCTGATACCGGTTGGCGGCGGCTCCTGGGGCGGCAACTCGCCGGTGCCTTTCGGCCGTGTCGTTCGCGACGGCGGCGAAACGATTGAACTGCTGATTAACGAGCAGCGGCCGGTCGCAGATTACTACGGGGAATGGGAGCCCACGCACGAATTCTCGCACCTGATGCTGCCGTACCTGCGCCGCAGTCAGCGCTGGGTATCCGAGGGATATGCGACTTACTACCAGAACCTGCTGCTGGCGAGGGCGGGCCGATACAGCGAGACGGAGGCCTGGCAGAAACTATACTCCGGCCTCGAGCGCGGTCGCGAATCCGCCCCGGGCCTGTCCCCCAACGAGGCTGCTGCTGGCGACGAGCGCAGCACGCGGATGAAAATCTACTGGAGTGGTGTTGCGCTCGCGCTGATGGCTGATGTCGAGTTGCGGCGTCGCTCCGACGGTAGCGAGTCACTGGACACCGTGCTCGACAAACTGCAGACCTGCTGCCTGCCGTCAGAGCGTGCCTGGAGCGGACGGGAACTGTTCCGACAGCTGGACGCTATGCTGGACGAACCCCTCTTCATGGATCTGTACCGAAAATACGCTGATACGGCCGGTTTCCCCGATGCGCGGCCACTGCTGCGACAGCTGGGCGTGATCGCCGAAGACGGCAGCGTACGCGTCTCGGACGCGGCTGAACTTGCTGCGATCCGCCGACAAATTACTGCGGCCAAGGCACTCACCGCCGCAGGAGCCGCAGACCGTTGAGCTATACTGACTGACCACGAAGGCAACGGTGATAGCGCTATGTCCGGCAGTAGCATTGCGGTCGATATCAGCAAGTTTCGGGACGGCATACAGCGGTCGCAGGACGATAATGTCGCCGTCGAAGAGCCGCTCGAAATCCGTCTCGGCTATACGACAGCCGATGGACGAGCAGCGCGCAGCATCTCGATCACTATGCGCACGCCGGGAAACGATCGCGAACTCGCTGCCGGATTCTTGTTTACCGAGGCGATTGTCGCGCGCGCCGATGACATAACGTCGGTAGAAGCTTGCGGGCCGCCCGCTCGATG
>CAMYIS010000329.1 GCA_947258485.1 uncultured Woeseiaceae bacterium
CGACGCGGGCGCTGTTGCGGCTGGACCCGCTGAGTGATGAGCGCGAACCCGCTCTCGTATCTTTCTCCGGCGGCGTGTCCGAGTACATTTACGGCACAGAGACAAGCGACTTCGGTGACCTGGGATCGATGCTGGCGGAATTCGTTCGACACCGCGCGAAGACCTGGGGGCCGGAATTGCGTACGCCGATCCAGGGCATCCGCGCAACGGTAATCGGTGCTTCGCAGTACACGGTGCAGGTCAGCGGCAGTACGATTTTCGTGATGCCCGACGATACTTTACCGCTGCGCAACATCGCCGTGATCAGCCCCGATCTCGACCTAACGGCAGATTCGATCGATACTGCTGCGATAGCCCGGCAAATAAAGACGTCGTTGCGCCGCCTGGACTTGCAGGACGGTCGGCAAACCGTGGCAATGTGCTACGAATGGGGCGGTTCCGCGACATATCAGCGTCTCGATGACTTCTGTCGCGGCATCATCGAAGGTCTCGATGCGGAACTCGACCGGGGCGCCCCGCTAGTGCTGGTTAGCGACAGCGATGTTGGCGGCCTGGTGGGCCTGCATTGCTACGAGGTCCTCGGATTGCGGAACCCGGTCGTTTCGATCGACGGCATTGTTGTCAACGAATTCGACTTCATCGATATCGGCGGCATCCTGGATAGCTCCGGCGCCGTACCAGTTGTGATCAAGTCGCTCGTGTTTCCGGCTCCGGCAGGCTGACCGGCTCCTAGCGAATACGCGCGCCGCCTATCGGGCAATCACTTACCGCAATGCGGGCATTGCCCTTTTAGCACCTTGATGATGTAGTTTGCCCAAAGAAAAAGCAGCGCGACATTGCCCAGAAACAACAGCGTTAATATCAATGAATCGCCCACGGGAATCTCCGATAGCAGTATCCCAATAGGGGTATCGGCAGCAGACCCGAAAAATTGAGCGTTGGGCGTCGCTGGTGCGGGCGACGCCGCTAGTGTCTTTTAGTCGTGGTTTACTAATTTGCGGCCGATTGATCGTAGTTGTCGTCGTTGCTCGCATCGGCGACACGCCGCTCGGCTTCCTCGAGCAAAGCGTTGGCATCCGGGTGACGGGCGAGTCGGTAGACAACGGCATGAATGTCGAGCTCAATCTGGCGATCCTGCCCCGAGCTGCGATTTCTCTCACTTAATCGTTCGTCGAAACGCGCCTTTGCGGCCGCGACGCTGTCGAAGTCGGTGTTGCCTAACAGGATAGCAAACAGATCGGGGGACACGCGCGCGATGATGTCGGAATCGCGGAAGGAGGCCATCAGCAGATGCGAGAGTTCGACCGCGCTAGCGTCGCTCTCATCATGGCCCAGTTCTGCGTCGATGTCGTGCAGATTTGAAAAGTGCATGAGCAGCAGCGACGCCGGACTATCGACACGAGCGCACATCGGCAGGATGTGGTCTGCAATGACGGCAAAGCCGGTGCGGTTGGACAATCCCGTGACGGGGTCGGTCGTTGAAGTCGCTGCGGCAATCAGTTCTTCCTCGATCATGCGGCCGAGTTCACGAAGCAGGCCCAGCTGCTCCCGACTGACATCTCTCGGCTGATTGTCGATAACACATAGCGTGCCGACGCGATTGCCGTCCGGTGCGCTGAGCGGATAACCTGCGTAAAAGCGGATGTTGGGATCGCCACACACGAGCGGGTTGTCGCAGAAGCGCTCATCCGCTGTCGCATCGTTGACCAGCATGATTTTGTCGTCGAGGATCGCGTGGCCACAAAAGGAAATATCCCGGGGCGTTTCTGTTGCATCCAGGCCTTGACGCGATTTGAACCATTGCCGGTCGGCGTCGACGAGGCTCACCAGCGCTATCTTTACGCCGAATACCTGTTTCGCCAATCGCGTTACGCGATCAAAGCGCTCCTCTGCCGGGGTGTCCAGTACGTTCAGGCTCCTGAGCGTCTCGAGTCGTCGTGCCTCGTGGGCAGGAATGGGTGGCTTAAGCATGGACTTGCTCTCTCAAATTGGCTATTCCGAGCTGGTTGTCGGCCGGATGCGACATAACTTTAGCTGCCGAGGCCGTCCGGGCCCAAAAGGCGTGACGCGCGCCATGCGGGGCTGCTCTTTTTGCCCAATCTGCTAATCTAGCCAATACAAGAAAAACACCCGACCAACTTGGAGAGAAGTCATGGATGCCGCATGGATACAGGTCTTCGTGCTGACTTTGAGTGAGTGCGTCGCACCTGCCGGAAAGACGGTTTGCCAGGAAAGCGCGTTCGAGCTGCAGTTTCTGACACGCTCGGACTGCGAGATTGCACTTGAACAGCTCACCGCGCTGAAAAACGAGTCTGATAGCGTCATCGTCGATGCGAGCAAGTCCGGCTGCGCGCCTGCTGCCCGGCAGCGGGCTGTATTCGATAGCCTCGAAGCGATTAATGCGGCTCTCGGTGACAAGCAGGGCTTGCGCGTTGTGCGGGACGAAGGCGCCGAGCCGAGCGCCACCCAGGCGTCGCATCAGGAGCGTCTCGCCCGATTGAAGACCTGTGAGGAAACCGACGGCGTGGCACCGTGCAAGGTTGGTGACATCATCGTAGAGGCTGCGGCCGGCGATCCGGTCGAGGTCTGGCGCAGGGATTAGCGGGAACTTGCGCGGTTCGCGCAGCAACGCTTGCTGCGCGAGTTGCCAGATTACTTGAAGAAGAAGACTCAACGTGCGGGTTTGCAGGGAAGTCGCGCTTGTCAGATTTTCGGTTTCAATCGCAATCGTTGACTTCCTGGGCGGGCGAGTTATTTTTGATCCTGAGGCGAA
>CAMYIS010000330.1 GCA_947258485.1 uncultured Woeseiaceae bacterium
CGCCATCGTCGATCTGCCAGGCTCGGGCGCGGCGTCCGATTATCGAATCATGGATTTCCGCAAGCCCATGCTGCGCTTCTGCGGTCAGGACCGTTCCGAGACGCACCAGGTGCAGGACTTCCCGGTGTTCAACGGCAAGTATTCGACGACCTGTTATATCGACGAGACGTTGCACGCCCTGGCGGACATGTACGAGAAACGGGCGCTGAATCCGGTCGAATACATTCGTTCCTTACGCACGGTCTTCATGCACCGGCCCTATCGTCGCATGGCCGCAACCGGCTGGGCCGTTTCGTATCTGTTCGCCCTGCCCAGCGGCGCGGCCGACGACCAGGCGGAACTTGCGTCATACTGCTACGCGGCGGGCATCGACCCGCAAGCGCTGCGCCGGGAAATGCTCAGCAAACCTGACGTAGCGTCGCTGGCCGCGCCCGAGCGGCTGCACTACGAGGCTTATCCACTAACCATGGCCGTGCATCGCGTGTTTCGTGCGTCGCGACACTATCGGCGCGAGATTCTCGACAAGCTGGCGCTGGGCAGCGACACGATGCTCGACCTGGGTAATCTGTACACGGCTGCCCTGCCCGCCTGGATGGCAGCAGGCTTCGAACAGGCGCTCGACGAAGGCTCGCTCGCGGCGGGAGAAGAGGTATTGACTTTGGGATACGGCAGCGGCGACGCGGCCGAAGTCATCCCGTTCTATGTCGCGGACGGCTGGCGCGATGCCACAGGGGCGATCGGTTTCGGCGAACTGATGAAAGTCGCTGTCGATCTCGACTTCGAGCAATACAAGGCCCTGCATGATGGTCGTCGGCCCCGGGGGCTCGACTACGTGCCCGCTAATGAGTTCGTGATAGAACATGTAGGCAAGGAAGAAGCGCGACAATTCACCGACCTCGGCATCGAGTACTACCGCTACGTGGGCTAAACCTTGCAGTAGCGTGCCAGCGTATCGCGATGCTTCTCGATAAGAGTCGTCCATTCCATTCGGAACCACGGCGTAAATTGTCCCGCCGCAGCTGAGAATTCTGCCAACAGCCCGTCGGCCGGCAGGTATCGTATTGCCGCGATTTCATGCTCATTCGGCCGTACATCGTTATCGACTCTGCCGAGAAACACGTGGCATAACTCGTTCTCCGCTCCGTCTTCGTCGAACTGTGCCTGGTAACTGAATTTGTAAACGAACTCGAGCTTTGAGTCGACGTTGAGCTCGTCGTGCAAACGTCTCGATGTCGCGACCTGCATGGTCTCGCCGCGTCGCGGATGGCTGCAGCAAGTATTCGACCAATACCCCGGCCACAGTCGCTTCGACTTGCTGCGCTTCTGCACCAGTAGCTCGCCAGCATCATTAAACAGAAACACGGAAAACGCGCGATGCAGAACTCCGCCGTCATTGTGACAGCTGGCCTTGGATAAATAACCGATATCCCTGTCTTCGGCGTCGACGAGGATCAGCTCCTCCGCTTCCGACGACACGACTCTGTGTGCGTTATCCAATGTGTCCCTCTCGCTTATTTACTTATCGACAGTGTAGCGAAACCGGCCGTCTCCAGAGCAGCCATGACGTCCGCGACGCGGTCGGGGCAAAGCGCGACAATCGACCCGCCGCCGCCGGCACCCGTCAATTTCGCGCCGCTCGCGCCTGCCGCCCTGGCAATGCTGACCATGCTTTCGAGCTCCGGTGTCGAGACTTGTATCGCGTTCAACAGGCCGTGACAAATATTCATCATCGTGCCAAGACTTTGATAATCGGCCGTCGCCAGTGCCCTTACGCCGGCCACGCTGAGCGCATCGATTTCGTCGAACACGGCGTCGTATCGAGCGGGACTGCGTTCGTACCGAGAGCGGACGCCTTCGACCTGTTGCCGCGTCAATCCACGCTGGCCGCTGCAGGCGACCACGAGCGGCGGCGCCTCGGCCAGCGTCAACGGCTCCGTCTGTAATGTCGGTGCATTGCGAAACAGCATCGGCGTCGCGTACGTCGCGATCGTGTTATCGACCCCGGACGGCGTGCCGTGCGCCAGCTTCTCGCACGCAAAGGCGAGCGCATTGACTTGCGCGTCATCGAGGCCGAGATCGAGCGCAGCATCGAAGGCGCGCACGATGGCGACAGCAAGTGCGGCAGACGATCCCAGGCCCATTGCCCGCGGCAGGCGTGACCGCACATGAATCGAGAAGCCC
>CAMYIS010000331.1 GCA_947258485.1 uncultured Woeseiaceae bacterium
GAGATCGAGAAGGCTGGACGTCAATGAGCGCCTGGCGAGGGCCTGGTCCTGATACTGTGAAATCGCTAACAGCAGGTCATAAAGGCCCCTGGACTCGTCACTCTGGTAAACCGAGTCCCTGCCAATGGTGACGGTGCGGATTCCGCATCGATTCAGGACCCGGCTCAAGGCTTGCCCCTCGGAAGCCTGTCGTACCAGGCTCGCAATATCCCCGCTTTGAACGGGTCGACCATCAATGGTCGCAGATTGCCGGCCTGCCGCTTCGAGCAAGCTGCTAATTTCGCACGCGACCGCCTGGTTGATCAGGTCTCGCATAGCCTGGCGCGAATAGTTTTCCTGATTTTCATTTGCGGGAAGTTGCCACAATGTCATTGCGCTAGCGCCCTGATCCCCGAGACGAAGCTCATGAACAGTATTTTGCGCAATTGATTCAACCCGGGAGAACAGAATCGAGTCCTGGTAAATGAAGGCGTCGGGACGATGCGAAAAAAGAGTATTGATTGCGTGCACCAGGCTTGGCTGGGAACGCCAGTTTGTTTGCAAGCTGAATAAATCAACCTGCGGTAATTGCCTGGCTTGCATATAGGTGAAAATGTCTCCGCCGCGGAAACTGTAGATCGCCTGCTTGGGGTCACCAATCAGGGTCAGACTGGTTTTTTCAGCAGTCAGGTAGATATGGCTGAAGATTCGGTACTGGCTGGAATCGGTATCCTGAAATTCGTCGATCATGGCTACCGGATACTGCTGCCGAAGGCTCTCCGCGAGCGCTTCCCCGGTGCTCGATTCAAGCGCATCCAGTAGCAGCGTAAGCTGGTCCTGGTACGCAAGCGCGGTTAACTCACGTTTGGCCTCGATGACCTTCAAGGAAGCAGAATGAAAAGCATCGGCGCGTAATTGCGGACTAAATTCACTGGTAAACTCAAGCCAGTCATTAGCGACAGGACTGATCTGCTTGAAAAATTCATGCTCCAGTCCTGGGTCCTGTCCTCGTTTGCTAGGTTTCGAGTTCTGCTGCAATAACTCTGTCCCCAAATACTGAAAATTCTGGAAGAGACTACCTGGTTCCGTGGCGTTGAAAAAATTGTCGGCGGATTCTAGCAGCAGCGGCAGGTTTTGAGGGTGGTAGGGTAGTTTTGCGGCTCTACTGAGTACCGTCGAGTTCGAAATTACTTCGACAATATCTGATCGGTACTTTAACCATAGCGGGGCCAGCCGGTGTAGCGAGCTGGCAATCTTACCTGGTTGCTCCATCAGTTTAGCCAGGCTTACCCGGGTTTCCGGTATGATGCGTGCAGACGGTTTATTTCGCAGCTCGAGCAGGGTCGAGATCAGGCCATCAAGATTCGGTAAACTGTCGTGAATCAACTGCCATCCATCACTGTCAAGTTCGTAAGTCCGGTTACGCCACCAGTCTTTAATAGCGGACTCCCAGATCGAGTCGTCGTCGGTCAGCATGGCGCTGTCAAAAAGCTGGTTACCGGACAATGCGTTTTGCTGCAGGCTGCGCTGGCAAAAACTGTGAATTGTCGAGATCGATGCTTCGTCCATGCTGCGTATTGCCAACTGCAGGCGGTTGATCTGAGCCGTTCGCGAATCATTATCGAGGTCTTGCGACTGTTTCAGCAACAGCATCAGCAAATCGTCCTCGCAGGTACTTGAGTTATGGAGTAAATCAAGCGCCTCATAGAGCCGTCTGCGTATTCGACCACGCAATTCCTCGGTTGCCGCGTTGGTATAGGTAACGATCAGAATCTGTGAGGGTTGCCGGCCACCGAGGATATGTCTCAGGTACAGGTCGGCGATAGTGTGTGTTTTACCGGTACCGGCACTGGCCTCGATGAGCTTGAACCCTTCAAGATCGAGCTCTAGTATCGCCTCGGCGTCGAGAATAGCTGAGGTTGGGGCTTCAGGCACTTTTGTCACCGTGCTGGATTGCTGGAAGATAGATTTGTCGAGCGCAATCCTGGAACAGTGGATCTTCGAGCGGCCTGGTCGTATTCTGGTGCAACGCCAAGCGTATGAATTCATCTTCACATTCACCAGGGGGCGCATTCCGGTATTGGCCCCCGTTCCAACAAGCGAGCGCCTTGCTCATCGCAACCTCAGGATCTGCCTGTGATGCAAACGCGTAGCTGGTGTCCGGAAACACCGGTAGAGGATGCTCAAGGCCTTGTTGAAATAGCTCGATATAGGTAGCCAGAATCTGTTTGGCCCCGGGCGCCTCGAGGTATTCAAAACGAAGACCCCCTGTGGTGGGGGTTAGTAACTGACTGCATTCATGGTGGGCTATCTGTTTCGTCGCTGACAAAGCAAGGTGATCAAGCCAAAGCGACATTAGTGCTCTACTTTTGACGGTTTTACTGGCACTGAAGTGCATCAATCCAGTGTCGGGATAGCAGGCGCTTACTTCTCCATAAAGCAGCGGCACATTGTCAAATCGGCACTCGACCGACCTGGTAACGGGTTGCTTGCCGCGAAAATCCTCCAGTTTTTCGAGTAAAACCCGATACTCTGATTGAATCGCAAGCCATTCAGCTTGCGCGGCCCTGCCGTGCGGCAGCAGACCCAACGCAGAAAATTTCGCAGCGTCGTTTTGACGACCTTCTAACTGGTTATCTGCAAGGCGTACTGCAAGCTCCCACTTCTGTAATCCCTGCAGGGTAAAACTTTCATCGTCGTCAGAATCCGGTTCGGCAGCAATCCTGATACCTAGTCTCGAGCTGAAGAAGAAACGAATTGGATGGCTGAAGAATCGCTTCAACATTTCGAGATCGATCCCACTTTCCAGATTTAAGCTGGAGGCAAGCGATTCCTTCGGCCAGGCCTGGGGTCGATCAAGTGGTTTGTTCGCTGCAAGATGTTGCGACGTGTCAAACCAGTATTGGTCGTAACCGGGATTGTCTGGCACAAAGTTTCTTGATGAAAAAGCCTGCATTGGATGAATCCGTGAAATCTGCTCACTGGCTGTGCGACCAGTGTCATCGGTTGCGAAGCTGGTATCGAGGTAATCGAGCAACTCGCGCAGCAACACCGAAGGCTGACATTCACTATTATCCTTGAGACTGCGCCCACAATAACTGAAATAAAGATAACGCCGTGCGCATAACAGTGTTTCGAGCATCAGGTAGCGGTCTTCATCGGACCGGAGTGGGTCACCTGGGCGCCATTCGTGACGCATCAGGTCAAACTCGGCGGGATGGTCCCTGCGCGGGAAAGCGTTGTCCTGCATTCCCAGCACACAGATTACCGGAAACGGGATGTTACGCATGGGTTGCATACCACAAAAGGTGATGCCTCCTGAATAGAGGCGGCCCGGTTGTTGATTTGTCGCCAGTTGTTTTTCCATCCAGTAGCAAACCAGGGCAGGGCTTAATTCAACGGATTCTGATTGGCCGATTTCACTGATCGCGTTACGCAACGGTAGCAGCAAATCATCAGCCACAATTCGCGGGGAAAAGAACTCCTCGATCAATTGATGTAAACGCCGCTGCCAGTCCTCGGCGCTGGCAGCAGTTCCAAGTTTTTCATGCCAGTATGTCAGGCGCTCAAAAAGGTATCTGAACTGGGATATGGCAACGCCACCATCGGTGTCAATCTCAGTGATCGGTGCAATGCCATGCCAAAGGGCATCTTCCATCATCGCGTAGCCGGCAAAAAACCGGTCCCAGGCCTGTTGCCAGGTATTTTCGTGAATTGCGGGCAGGCCGAGGGCTCGTCGCTGATCTGCGTCGATACC
>CAMYIS010000332.1 GCA_947258485.1 uncultured Woeseiaceae bacterium
AACTCGCGGCCTGCTACCGCGCCTTTGTACACTATGGCTGGACCGATTCGATCTTTACCCATTTAAGCGCCAGGGTGCCGGATCATCCGCAGCAATACCTGATCAATCCTTATGGGCTGCTGTTTCACGAAATCTGTGCCAGCAACCTGATCAAGGTTGATTTCGACGGTAACGTTGTCGACGGAGACCACCTCTATAACGAGGCGGGCCACGCGATTCATACCGCAATGCTGAAGGCGCGTCCCGATATCAATGTTGCCCTGCACAGTCATACCCGTGCAGGGATGGCGGTTTCATGCATGGAATGCGGACTGTTGCCGCTGACCCAGCAGGCAAACGAGATTCGCGATATGGTTTGCTACCACGACTATGGTATAGCGCGCACCGATAGCGACGAGTGTGAACGACTCGGTGCGGATATCGCTAACAGCTGGATCATGATCATGCGTAATCATGGCCTGCTGACGGTTGGTCGCAGTGTCGCCGAGGCGTTTTATTACCTCTATACCGTTGAAAGCGCGTGCAAGGTGCAGATCGATGTACTGGCCTCCGGTCGCGACATCGTGAAGCCCGCGCCCGAGGTCGTCGATGAACTGGCACATGACGGCAAGGCGCGCGCAACGGAAACACAGGAGCATGTCGAGCTCGCCTGGAATGCGGTAATTCGACTGCTCGACCAGAAAGATCCATCCTTTAGAAACTAGCGGCTTGTCATGTCTGCTTTGGTGGTTTTATGGTCCAGACGCTGAATCCAGCCGAAGTTAACGAGCCTGACTGGCATCTGCTCATATCCCTGCACGATCTGGAGCCGCAGTCGGTGAAAATGGTGCGGGTTGCGGGTAAACAAATTGCCGTTTTCAATACACCTGAAGGGATCAGGGCCTGTGACAATCGTTGTCCCCATGAAGGCTATCCACTGTCTGAAGGTAGCCTGTCAGCGGACTGCATTCTGACCTGCAACTGGCACAACTGGAAATTTAATCTCGATACCGGTGAGAATCTTTTTGGTGGAGATCGATTACGAACCTATCCGCTCGAAATTCGCGCTGACGAGGTCTGGATTGATATCGCCGAATTGCCTTACCAGCAAAGGTATAGCTCGATCATCAGTAGCCTGCACGCAGCCTTCGACGACTACAGCTACGATCGTATCGCACGTGAAATTGCGCGCCTGGTGCGCCTGGGTGCTGATCCGTTTGACGTGCTGCGCCTGGCCATCGACTGGTCATGGCAGAAAATGGAGTTTGGCTGGACCCACGCCTACGCCGGCATGGCAGACTGGATAACCCTTTATGACGAAAACCGGCAAAATGAGGAGTTGAAGCTGGTCTGCCTGGTCGAAAGCGTCACGCACCTTGCCTACGACGTTCTGCGTGAACGCGAATATCCTTTTACCGAAAAGACTTCTGCGTTTGATGCATCACGTTTTGTCGATGATATCGAGACGGAAAATGAAGCAGCCGCGGTGGCGGCGATACGCGGTGGTATCCGTGACGGATTATCTTTTACTGACTTTGAACCGGCGCTCTCGCGAGCTTCGTTACTGCATTACAACGATTTCGGACATGCACTGATCTACGTCACCAAGGCCGGCAAGCTTATCGAATCTCTCGGAAACAGCGTGATGGAGCCCCTGTTGCTATCGCTGGTACGTGAATTTATCTACGCCTCGCGCGAGGACAAGATTCCGGAATTTCGCGCTTACAGCACCCAGCTGGAAAAATGGGGTCAGCACCAGCAGCAAAAACCCGATGCCAGCCTGTGGCGTCATAAGGGTATCAACAAGTCGATGAAAGCTGTAGTTGCCTGCAGTGGTAACCCACCTGAAGATATTTACCAGGCGTTACTGATTGCAAACGCGATAAATCTGCTGAGTTTTGATATTGAGCAACAGGAAAAGATTCGTGTACCGGTTTCCGGCAACGTGGGCTGGCTTGATTTTACGCATGGCCTGACTTTCGCTAATGCCGTCAGGCAACAGTGCTCGCGCTACCCGGCATTGTGGCCGCAGGGCCTGCTACAGATGGCCTGCTTCAATGGTCGCAATGCCGGATTTACCACCCGCGAACTCGATCTGGAAAGCTGGAAAACGGACGATCTCGAGGGCCGCTTAAATCAACTGCTGGAGCGGGTGCTGGATCATGGCGAGGCCGAACACATTGTGTCGGTACATTTACTGAAAACGGCACTGGCAGTGCGAGATGAATTCAAGAATCTCGAGCCGGCGAATGCTCAAATCCTGGTCGCGAGCCTGACCCGTTTCTTTGAGTCTCCGCTCAAGCGTCGCCAGGCCAGGCGGACCGCTTACCAGTCGTTAAAGTTCGTCGCAAAAGAGTAAATCGAGCGTGACAAAAATCGGCGTATTTCTGCTCAGCTCGGGAATCATACTGGCACAATGCTGCCCGTGAGTGTGTCGGGGGTGAAATCCGCGCGATTAGAAACCCTGGCAAAACACTGGTAGCATTGTGCCGGTATTCATAGCGTCTCGAGGAGTGAACAACATGAGATCGTTAAAGCTAGTGTTGCAAATGACCACAGCCCTGGTTTTGTGTTTTCCCGTTATCAGTTCTGCTGATCAGACCGACCAACGCCTGGAAGGCCTTTTTCAGACCCTGCAAACCAG
>CAMYIS010000333.1 GCA_947258485.1 uncultured Woeseiaceae bacterium
TTCCGCCGAAGAAGCAGGTGATCGAAAATCCCGGCGATGGCACCATTGGGGTGGTAGTGTGGCCGACCAACAAGGCCTCGACTGAGCGCAATTTCGTAATGATCAGCAATCTTAGTCTCGACAACGAGGACATCGTCGAGATCAGCCGCACAGAGACCCAAAACATTGCCAAGAAGCCAACGGCCAATCGGTGCGGCGCAGCTGGTGGGTACCGTCTCCCCACCATCGGGGATCTCTACGACAGTAAGAGCATGAGCCGGGCAACGAAGGGTCAGCGCGAAATGATCGCCTCCCACACGAACGGCAACACATCGGTTGCCGTTGTGTACCGAAACATCGATACAGGGAAGGTCGAAGTCCACCTAGCCGCCTACGCCGACGTTTTCATGAATCGCCCCACGAAGCCGCAGAAGAAGGCCGCCATGTCAGTGTGCGTGCATACCATTCGCAAGACCTTTCAAGAGATGAAGCAGCGTCTGACCAGTATGGCTTTGTGCTCGGAGCTTAACTTGCTTGAGGTCGGCGACCTCAAGCAAATTTACGACAGCTTCATCGAATCCCACCAGCGTATCGTTGACAATATCCAGGGGGCCCACACCTTTTGGTCGGACGCTGCCCGCAAACTGGGACTGCAACTGACATTCGCGCAGATAGTGCTCCTCGAATGGGCATGCAGTACGGGCGAAATGCGCAACCACATGGCTCTGCACTGTCACGAAGACAGCAACAAAAGCCACCCGCTCGAGTCCTACACTCTTTTTGGTCGCGTCCCCATCAACGACTCCCGGGACGCGACGACCATCAGGAAGGAAATGCACGACGGTTACCTAGCTTTGGTGCACGTGGGTGTGTTTGTCCGCGTCCGGTGTGGGTTGGACTCTTTGCACTGCAATCTGCGCAAAACTATGCATGCAGCCGATTGGTCCCGCAACTTGCACAACTGGTCGTGGGTGCACGGACCGTAGAGGTTAGGCTGGCTGGAGGTAGTTCGTTGCAGTCGGAGAGGTGCGATAACTGTGGTGGAAAAATCGTCGTTCGCTGTAATTTAAAAAAAGTAATGGTTTACGTAAAATGCAATTATTGGGTCTATGCCACACATCAATTGTACATCCCAGTAATAGACAAGATCTCATCGAAGTCGTCACTTTTCCAGGGAGCAATTAACCCATCGTGCAGCTTCCATATTCGCTTGCATTTTTTGCCCTTTTGGGTTGTTTCCATACATCCAGCCATCTTCAATCGAGCCAAGGCAGCTTCTCCTTGAGTTCGGTTGATATCCTTTGGCATACATTTTTGCCTCCATTCATCAGATGGCTTCTCTTCTAACTCACTGCAATCCTTTATCAACTTGGCAATAAAGGTAAAATCACTCAATCGCTCAGCATCCATTTTTTGTTCTGCAGGCGATGAATGCACATCCACCTTTGGCTGAGGCACCTCCAATATCCATTTTCTTGTCGCATCCATGATCGACTTATTGACATGAGATCGATAATCTTTGGCAGGCATCACCCGGGTTGATTTGACAGAGTCAATCGGTGTGTTTGCATGAACCAGAGGCAGGTACCGGCACTTAAGTCCGTGGGTTGTCTCCCGCCGACAAGGACCAAACAACAGAAGACCCGCCCCCCAAACATCCTGCTCTGTGAGCTTGAGTTTTTGCAGAACTCTGGCCCTCTTAGACGGAATCTCTGATTTTTTTTCTAAAAGACACCGCCAATGTACTGCTGCCTGGTCCGCACAAAGAGCAGTCGAAGCTCCACGCTTTGTGACTGGATACAATTCCTTTCTTTTTTCTGCCCATGATTTGCTCAGGAGGACCATTCCCATTTGACACCACTTTCCCACGGTGATGTGGGTAACCACTGCTTGAAACGACAATGGCTTGGAAAGAACGAATAGCATACTTTCAGTTCGGCCACAAGTCATAATCTCATCGACGATCACGCTAATCCCATGATGGGCAGCAAGCTTTCCAATGGCAACCAAGGCCCGGTTGCTGAGCATTGCTCCATTTCCAGCCAAAACCAACTCCAAAAGAAGCGCTTTGTATGGCATACGTCTCATCTTTGCCCAACAAAGTCGGATATGAACAGCCTGCAGACAGTCATCTTCATACGCCATCAAATCCTCGAATTTC
>CAMYIS010000334.1 GCA_947258485.1 uncultured Woeseiaceae bacterium
TGTGCCGAAAATACGGTCGCAGATCGGGTATGTAATGTTGAAGTTGTAACTGGTCATCAGGGACTTGTTGTGGTGATTGATGTGGTGCTTTCTCAAGCGACTCATGAAAGGCAATCTACTGGCCCTTGACTGCGGATCCATATGATAAACGAAGTGTAGTAACTCGTAGTTGAGGAAGTACAAGATTGCAGTCAATACAAATAGAAAACAGACGTTCGGTGATACGAAATTGTAAAGAATTGCTCCGACCGGCATGGCAAAACAGCCCAAAAAGAACGCCAACAGGATCGGTGGAAACAGGACTGCTTTGTAATCCTGGCTTGAGTCAAATGTAGCTGCTTCATTTGTAAAGAATGAGTGGTGTTCGATTGAATGGCGCTTAAATACCTCGCTCAGGAATCTCGTCTTGTGATGCATCGGCCCTCTGTGGCCCAAATATTCACTCAGATTTGCGTACAGGAATGTTAGTGGGACCGTCACCCATTCCAGCAGGCTGACTTTCTCGAGCATCATGGCACTCAATGATGCGACCAGCAGACTGATACCAACGGTTGTCGCAAGATGCAAAGGACCAGAGTAGTACTTCGAGGCGTGGCGCTCGTGAAACGCTGCTCTGGCCTGTTTAACAGTCTGTAGCTCCATATCGCCATTCCTGTATCTGGGGAGCACAATGACGTGCAATCTAAGAATACACGTTGGTATCTTAGAGCGTAGTCATCCATCAAGAAACCGAGAATCAAATGGTAGGGGCGCTCTCGATTACTGTGATTTGCCAACTTAGTGTCAAAAGTTGGGAGAGCGGTTCAGCGCTGATTTTTCAATATTGGCACGACCGCTGCTTTGCGAGCGCTCTTAAGCGCTTGGTCTTGTTGCTTTTCTATGTCGGCGAAATTCTTCTCGAGGTCGTCCAGCTTAAGGCGCAGTGTGTCGGATAGTTTTTCGGATTGGTCCGCCTGCTGTCGATATCGTTCGGCATCGGTCTCATACTCCTTACGGCTTCCCTCCAGAGCTTCGACACAGCGTACCAACTGCTCGTTATGAATCCTGAGTTCTTCCAACTCTGAGAGATCGCGTTCCCGCGCCTCGAATTCTTTCTTTATTCGTAACACTTCACGATTAAGGTCCTCGTTTTCAGCCTCTAGCTTACTCACGTTTCGCTCTAGCACTTGCAGCTGCCCTAATCTGAGTTGAGCTGCGACGATCATGTTTTCGTCTGATCCGTGTTCCAGACTGGCCGATTCTACAAGTCTGGCAAACGACTCTTGCTCAGATCGTGCTTCCTTGACTTCATTCTCGAGCAATTTGCGCTTTCCAAACGACTTAGCCAGTTCGCGTTTGTAGAACTCCTGGGTTTTTTCGAACTCCGATTGCAACGCGGAAGTCTGTTGTCTAAATGAACCCAGGGCATTTTGTAAGGTGCTAAGCTTGATTTTGGTGTTCTCACGTTCGGTACGAAGCGTGAGCGCTTCGCTTAGCGTTTGCAGCCTGAAGAGACTCGATTCTTGCCCGCGATCGAGAATACTTGTTGCCTAACCGGTCCCTTTGAGTAGTGACGTCGTCCAATTTTGCCTGGGCCGCGGTGCACACCTGGACGATGCGACGTCTACTAATCACGGCGTGAACCAGCCATCCACCAACGCCGCCCAGAATGCCGCCTCCGAGTGCAATCATCGCAGTTTCAAGAATCGAAGTGCCCATGCCTGTCCCTGATGCAGGATAAGAAAGCCTTTCCTGATCGTGCCAGTATGGACGCGCCGGGGACTATGAGATATGACGGATCGCACAAATTGAGACTTATGTTGATCGCAGCTGACAGCACCGCCCGCGGTCGTTTGACGAAGGGGAGGGTACTGAGACTTTGGCAGGGGTCAGCGGCCAAGTTCTCGGCAAAAGTTTGAAGCGGGCGAATGCCCGCGCTCAAAAGTAGCGGCGACTAATTCACCTTCACTGCAAGCGTGTCGTGATGCCCGGAGATTAGCGAGCGAAGGTAGAATGAAATATCGGAAAGACCTTTGAACCCAGCCGCTTTTGCCGCAAGCTCTTTTTCCTCGATAGTGACATCCGCCGGTGCTGCGAAAGCCTGAAAATTACGGTGGAATCCGATCGTGAAGATGTCTACGTCAGAACCTGCTGCGCGACGGAAAATCATGTTCGGCGTCTGGCCGGTCGATACGAGGTACGTGTTTTCCATACGGCGCTGTTCGAGGAGTTCATTCGCTTTTCCAGGCGCTGCGTCGAACATTTCGATGTGAAAAAAACTGTTTGCGGCAAATGCGGATTTTAGTGCTGACCAGGATGGTCCATATGCAAAATGATCTTCGTAGAACGCGAATAATCTTTGGCCCGCGGCAATTAGATCATCATGTTTGCCCGATGCAATGCTGCGTTTTTGCGTCGCCGCTTGGGAATGATAGTCGGTCCAGCTCTGCATCGGGACGATAACCAGTAAATCCCACTGATCGCCCTGCGAATGGCGCATGAGAAGAGGGCGCTCTTGTCCCGCTTCATCGTAATACTCAGATGCACTCAGCTGCGCCTCCCAATCAAGCAGATCCGCCAAAGCGCCGGTCGCAGCCCGAATCGTCGTAACCTTATACAGGTACTTGCCTTCCAACTCCTCGGTGCTGGCGATTGTTGGGAGGCCAAATAGTAAAACGAATACCGCAATTATGCGCATGGTCATCGTGTGCTGGCCTTTCGCTGAGTCCTTGATCGATGACAGTATAGCGAAGGAAAGGAAATTCTCTAGCGAATGAGAGTGAGTAACGCGACGAGATCCGGCTACTGTCTTGCTGTTGCCCCATTGGCAGCGACCGATATTTTTTCCGAGCACCCAGAAAAAAGGGGCGAGGAATGTTGGTCCCCCGCCCCTGATTGCCTATAAACGTGGCATGCCGTGATTATCGAACGCGGTCTCTAGTTACAGCCGGTTGTGACAATGGAGTCCGTACCGACGATTTCCGTACCGTCGAAGGTCGAGCCGCTCAGGCTCAACTCCGTGTCGCCACACGAAATGCCGATTTCGCTCACCTTGAAGCGCAGCTTCAGGTCGTTGTCCCCGTCACCGTCGGTATCAACCACTCTGGGATTGCGATTAATGCCGGCACCGTTGGGGCCGAGGCGGACCGAAGCCGGATCCACGGCTGTCGCATCGAAACCCTCGTCCGTAAGAATTGCGATCCAGAGGTTCTTCTTGCGGCTCAGGTTGATCTTGTTGGGAAACCGACCCGGGCGGATATCAATCTCAACAACGGTAGGCTGCGGGTTCGGGACGAACTCGACGAAAGCACTGCGATCGCCGATCTGGAATTTCGACACCGAGGAGAAATTGACATCGGTGACGATAATCTCGCCGAATCGGCTGCCCAGCGCGAGCTGGCCCGTCTCGGAAATATCGATATCGATGAACGAGCATGAGATTTCGAATCCGATCCAGTCACAGGGCGGGCTGATGACTTGAACCAGCTGGCCGGCCGCACTGACGTGACTAATCTCCCCGTCCAAATCAGCGATGAACAGATCGCCGTTGACATCAACCGCGATCGAACGGTGCTCGGTCCAGCCGAATATTGCCGTCAGGTCGATGCTCCGGATGAAGCTGTAGGTTCGGGGATCGTAAACGTCGACTGTCCTGCCACCCGGGCTGCCGCCTGGCGACAGAACGTAGAGCAATCCATCGAGCCCAACCGTCAGATCTATGGCGTCGGTGCCGTCGGCGAACCGGAAGGCCACCCCGCTGTCGGTGTCGAACGCAACGACGCCCTTGTCGGTCAGCCCATCGGTGACGAACACCTGGCTCAGGTCGACATCGATACCGCCGTACGAGAGATTGTTGGCGGTATTCCAATTGGGATAGGTCTGGTGTGTCCAGGTGGGGAGTGCAAGGGCCGGATCGTAGCTACTCATGTAGGGGCTGAACGTGCCGTTGTAAACGTGCACGATGCCGTTGCCGTCAACCGTGATGTCGCGCGCGTACTCGGTGGAAGGGTAGCTGCCGCCCGGGTATTGGGTTGCGAAAGCTCCTACGATCTGGCCGTCCAGCGTTGTTTCATAAATGACATTGTCGGTACTCACCAGCAGATTGCCCGGCACAACGGCCTCGGCTAACGCTCCTGTCGGAGCCAGAGTCACGATAAACAGCACGAGTGTGATTCTTTTCATCATCTATTCCTTTCACTTTTGAATCGTCGTGTACACCAACTACCATCCTAGGCAGGCCGCACAGTATCTAACAGTATCTATAAGTTTTCTATATTCTTGGCTATGAATATTAAAGTGAATTCAACGCCAGCAAAACTGTCGTTGTTTGAAGACACCATGGGTCGAGGATCCTAACCTCAATGCCGGCCGAATAAATTGATGCAATTGGCATTTTGACCTTCAAGAGCCAGGCAATCCGGGCAGGCACATTTAGTTAAACGTTACTGGTCGTAACGATTGGCAAGAGTTGGGATTGGCGCGACAAGGCAATTAGTTTCTTGTATCAACAAAGGCCGTTCTCGTTACTAGTCTGGCAGTAGCGACGCCTTGCCGCTAAAAGGAATCAGAAGGGCGCGCAGAAATCGCGACCGAATCACCTGGCTCGTGCGCGCCACACCTGTCTTGCGGTTGCAAACAGACCCCCGATTGCGACAGCCACCGCAAACCACGCACCGTGACCAAGTTGCCACAATGGGTGTAAGGCTCCGACCAGGGCGGCACCCAGAATTGCGGTGGCCACAACACGCACTGGCCGTGCCGAGGAAGGACTGCTTTGCGATTTCGTGCGGGCGAACGGAACGACGGAAGTGGCGTTTTCGAAATCGCCATACACTGACCCATGGCGCTGGCGCAATTTACGGTCTTGCATCGACATTCCTACGAGAGTCAGGAATGCGAAACCGCCAAAAAATATCATCATGGCCAACGTCTTCGCCAGCAGCGCATGTGCTGTCATCACCAACGCAAGCCCAATGAAAAACGGGTGTCGGGTCACTCGTTCAATGGGAGTTGGCCCTGGCAGCGACTGGTGCGCGGCGTCATGAGAAGCACGCATTCGTCGCGCAAGTACAGCCATCGCGGATTTCGGGTAACCGGCGAGACCGGCCATCGCAAGTGCGGTGCCCGCGAAGGCAACCGCACCGAGGCCCCACTTTGCGGCCGGTACCGCGGCCAAATTTAGTCCACGCGGTCCGTGCCCGCCTTCGTGAGCGATAACCACTGCCAGCAGCACCAGACTTGCGGTGGCAACACCGGCATACAGTGTGATGAACGGTGTGTCACCGAGTCGGTTAATAAGCCGCTGCCGGATAGGTGGCCAACTCAACAGTAGGTGTGTTCCGCCGAACAACGCCCAAGCACCCAGCACGGCGATAGTCGGAGTTACCATCGAACACCGGCCAAGGCCAGGACCGCGTGGTATGTGGCTTCAATTAAGTCATTAGCGAAAGGCGGTGGCGGTTCACCCGCCTTGACGTATTTTCGGACCGCAGCGTACGGCGCTTCCACCAACGCGAAAGTCACGGCGCTCATTGATGCGCGATCTGTTTTACCCAATAGCCTGCGACAAAATCTTCTCAGCACACCCGACATTTCCGCTCGCAGTTTCAATGCCCGCTTAGACATCTCCTTTGGCCAAGTGCCTGCAAAGAAGTCTTCGCTGCGATACAGCATCAGTATTCGTGCTTCTTGTGGGTGCTTCCGAACCCAGCGTGTTACCGAATGCGCGGCGTTCAGCCCAGCTACCTTGGCATCTGGGGCTTGTAGATGCACCGCAAAGTCGCCTTGGAACTTCTCGACCGTTCTCAGCCACACTTCGCCGAGGAGCACATCCCGCGAGGTGAATCGATGGTAGATAGATCCCGTTGGCGCGCTCAGTGCACCGGCAATTCGAGCAATCGTCGCGCGGCTGGGTCCGTGTTTGGCAGCGACCGCGGCCGCGGCCGCGACGATTTGATCGTTATCGTAACGAGCAGGACGTGGCATTGTTTTAGAATACAAATTCTATTACTAATTGGCAAACAATCTGGCTGCCAATTTTGCCCGCGGCTGCGTGGTCACGAAAGTGAGTGGAAGGAGCGGGGCAACCCAACTATTCGGCAAAACTTGGGATTGACAGCGATAAAAGCCGTTATCGATGGCTAACTCGACCAAGAATTGCGTGAAAGATTGCATATGGTTCCTCCGGACCGGCAGAGGGGCTTTGATCGGCCTGTGGCCTTAGCTGCCCGACTCGCGGTGGTGACGGCTCTGCAGCCGGGTGCAGGTAGTCGATACGTTGGCCGATTTGGAAGTCAATCGCTGCCGTCTTCCCTGTAGACCCAAGCGCCGGCCAGCGCCGCAACAGGCGCTTCGACGGCGCCCCAGATGATGGAAAAGACCATCAATCGCGTCGTGAACATGTCGGCGGCCCAAAGTGAGGCGCCGAACAAAACGTAGGCCACAAACCACAGGGCAGCGCCGGCAATGACGGCTGTCTTTGGCCCTGACCCGAATCGCGGTCGAATCGCTGCATAGAGCCAAATCAGTGCGATTCCGAAGAGAAACGTGATGATGACGCTGATTGTCATTTGCGTAGTCGTGAACGAACCGTCGTAGCCCAGCTGTTGGCGGAATGCTTCCCATTCCGATGCCAGGACAACCCCGTTCAGCAGTAACTCGCCGATGTTGATGATCAGCCCTGCAATGAGGCCTCCGGCAATCACGCGCTTCCAGTTCATTGGTTTGTTATCCATCAGATCGAGTCATCGAAGTCTATGCTGTGAGTTTTACACCGAGCCCGGAATTCGTTCCATCGTGGATTGCCCTCATGGGGCGTGGTTCGATTACTGGCGTTCCCACAGACGAACAACCAGCTGAGTTGTGCATGATTCGATGTTTAGAGCCGAAGAACCCTCAGAGACTGACCGGTTGATCACGCGAAGCGTGTGTCAATGCAACCAGTCTGGTAGGCCTGCGAGATTCACCTCGCCGGGGGCGCGGCCCTTTTTCCAACGATATCGCTTACCGGACGGATGTACTGAGGGCGGTGCAACGATGCAGCCACCATCGCCACGCAGGTCGATGCCAGGACTAATGTTTGTTCTGTTGTGCACCTCGCCGCCGGGATGAGAGAAATAGACATGGCGTCCGCCACCGCCGGTAATTGACTCCATTGTCGTTGGTAATGAGCCGTGTTCGCGCTCAAGTTCCCGAAGACTGTCTTTCCCGCCGTGCCGCGGGTCTACGTCCAAGACCACCACTCCCGATAATGCGCCGGTCACAATAGCTACGTTGTAATCGGGTGAACGGCGAAACCAGTCGTGCAGCGTCTTTTTACTAACGCACTTACTTTGATAGACCTTCCAGCGAACCGCAGGCCTCTTGGCCCTCTCGCGAACAGGGATGACGGACCAACCGCGATTGAGGTAATCCAATGCGGCTTGTTCGGTTGTAGGTGTAGTCATTAGCAGAAATTCATCATACTCCGAAAGTGGAGGTTTGGCCGGTTGGTCTCGGGTGAAGCGAGAGCTTTAGCAGCGAGAATCAGCCGATTGAAGACGTTTGAGCTAGGGGAGGGCGCTAAGGTTTATGCAAGAGTTAAGGGCAGCCAGGTGGGGCAGGGGGCAAGTTTGGGTCAGTTCTGGCCTTTGGCAGTCCCTAGAATCCGATAGAATCGACGCATGCGAATCGTAACCAGGAATGCTCAGCATGGAGGTTGAGGCCGCGCTGTCCGATTTGCAGAACGGCTGAGTGAATACGAAGCTGATGTCGTGGTAATAACCGAGTTCCGGAGCACATCTAAATGACCATTCGTCCAATCCGTAATTCCAGCGACCACGAGAGTGCCCTGAAACGAATCGAGGCACTCATGTCGGCGCAGCACGATACCGCAGAAGGCGATGAACTGGATGTTCTGGCAACGTTGGTTGACGCGTATGAGAAAGAGCAATTTCCAATCGATGCACCGGAGCCCGTGGAGGCCATAAAGTTTCGCATGGAGCAATTGGGCTTAACTCGGAAAGACCTGGAACCGTTTCTGGGCTCTCGTGCGCGGGTGTCGGAGATTCTAAACAAACGTCGAAAGCTATCATTGGCGATGATCAGGTCACTGCACGAAAACCTCGATATACCTCTGGACGCTCTGATTGGCCGAGAGAGCTAGACCCCCCTATATATGCGTATAATGTATATTATGTTAAAT
>CAMYIS010000335.1 GCA_947258485.1 uncultured Woeseiaceae bacterium
AGCGTCGTCGAGGGAATCGGATGCGGGATCGGTGCCGTCGGCAAGCACTTCAGTGCCGTCCTCGGTGCCGCCATCATCGCTGTCGGTGTCGAGCGGATCGGTCGGGCCAACCACGGCGAGCGGACCCGTGCCGTTCACTTCATCACCATCGCGCAAGCCGTCACCGTCGGTGTCGGCGCTGTTCGGATTTGTCTCGCCCGAGCCAGCACCGCCGGTGCCGCCAATCGTGTTAGTCACTGCGCCGTCCGCGTTCGCGTCTTCGACACCGTCGCTGAGCCCGTCGTTATCGGAATCGGGATCCGTTGGATCGGTCGTCGTCGTTGGCTCGGCGTCCGGCGTGAACACGGCCAGATTGGTGCCGGTGAACACAAGCCCGTCGCCGTCGCTGATGCCGCCGGGCGCGCCGTCTGTCAAACCAACCTCTGTGCCGTCATCGACGCCATCGTTATCGCTGTCGGCGCTGAGCGGATCCGTTTCGTCACCGTTATTGGGCGAGCCGTCCGTGCCGAGCAGCTCGGCGCCATCGGCCAAGCCGTCATCATCACTGTCCGCATCGAGCGGATCCGTGTCATCGTTGCCGACAACGCCGTCATTGCCGACCTCGCTGCCATCGTCGATGCCGTCGTTATCGGTGTCCGCGTCGTTGGGGTCCGTGCCGAGGCTCGCCTCCTGGGCATTGCTCAGGCCGTCGTTGTCGGGGTCAGCGGCGGCATCGTCGGCGCCGTTGCCAAACACCGGGTTGGTGCCGTCCGACAACAGCTCGGTGCCGTCCTGGGTGCCGCCATCATCGGTATCGGCATCGAGGGGATCGGTGGCACCAATGCCGGCAAGCGGTCCGGTGCCGTTAACTTCATCGCCGTCTCCCAAACCGTCACTGTCGGTGTCGATGAAATTGGGATCCGTCTCTCCCGCACCGGTAGTCGTGCTGTCGCCAATGCTGTTGACGGTCTGGCCATCGCCATTGAGATCCTCTGCACCGTCGGGCAAACCGTCGCCATCCGAATCGGTGTCAGTCGGATCCGTCGTCGTGTCCGGGTCGGCATCGCCAACGAAGCCCGGCGCCGTACCGACGAACGGAATGCCGGCAGCATCACTGGTACCGCCGTCGACGCCATCCGTCGAGACACCCGCTTCGACACCGTCGTCAATGCCGTCGCCGTCGCTGTCGGCCTGCAGCGGATCGGTGGGCCCATACCCTGCAAGCAAACCTGAGCCGTTGGCCTCGGTGCCGTCGGATAGCCCATCATCATCGCTGTCGCCATCGAGCGGATCCGTCTCGCCGGCGTCCCGCATGCCGTTGGCGCCGACCTCTGCGCCGTCGGTCAGGCCATCGTTGTCGGAGTCGGCATCATTCGGGTCGGTGCCGAGCGTGCTCTCCACCGGATCGGTGACGCCATCACCGTCAGAGTCGATCGCATCATCGAGGCCGTTGCCGGCCGTCGGGTCGGTGTTGCCGGTCAGCACTTCGGCGCCGTCCTGCGCGCCGCCGTCGTCGGTGTCGGTGTCGAGCGGATCGGTCACGCCGATGCCTGCGAGCGGTCCAGTCCCGTTGACCTCGTCACCGTCGCCAAGGCCGTCACCGTCAGTATCCGTGTCGGCCGGGTCCGTCTCGCCGCTGCCCGGCGCACCGCCGGTCGCGCCGATCGTGTTCAACGTCTGGCCATCACCGTTCGCGTCTTCGGCGCCGTCGTCAAGACCGTCGCCGTCGGTATCGGCATCGAGCGGGTTCGTTGTCGATGCGGGATCGGCATCGCCGCTGAATGATGGGTCGGTGCCTCCCAGCGGACCCGCGCCATCCGGGTCGGCGATACCTGCAACAACGCCGCTCTCGATGCCGTCGTCGAGGCCGTCGCCGTCGGTGTCCGCATCGCCCGGGTCGGTTTCGGTCGCCTGCACGACGCCGTCTCCATTCGCATCTTCGACACCGTCGGACAGGCCGTCGTCGTCACTGTCGCGGTCGAGGGGACTGGTGGCGCTGCCGGCTTCCACCCCGTCATCGACCCCATCGCCGTCCGTATCGGCGTTGAACGGGTCCGTGCCGAGAGGGACTTCATCCGGATCATTCAGGCCATCACCATCCGTGTCGGCGGTGCAGCCTGGCGCCAGCGTCGACGGAATGCAGGGGTCCGTATTGCCTGCATCATTCTGGTCGTTGACGCCGTCGCCGTCAGTATCCGCGTTCGACGGCTCCTGGTAGTCGGGCGTGCCGTCACCGTCCGTGTCGGTGAACTCGCCTTCGACACTGTCCGCTGTGCCGTCACCGTCGGTATCGGCAGTGCAACTGGCAACAAACTGCGATGGAATACAGGGGTCGCTGTTCGCGGCCAGGTCGGGCTCAACGGGAACGCTCGTTGTCGGGGTACCAAAATCCGCCGCGCCATCGTTGTCGCTGTCCGGGCAACTCGGGCTCGGGAAGTCCGGCGCGCAGGGATCGAGCGGATCCGTATCTGCTACGTCGAATACGCCGTCGCCGTCCGTGTCGAGCTGATCGTCACCGCCGTTACCGGCTGTCGGATTCGTCAGGTCGACCAATACCTCGGTGGCGTCGTCGACCCCGCCGTCGTCGGTGTCCGTATCGAGAGGATCGGTGGCGCCGATGCCACCGAGCACGCCGCTGCCGTCGGCTTCGTTGCCGTCGCTGAGACCGTCGCCGTCGGTGTCACGATTGTTCGGGTCGCTCTCGCCCGAGCCGCTCGTGCCCGTGCCGCCGATCGTTATCGTGCCGGTCGACCCATCGCCATTGCTGTCCTCGACGCCGTCCTGCAGGCCATCGTTGTCGGTGTCCGGATCAGCTGGATCGGTCGTGCTGGACGGATCCGTGTCCGGGTCGAAATTAGGCGAACCCGTATCAGTGCCGGTGAAAGGCGTGCCGTTTGCATCGCTCGTGCCGGCAGCCACCGCCGTCGTAACGCCCGACTCGAGGCCGTCGGTCAATCCAT
>CAMYIS010000336.1 GCA_947258485.1 uncultured Woeseiaceae bacterium
CGACCAGGGCTGCGATCAGCGCCAGCGGATCGTCTGCCTCTGAGCGCATATAGGAAGCTGCAATGGCCAGATCGGCGATCTTAGGCGCACGCACCATGTCGCCAAAGTCGATCACGCCGGCGACAGACGCCGCATCATCCGCAGCTACGAGCACGTTTCCAGTATTGAGATCACCGTGAATGACCTGCCTGGGCAAAGCCTGCAGCCGATGCAGCCCATCTTCTGCAAAGTCGGCCAGACAAGAGCTGACAGATTCGCGCAGCGCATCGTCTGGAACATGCCGCAACAGCGGCCGCGCTTCGAGGGCTCGTTGCAGGTCCCACAGCAATGCCTGACTTTCCCCGACGTGCTCGAAATCCGCTAGCGCGATATCTATCGCGGCCAGGCTCCTGCCGATACTCCTGGCCAGTGTTTCGTCGACAGGCACGTCGCCTGACGGCCTGCCCGGCAGGTAGGTCACGAGACGGCAAATGTGCACGACACTATTGTCGACCATGGTCGTGGACGCGGCTCCATCACGCGTTCGCACTATGCGCGGGGTTGCGACCGCGCAATGTTTATTCTCGATGTGCAGCAGAGCCTGGATCTGAATTTCGGTCACCGTCTTCTGCTCCGCCGCGTTGGCGATCTTGAGAACAAATTGCTGGCCATCGGCCTGCGTGACGCGATAATTCTGGTCGCGCTCGCTGACGAGACTCTCCAGCACGCCGTCGATTCCGTATTGCTCGTTAAGCACGTCACGAGCGTCCGCTGCTCTGAAGGTTGGCGGCGGCGACGCGATGACGCGCAGAGGGTCTTCTGACAGGGGTGCTTCTGATTCGCGGCTCATGGCATGGAAGAATAACCGGCTTTTGTCAGAAATGACGATCAGTTCCGGCCCTGAACGTGAATAATCGTTCAGAATTCCGTGTGTTATGGACCACCTGGCCCAAATCGCCCGATCGGCAACACCGTCCACGGCCGTGCAGTTTCGCAAGTCTGCTTACGGCAAAAACGGCGTGCACGATTTTCTGCGTGACGTACTCGCGATTGCCAATTCCTCGATAGAAGGTAATCGCTACATCGTTATTGGCGTCGGGTTCGACCGCAACGGCCGCAAGAAACTGCATGCCGTCGATCGTGATGACTTCTCTGGCAAGCCGGCCTACCAGGCGCTCGCAAATGAGCATATCGAGCCACCGCTGCGTATCCGCTACCAGGCTGTTACCGTCGACGGTGAACGCCTCGGTGTCTTCGAGATAGGTGACTGCCAGGACCGCCCTTACATGATGCGCGTCGACCACTCTGAACTGCTGCGCCGTGGCGACGCCTACATGCGCGTCAACGACGTGCCGGTAAAGATGGGGCGCCGCCAGTTACAGACCTTGTTCGAAACCAAGTTTCGCGACTCGGTATCGGCAACCAGCATCGAAATCGGATTTCCGGGTGAGATCATTTACAAGGATCTGCAGGTAGCGACGGTCAACCTCGACAAGCTTCCGTCCGCCGTGGCCGGCTGGAAGCTGACGCAGCTGATGGAGGCACGTACTCGTGTAGCGGGAGCCACGACCAATTCCATGTTGGCGCGACTGACGCACGCCCGCCTGTTCGGTTCAGATCAACCTTATGAATCGCGGTCGACCGAAGATCTCCTGGCCGAGATGCAACAAATAGAACGGCAATACCGTGACCACGACAGACACTTCCTGTTTGAGGAGCACAAGAGTGACGTGCAGCTCGTCGTTTACAATCAGGGTGAGGAAGCGATTCGCGACGCCTCCTTGACGCTGGTGGTACCGAATCACGATGCCTTTCACGTTGCTACGGAATTACCGCTGCGACCGATGGACGGCGGTTTCGTTGAACGCACGCGCAGGGAGCGGGCGAACTACCCATCAGTCGTCGTTCGCAAGAAAGCGATCCAGGTGTCCACCAAGCTTGGCCAAATCGCGCCTGGCGCGCCGTCTGAAGCGTTCAAAATACCGCTGCGCCTATGTGCTGGTCACGCGCTGAAAGGCCGCCGCTTCGGCGTGCAATACACTTTGTTCGCGCAAAATCTACGCGCTCCGGCCAAAGGCATGCTCCGGCTGCTGTTCTAAACGCAGCTGTTGTCGGCCTAGGACGTCCACTTGTCGATCTTCGGCGCCGTGTATTGCTCGAACTGTTGAATAAGACCTGTGGCGTCGTCCGCGCACAGCAGCATGCGGCGATTTGCGGCACGCACGAAGCCTTCTTCCCACGCATGATCGAGGAACGCGAGCAGTTGGTCGAAGTAGCCGCGCACATTGATGACGCCGCAGGGCTTGTCATGGAAACGCAGCTGACCCCAGGTCAGTATTTCGATGAGTTCCTCGAGCGTACCGAAGCCGCCGGGTAGCGCGATAAAACCGTCGGACAATGCCGCCATCATCGATTTGCGCTCGTGCATCGATGCGACGACGTGCAGCTCAGTCAGGCCGGAATGCGCCATTTCTTTTTCGACCAGCATTTGCGGAATGACGCCATGCACTCTACCGCCCCGTCCGAGGACGGCATCGGCGAGGACTCCCATCGTCCCCTTCGACGCACCGCCGTAAACCAGTTCGTAATCATGCCTCACGAGCACATCGGCCAGATCCGCTGCAGCGTCGGCGTAAATGTTGTTCAGGCCCTTGTTCGAGCCGCAGTAGACGCAAATTCTGCGCATCGCTTGCTCGTCCGGTTCAGGCCGTTGCGGCCGTCGCTTGCGCAGCCTCGATTATTTTGGCGATCGCGGGCCGCCGC
>CAMYIS010000337.1 GCA_947258485.1 uncultured Woeseiaceae bacterium
TCTGCCGGCGTTTACACCTGAATTCGATAGTGAGGCGGCGGCAGCGGTGCTGCAGCTCGCTGCGGAGCGCATGCAGGACAACTACCCGTATTATCACCCGCAATACGCTGGCCAGATGCTCAAACCACCGCACGCGATTGCGAGGATCGCATACGCGATGTCGCTGTGGATCAACCCGAACAACCATGCGCTGGACGGGGGCCGTGCAAGCTCGGCAATGGAAAAAGAGTGCATCGTCGATCTCGGACGCCTGATCGGTTGGGCGGAGCCGCTCGGCCACCTGACGGGCGGCGGCACGATGGCCAATCTCGAAGCGCTGTGGATTGCCGGCAAGCTGCATCCGGACAAGCGAATTGTTGCATCGGAACAGGCGCACTATACGCATTCGCGCATAAGCGATGTCCTCGGCCTGTCATTCGCGCCGGTTGGCGTCGACGCGACCGGACGCATGGACCTGGGAGCGCTGGCGAACGTGCTGCAGGCCGGTGACGTCGGCACGATTGTAGCGACGATCGGCAACACCGGGTTTGGGGCCGTCGACCCGCTGCCGGCGATTCTCGCACTCGCGCAACAACACGGTACGCGCGTTCATGCCGATGCCGCGTACGGCGGCTACTTCGGTCTGGCCAGCGAAATCAGTCCTGAGACAGCCGGAGTCTACGATGTTCTCGGCGCGACGGATTCAATGGTTATCGACCCGCACAAACATGGCCTGCAGCCCTATGGCTGCGGCTGCATCCTGTTCCGCGACGCCAGCGTCGGGCGCTTCTACAAGCACGGCTCGCCATACACCTACTTCCGCTCTGCAGAACTGCATCTCGGCGAAATCAGCCTCGAGTGCTCGCGAGCCGGCGCTTCGGCGGTCGCACTGTGGGCGACGCAGCAGCTGTATCCGCTCGTCGCCGGAGGGCAATTTGCCGGTTGGCTCGACCGATGCTTGCTCGCCGCACGCGGCTTGTGGCGGCACCTGCAAAGCAGCCCGTACTTTTGGCCAATGATGCAGCCGGAACTCGATATCGTTGTCTACGGCGTTGTCGCGGACGATACGGCAGAATCCAGCAAGCGTGCGCGCCAGGTGTTTGCCAGCGCGGCGAAACGGAACCTGCACCTGGCCCTGATCGAGTTGCCGGCGGAACTCTTCTGCGCCTATGCACTGGATGTCAGGGCGAATACGGAAACAGTGACGTGTTTGCGGTCGGTGATGATGAAGCCCGAGCAGCTTGACTGGCTGCCGGAAATCACTGCAATTCTGGAAGCGGCTGCGACTGAGCTTTAGGAGAATAAAGGGCCGAACCCTATTCTCAGATAAGATGCGGTTCGACCCCTTTTTCTAGATGCGCAGCACGCGGGTAAGTGCGAAGCCGAGATAGAAGCACGCGAATCCGCCCACCATCGTCGCCATCAGATAGGCAAACGAGCTCAGGATTTCGTTACGATGCAGCATCGTGTGCAGCTCCATGACGAGCGCCGATAACGTCGTGAAGCTGCCGCAAAATCCGATGGCAAACAACAGCCGGTATTGGTCGGGAATAACGCCGGCCTCATTGAACCAGGCGGCACTGGCAACGAGTTGGGCGATGACCCCCATGGCGAGGCAACCGAAGAGATTGGCGCTCAGCGTGCCCCACGGGAACGCAATGTCCCGCTGCATAAATACGTTCAGTGCGAAACGCGCCATTGCGCCCAGTGCGCCGCCGACGGCGACAAAAAGATAAGAGAGCGCAACAACCTTCATCGATCAGGCGACGCCGAGTCGCGCTCGCGCGGCTTGGTACTCTTCCTCCATACGCATGACGAGATCGCGAGTCGGCAGCGTTACATCGATGCTGCCAACACCTTGGCCGGCACTCCATATGTCGCGCCAGGCTTTGGCTTCATTCTTGTCACCCTTACCGAAGTCCATTGTGTTTTTGTCGCCTTCCGGCAGGTTGTCCGGATCGTAGCCGGCTTTCGCAATGCTACCTTTGAGATAATTGCCGAGAACGCCGGAGAACAATGATGAATACACGATATCGGCGGATTTACTCCCTGCAATCATCTCTTTGTATTCAGGCATCGCGTTCGCTTCGTCGGTCGCAATGAATCGCGTGCCGATATAGGCGAGATCTGCGCCCATTGCCTGTGCTGCGAGCACATCGCCACCGTTCGACATACAGCCCGACAGGATCACCGCGCCATCGAACTCCCGGCGAATCTCCTTGACGAGCGCAAAGGGACTCAACATGCCGGCATGTCCCCCCGCACCGGCACAGACTGCAATGATACCGTCGACGCCCTGCTGCATTGCTTTGCGCGCGTGCCGCAAGCTGATGACGTCGTGGAATACGAGACCACCATAAGCATGCACGGCCTTGACGACGTCGCCGGGCGGCCTCAGGCTGGTGATGATTATCGGCACCTCATGCTTGACGCAGGTTTCCATATCGGCATACAGGCGACTATTGCTTTGATGCACGATCTGGTTGACAGCAAACGGTGCCACCGGCTCGGCGGGATTCTCGGCCGCATACACCGCCAACGAATCCTGAATCTCACGAATCCAGGCTTCAAGCTTTTCCTGTGGTCGCGCATTCAATGCCGGAAACGAGCC
>CAMYIS010000338.1 GCA_947258485.1 uncultured Woeseiaceae bacterium
CCCTGTTCCATTGCTTTGAGCCTGCCAATCATTGCCTCGACACGTGCGCGAACCTGCTCGTTCTTCTGCAACAGGTTGGCCCGCTCTGCGGTGAGCGTGTCCTGGCGTTGTTTCAGCGATTTATTTTCGTCCTGCAGCTGGTCGCACACGCGTACCAACGCGTCGACGCGTTTCTCCAGGCGCTTTAATTCGTGTTCAAAGCTTGCGTTGATGTCGTCAGCCATAAAGCCAATATAGACACGCGCATCGGCAGAATCAATCGCCAATTGGACGTAATAGCCTTTGGCGTGGCCTGACAGTGCGTTACGTGGGATCATTGGTGCTGCAGCGAATTCTCGAGACACAGCCTACATGGAACACGGAATCGACCACGACGCGCTGGACGACGCGCTCAAGCGCTGCGGATCCAGCTGGGATGCAGCGCAGACACATGGCCTGCTGTCAGGGCAGTTGGCAATCAGCGGAGCCGATAGCGGCTTCGGCTGGCTAGCCCAGGTCCTGGAGGGAACAGGGGAGGCAGATCGCGAAAGGGCCGAATGCGAGGCCATGTTGAGCGCGCTGTTCGAAACGACCTACCGTCAACTGGAGCAGCGCCTGTCGGAATTCGAACCGTTGCTGCCGGCCGATAGCGATAGCACAGCTGCCCGGGCTGCCGCTCTGGCGCACTGGTGCGAAGGTTTTCTCCATGGTCTCGTGTCGAGCAGTCACGCTGGGGCTTTGAAGGCCAGGCTTGCCGCTGCACCCGTGGCCGACATCATAAAGGACATGCTGGAGGTTACCCGCGCTTCAGCCGAAGACGGCGATGGCGACGAGTCGGATGAGCAGGCCTATACCGAAATCGTGGAATATCTTCGCGTCGCTGCACAGCTGATCTACGAGGAGCTGGCCGATTTTCGTCACGAATCTATGACCAATAGCGCCCGGAGCGGCGCCGACGCACTGCATTAGGTGGCAGGAGATGAATAGCAAGGAATTCGCCCGGCGCAGAAAGCAGCTGATGCGCATGGTCGGACAGGGTGGCATCGCGATCTTGCCCTCGGCACCGATTCGAACGCGGAGCCGTGATGTCGAGTACCGCTTTCGACAGGACAGCGATTTCTACTACCTGACCGGCTTCGCCGAACCGGATGCGGTTGCCGTTCTGGCGCCCGGCCGCGACAAGGGCGAGTATTTGCTGTTCTGCCGCGAACGCGATCCCGACAAGGAGCTGTGGGACGGGCGGCGCTCCGGCCCGGACGGCGCGATTGAAGATTTTGCTGCCGACGACGCGTTTCCCATCGCCGATATTGACGACATCCTGCCCGGCATCATGGAGTCGTGCAGCCGCGTGTACTACACGATGGGCCTGTATTCGGATTTCGACACCCGCATCGCCGACTGGGTGAATTCGCTGCGCTCGCGTGAGTCGCGCGGCGTGCATACGCCACAGGAATTTGTGGCTCTCGATCACCTCCTCCACGACATGCGCCTGTACAAGAGCAGGGCCGAGATCTCGGCAATGCGCAAGTCCGCAAAGGTCGCCGTAGAGGCGCACACGCGAGCGATGCGCATGGTCCGTGCCGGGCTTTACGAATACGAGGTCGAGGCCGAATTTGTCAGCGAGTTCCGCCGCAACAGCGCGTGGCTCTCTTACAGTCCGATCGTCGGAACCGGCGCTAATGCCTGCACGTTGCACTATGTCGAAAACAACGCCGTTCTGCAGGACGGCGACCTGTTGCTGATCGACGCAGGATGCGAGCTCGACTATTACGCGTCGGATGTGACGCGCACAATGCCGGTCAGCGGACGATTCAGTCCGGAGCAGCGGGCTGTTTACGAGATCGTACTTGAGGCACAGCTTGCCGCCATCGACAAAACACAGAAGGACAATCACTGGAACGAACCGCATGACGCAGCCGTAAAAGTGATTACCAAGGGCCTGAAAAAAATTGGGCTGCTCGAGGGCACTTTGCCGCGACTGATCAGGGATGGCGCATATCGCCAGTTTTTCATGCATCGCACCGGGCACTGGCTGGGCATGGACGTGCACGATGTCGGCGACTACAAGGTCGGCGACGAGTGGCGCCTGCTGGAATCCGGCATGGTCACCACGGTCGAACCCGGCATCTACATTCCGGCGAGCCGTAAAGTGCCGGCACGCTGGCGAAACATTGGCATCCGCATCGAGGATGACGTTGCCGTTACCAACAAGGGTCCTGACGTGCTGAGCAAGGGTCTGGCGAAAGATCCGGACGAGATCGAGTCATTGATGCAGCGCTGA
>CAMYIS010000339.1 GCA_947258485.1 uncultured Woeseiaceae bacterium
AAGGATCAGCAATACGCCGACACCGAAAGTGACGAGGTTGGCAGTCGAGTACGCGATAGTCGATGTATTCAGGTAGGCGTGCATGTCGTTCTGCAGCGGTGGTCCGGGCAGATTCACGAGATACCTGCCGCTGACCGCTGCACGCCGCGGATAGTCGAGCGTCAGATCGAGGCGCCATTCGCCGGGCATTGCCAGCACGGTTTCGCCGAGAAACGCCGCAGGACCGATAGGCAGGGCTTCAACCTCGTAAGTTCCGGCATCGCCGCCAGGCACATACGTTGAGAACGTGGCCCGCGTGCCCTCCGGAAAGACAAGGTCCGGCGTGGTCGCAGAGATCTCGAGGCGAACGCGGCTGAGTTGTCCGGCGACGGGTTGCAGGTCTACTCTCAACGGCACATCGCCCGCAGTTAATTCCCAGGTCTGCGGATTAAGAAAGGGCGCGAAGCCCGGCGGCGCCCGCGTCGAAAGGTTGCTGGTCGCCAAAACCAGTCCCGCGACCAGCATGGCTTCAACGCCGACCAGGCGCCGGAAGCGCTGCAAGGCCCGATGCAGTGATTCGCCGGTTGCCGCCTCGCGACAAGCCGGCATGATCCTGAGCTGATGCAGCGATACGGTTACCAGTAGCGCGAGTGCCAGCAGTACTTTGACTTTATAAGCCGTGCCATAAACCGATGTGTTCAGGGCATCGGCATTGTGCACGTGTACGAAGCCGAGCAGGCCGCCCGTAAACGCCAGCACGGCGAGTGCCGCAAGAGACATCACGGCATAGCGGTGCGTGATTGCCGTGATGCGCTCATGATGTTGATCGTCAGCTTCGACCAGGGCCGGCCATGGCTGCCATGCGAGGTGCAGCACGCCACCGCCCCAGGCGATAGCCACGAGCCAATGCACGCTGCTGCTGGCAATTGGCAACCAACCGGATTCGCTGGCCGCATGTGAAGTGAGTGCCTGCATGCCGAGCAAGCCAAGCCCCGCGAGCAGGGCAAGCGCATGCAGCACTTTGTTGCTGAGCCGTGCAGCAAAGTAATGACCTGCGAAGAACAGCAATGCGAGCAATAGTTGCTCTGCACCAAAAAGCGGATCGCGCAGTGAAGCGACCCCGGCCACCAGTGCGAGCAGCAAACCAGCCGCCATAACGGCAAGGGTACGTCGCAGAATACTCTGCTTCAGCGCATCGCATTTACGATCGGTGCCGGCGCTCCAAAGCACGAAATGAAAACTCGCTCCGCCGAAGAGCAGCAGCAAGCCGAAGAGTTTCGCGGTGTCGATTAACCAGGCCAGCAGGGCACCCTCGCGTCCTTGAATGCAACATGCACGCAGCCGATTATGCCGTTATCAGGGCGTCTTCGTCGGAGACAATCGATTCAGCTGAAACGGTAATAACTTCGGACGCAATGCGGGATAAGTGCCGGCCGAAGAGCCGGTTTGCTCGCGTTCGGCGCGACTGCTACAGTCGAAAAAGACACGACGAATTGAATTCAGGAGAAAGCATTGACCCAGCAAGTCCTTGCAGCCGTGCGCACCGGCGCGCACGAAACCGAGTTTCGCGAGTACCCGATGCCGGAGATTCCGGAGGACGGCGCACTCGTCAAGATGGAAGTGGCCGGCATTTGCGGTACGGACGTGAAGTTTTACGCGAAGCCGCCTATCACTGACCCCGTCATCATGGGGCACGAGAACATCGGCTATATCGCGAAAGCGGGCAAGCAGTTCCAGGAACGCAAGAAGGTCAAGGAAGGCGACCTCGTTTTCATCGAGCATTACGTGCCGTGTTTTGCGTGCGAATGGTGCCATAAAGGCGAGTACCGCCTGTGCGCGGCCACCGACTGGCGCAAGAATCCCGAAGCAATACGTTACGGCTACACGTCCGCCGAGCGTGCCCCGCATCTTTGGGGTGGCTTCGCCCAATACATGTACCTGCCCTGGAACGCGGTGCTGCACAAGGTTCCGGACACGATCACGCCCGAACTCGCCGGCGTCGTCACGCCGATGGCGAACGGCATCCAGTGGGCGTTGTTTGATTGCGGCGTCGGTTACGACTCCAGCGTGTTGATCCAGGGTCCGGGCCAGCAGGGCATGTCGCAAGTGGTTGCCTGCCGGCAGGCGGGCGCATCGCTGCTTATCGTTACAG
>CAMYIS010000340.1:0-669 GCA_947258485.1 uncultured Woeseiaceae bacterium
GATCCGGCAGCCACTGCAGAAGCGCCTTATGTCCAGTATCGACAGCGCCATCGAGCGCGTCGATGCGGCCGGCTGGCGCCGCCGCTTTGAATCCCGCCTGCCACGCTAGGACAGTGGAACCGCGCCCCGCCGGCATGGTCCAAACCCCGTATAATCGTGTCAACAGCGGCGCAGTTTGCGCGTTATTTGAGGTGTCATGATGCAATCACCACACCTGAAAAGATTGCAGCTAATCGCAGCCATCGCGCTGCTGGCGGCGGGTATCGGGATCCCGGCGCTGGGTAGTGCCGGGCCCATGCGAATTTCAGACGATGAGCTGGCGGCCGAAGCTGCCCGGCAATTCGTTGAAATGAAGGCTTCCATGCCGCTGATAACGGATCGCGCCATGATTGACTACATTGCCTGTGTCGCTAATGCCGTCGTTCAGGTGCTGGAGCCGGAGTATCGTGACCTGCCCTGGGAAATGGCGATTTTTGACGATGATTCGGTGAACGCGTTTGCGATGCCGGGCGGGAAGATTGGTGTCATGCAGGGCATCCTCAAAGCTGCACAGAACCAGCACCAACTCGCCGCCGTTATCGGCCATGAGATCGCGCATGTCACGGCTCGGCACTCCAACGAGAGGGCCGGCCGAACCAAGCTCTCGGGTGTTGGCATCCAGGTTGCGGC
>CAMYIS010000340.1:757-5796 GCA_947258485.1 uncultured Woeseiaceae bacterium
AAGCGCCGTCGGAGTTCCTGTCAACGCATCCGTCGGGCGAAAAGCGTATCGATTCGCTCATTTCGCAGTGGGGTGACACGCTGCCGCTGTACAACGAAGCACTGCAGTCAGGCACGCAGCCTGACTGTCAGCAGCCATAATCGTTGGCGGTGGCCTGCCGGACGGCCTGACCACAAACACGCGAATACCCGCCGCCGCAGGATTAGTGTCGCGCCCGGATTTCTGACAAAATCCCCTGGTCCGGTTTCGGCAGCCCGCTTTGAACATCACGAGACAACTTAACTTTCGCGCCTCACTGTTGCTGCCACTCTTGATGCTCGGCGGCTGTGCAACGTTCGAGGATTTCCTCGACACGATGCGCGGTGACCGGCCCGCACGCGCCGTGCCTCTCGCGGAGCGGCCCGTCGAGCATCCGATCCTTGCCAATCATTTCGTGCTCGAATCCCCCGAGCAGTCGGTCATCGGCATGCCGCAGATTGTGTATCCGCGCGCCGACGACACGCTGTCCGACCTGGCGCGAAGCTACGGCCTGGGCTATGACGAGCTTATTGCTGCAAACCCGACTGTCGACCCGTGGCTCCCCGGCCCGAGCACACCGGTGCTGCTACCCACGCAGTACGTGCTGCCTGATGTGCCGAGGAAGGGTGTTGTCCTGAACATCGCGTCCAAGCGACTGTTTTATTACCCGGAAGTGCCGGAGGGTCAGGCGCAGGTCGTCAAAACCTATCCAATCGGAATTGGACGGGTAGGCTGGGAAACGCCATTGGGAGCGACGAAAGTCGTCTCTAAGGCGCGTGATCCGCACTGGTACGTGCCCGCGTCCGTGCGTCGCGAACATGTCGAGCAGGGCAACCCGCTGCCCGCAGTCGTGCCGCCCGGTCCCGACAACCCGCTTGGTTCGCACGTGCTGAAGCTCGACATGCCAGGCTACCTTATTCATGGCACAAATCAGCCATACGGTGTCGGAATGCGCGTCAGTCACGGCTGCGTGCGGCTGTATCCGGAAAATATCGAATTGCTCTACGAACTCGTCGAGATCGGTGAGACTGTCACGATCATCAACGAGCCGTTCCTGATTGGCGAACTTGACGGGCAGGTGTATTTCGAGGGCCACCAACCGCTCGAAGATGACGCGCTGAGCGCAGAAGAGCGTATTACGTCACTTTTCGCTCGCTACAAAGAGCGATCCGAAGCCGGGCTGACGAAAAGAGACAAGGATCACGTGCGTGCCATCGCCAGCGTCGGCCGCGGCGTGCCGGCGCGTATCGCCGTGCACGATTCGGACGAAGTATTTGCCCGTGCCCGCCTGGTGCACAATATCGTAACCACCGATCCCGAGGCTCCTACGCTGATCGAAGTTCGCGAAATGATCGACGCAGCGGTTCGTGAGGGTGAACTGGAAGCGGAGCCGATGTGAGCGAATGGTTGGACCTGATGCTCGAAGAGATCGCTCGCAAGCAACGCGAAGCGCAAGAAGCCGAAGAAGAAAAAAAGCGCCGTGAAAAGCGAAGTGAAGGGCTAAAGCAGCAGCCAGGTAAGTCCGATCAGTCGAAGTAGCGGAGAAACTCTGCGGGCAGCGCCGAGGTATCCTCCGGCCTGTCAGGCGTAACCGGTAATGGCCGCGAGTTGTAAGTATTCCAGAATAGCAGCGACTGATCGGCCAGCTCCGGCCGTCGGGCGTCGTGCAGCAGTGCGGCCATTGCTTTGCCTGTGTACGTCGTATCCAGCGCGAGCCGCAACTGTTCGCGCGCCAGTCCTATCGCCTTATCGGCGGCCTCCGTGGTATGCGCGTAGCCGCCGCCGAAGAACTCATCGCGAAAGATAAGGCGAACCTTGTTGCCCAGATCAGCCGGAAAAGAGGCGTCGAAGCGGTTCATCAGCGTGACCGTCTTGGCGATCAGGCGACGCATCGCCTCGGGGTTGGCAATATAGTCATGCGTTACACGCACTGCGTGAACCTCTGTTCGCAATCCCGCCAACGCCAGCCCGAGCGCCAGTCCTGCAGACGTCGCCATAGTGCCATTAGCGACATACAGGCGCTGAGGCTCGGGAACCAGTTTCGCGTCGATCTGTTCGGCAAGCTCGAGGCCTGCGTTGATGAATCCCAAAACGCCGAGCCAGGTAGAGCCGCCAACTGGGATGACCCAACAGCGTTGGTCGGACAGGTTTCTGCGCAGCGTGCGCACGCGGGCAGCCCGATCACCGCCGAAGTGCACGATCTCGGTGCCATTCTGCAAATGCATATTAAGAGCCAGAGGCACGTTGGCCGTCTTGATCTGATGCGATAGAAAACACGTGCATCCGAGATTCAGCGACGCCGCATGCAGGGCGGTCGCCAGGGCATGATTGGAGGCAACGGTGCCGAATGTTGCGACTCGTTGCGCATTTCTGTCACACGCGCGGCGCAGCAGATACTCGAGTTTGCGCACCTTGTTGCCACCGTAGATCTTGCTGCTGTGCTCGTCGTGCTTTAGCGAAATTGTTCTTTGCTGTTCGCCAATCACAATCGATCGTGCATCGACCGGCGTCGGCAAATCCGCGAGGGACGTCTTGGGCAAACGCTGGGATAACTCTGGAAACGCCTGGCCGAGGTAATCAGTCATCGCGTGAATAGTAACCAATCCGATGGCATATGGGGTGAGCACTGAATTAGAATGAACGCACGATTACCTGGCTGTTGCGGGGATATAGTGTCAGATGCGGTTGATCGTGGCATCACGGTCACAGAGATGGCGCCAGCGGGTCAGTCCCTGTATGCGTCGCGTGAAACCACGGCTGCCTTTATTGGTCGTGCGCTTCGCGGCCCCCTTAACGAACCTGTCCTGATCAACAACTTTGGCGACTTTCGGCGCCGCTTTGGCGATGTCTGGTCGCGATCGAGTCTCGGTCCTGCTGTGCAACAGTTTTTCGAGCACGGCGGCAGAAACGTCTATGTCGTGCGTGTCGCCAACGGTGCCCGCGGTGCAATGCTGTGCCTGCCAGCGAATGGATCCGCCCTCGTATTGCGCGCGCTCGAGCCCGGTTCGACCGAGCGCATTCGGGCCGCAGTAGACTACGACGGCATCGCCGCAGACAACGATGAACTCTTCAACCTGGCGTTACAACGAGTTGATCCTGAGACAGGGCTCGTCCGTGATCAGGAGATTTATCGACAGGCGGGTTTTCGCCAAGACAAGGAAAACTTCATCGTCGACTCGTTGCTGACGTCGCGGCTGGCGCGCGCCGAATTGCCGCTGCCAACGCATCGCCCGGAGGCAACGGCAGGTCCGAATACACCACCAGGCTCGGCCTATGCGGAACACGTGCAGGGTGGCAGCGACGGCACGCATCTATCCGCCTACGATCTGGTGGGTTCGCGCAGGGATGAGACGGGTCTGTTTGCGTTGCAACAGATTGAACAATTCGATTTGCTGTACCTGCCGCCGCCCGGCAAGGGCAGTGACGTCGGCCCGATGGCAGTGCTTGCTGCGGAGCGCTACTGTCGCGAAAGAGGGGCCATGCTCATTGTCGATCCGAGTGCAGGCTGGACGACAGCCGCCGACGCCGTCAACGGCCTCAGAACGCTCGGCTATGCCAGCGCAAATATGCTGGGCTATTTTCCGCGCATGCGGTATCGCGGCGAGGACACCTCATCGTGGCTGGCGGTCGGCGGCGCCATAGCAGGGCTGTTGTGCCGGCTGGATCGAAATCGCGGTGCATGGCATGCGCTCGATGATCAGGCAATGGGCCTGAACCGCAGGTTTGTGCCGGCTGTTGCGCTGGACGATGACGCAGCACAGATTCTTGTGCGCGTAGGCTTGAACGTCATCAGCAAGGGTGCGGCCGGTTCCGCGCGATTTGAGGGCAATGTGACGATGAGTCGCGGCAGCGAATCGCAGCGCGAATTCGCAAGCCTGCCGGCACGGCGCCTGTGCCTGCAGATAGTCAATGCGATCCGGCAGGCAACTCGATGGGCCGTGTTCGAGCACGTCGATGCACAACTGGCTGCGCAAATTCAGAGTCAGGTCAGCGCCTATTTGTCGCACCTCGCAGACCTGGGCGCCTTTGTGAATGACCGCTTTTTCGTGCACTGCGAGGCCGGTCTCAGCGGCCGTGCTGACATTGCGGAGCACGGCGTCACTATCCTGATCTCGATGCATCCCATCGCCTGCAGGGAGCCGGTCTCGTTCACATTGCACCATACCGTTGCGGGCTGCCGCGTCGCCAGTACGGCGTTTGCGCCGGTGGAAATGCATTGACGCAACCATAGCCTGTCATATGAGCACCTTCCTTATGCCACCAATAGTCACGGAGGCGGTATGAGAGACGGCGATGCTCTGGATAATAACCCGCATGTTTCAATCTCGGCACTGGAAGCCATTCACGGCCAGGTCTACGGCTGGGCCCTGTCCCGATGCGATTTTAATCGTGCGGCTGCGGAGGATCTGATGCAGCAGGCTTACGTCGAAGTGCTGAGCGGTAATGCACGGTTTAACAATAAGTCATCGCTCAAGACTTTTGTGTTCGGAGTTGTGGAAAACCTGGCCAGGAGTCGTTTTCGACGCGTGACCTCTCGATTGCGGCTGCTACGCGAGCATGCCGGGAGCCTCGACGGGGCAGTCGTAGAAGCGGTTCTGCCTGATGAGGGCCATAGCATCTGGCCAGCCGTCAAAGCGCTGCCGCCACGGCAGCGTGACATCATCGAACTGGTCTTTTGTCGCGAGCTGACGATCGAAGAAGCGTCCGGAGTGATGGGGGTGTCAATCGGTGCCGGGCGCGTGCATTACGACCGCGCCAAGAAAGCGCTGCGCATGCGGCTGCGCGAAACGGGAGTAAACGAGGAATGAGCGAAGCGAATGACGACGTGCGTCAGCAAGTCGTGCGAGCGTGGCGTGCAGTCGATGCCGAGAAAGTCCCGGCGTTCACGGATGTCTGGCGCAGAGCGAAAGCGCGGCACGCGGGCACGCGGCGGCGATATCGGCGAGTCGCCGTGGCCGCCGTGCTTATGGCTGCCGTCTTTGTCGCGTTGAAGCTGCAGGCGCCATCGCCGAACGCAGTCA
>CAMYIS010000341.1 GCA_947258485.1 uncultured Woeseiaceae bacterium
TGCAAGCAGTGGTATGAATACCGGCGAAATTAAAACGACAGCCAGTAAAAATAGCCATGACCACCACATCGCCAAAGGCGCAGCAGCATTTTTCCCCGTGACTTCGCGTTGCGGCCAAACCAGATACAGGAACCGGGCCATGAGTAAGGTGGTGGCCAACGCGCTCAGGGTTAACAGAATCTGCGCCCAGTCAAGCAGCGGGGTCGTGATCTGCATCATGGGGAATTTGAACAGCAGCTTGGCGAGCATACCGCTGGTCAGTGGCGCCCCGGCCAGCGACAGGGACAAAATCAATAACCCGCCAATGATCAATCGGCGTTGCATTTTCGAGCCCGCCGCTTTTGCCGCCATACCTGCGCCAAGGAACAATCCGCCTTTGACCAGGGCATGATGCAGGGCAAAAATCAGGATGGCGGTTAACGTCAGGGGCCAGACCTGCGGCGCCAGCATTCCCAGACCAATCCCCATGGTCATAATGCCCATTTTGCTGATGCTGGAATATGCCAAAACGGTCTTGGCGTTTTGCTGCACCACCCCAACCAGCACCGCGTAATAAAGGGACCCTAGCCCGATCAAAATCATTCCTTCGCCCCAGCCCGCAAACGAGGCCTCACCCAGTGGCAGAACCCGTAGCCAGCCCAACAGGCCGGCGGCGATCATGGCGCCGGATAAAACGGCACTGGCAGGCGTCGGTGCAACCGGATGCGCCAGGGGGAGCCAGAAGTGCAGGCCGATCACACCCGCCTTTATGCCAAAACCTAAAAATACCAATCCAATAACCCAGTCCTGTTTCGCCGAGCCCGCTATGACCTGCTGCACCGTGTCAAATTCGATATTTCCGGCGGCAGCCTGGGCCGCCAGGACAAACCCGGCAAACAACAGAACTTCGCCGATAACGACCAGGATGATATATATCCTGCCCGCGCGTAGAGCTTCCGCCGTACCTTCAAAAACAACCAGGCCATATGAAGCAAAGCTCATCAGGGCAAAAAACGTGTAAAAAACGGCAAGATCCTGGGCCAGGATCAAGCCGAGATTGCCGGCCATTGCAAACAGGTACCAGGTAAAAAATCGCAGCCTGGTTGCCTGGCTTGCCAGGTAACCCGCGGCGTAGATTCCCGCCAGCAGCCATAGTAGCGATGTGAAAAACAGGAAGACTCTACCGGTTTCATCAATTCCCAGACTGGTTCCTAATAGCAACCATGACATTTCCAGCGATGTTCCTGGCGTCACCGTCAAAGCCATTAGCAACGCCGGCAAAGCCATCCAGGGGGCAAGCAATAACGTAGTTTTCCGGATTCCACCCAGGGCCAGGACAAGCCCCATCAACAGTGGGAACCCCGGCACGGACAACAACAGAAAAGTACCCGCATTCATCTTGCATATTCCAGCGTGGTAACGAAACGCGCCCACTCCAGCGGACTGAACGGCGCCGACGCCAGCAAACCTAAAGCCAGGGTCAATAAAGCCGTAAACAAGGGCGGTAGCAGCAATGCCCAGGCTGTTTCCTTGCGCCCGAAATGACGTTCATGGGGCCATTCCCCCACGGCTTCCTTAAACCAGGCACGGTGTAAAACCGGCAAAAAATACGCGGCATTCAGCAGGCTGCTGCCGATCAGAATATAAATGACCCAGTTTTGCCCGGCATTGAGTGCACCCAGACCCAGATACCATTTACTGATAAATCCAGCCAGCGGCGGCGCACCAATCATACCGAAAGCGCCAATCGTGAATGCGGCCATGGTCCAGGGCATGCGCCGGCCAACGCCGTCCATTTCAGTAATTTTATGTATGCCCAGCGTTTCGGCCAGGTTGCCCGCACAGAAAAACAGCGTGATTTTCATGACGCCCTGGTGCACCAGGTGAACCAGCCCACCAATGGTCGCAATCGGTCCCGCCACCGCGATGCCGAGGGTTATATAAGATACCTGGCTGACCGTGGAGAATGCCAGGCGGCGTTTTAAATCGGTTTGCATCAGCGCGCGCACCGAACCATAGATAATTGTCATCGCCGCCAATACTGCGAGCGGCAAGGTCACCCCCAGGCTGTCGGCGAACTCAATGCCATAGACATCGTAAACCACGCGTACGATACCGAATGCGCCAGCTTTAACCACCGCGACCGCATGCAGCAGTGCACTCACCGGCGCGGGCGCCACCATCGCCTGCGGCAGCCAGCTGTGCAGCGGTATCAGCGCTGCCTTGACGCCCAGACCCGCTATTAGCAGCACAAATATTATTATCAGCGCCGCATGCTGCGTATCCGGCAGCCCCGCTACAAATCCACGATGGGTAAATTCCAGCGATCCCGCCACGCTATATAGCCAGACGGTTCCAACCAGCAATAAGGCACCGCCCGCTAACGTATATATCAGGTAAGTACGCCCGGCCTGGTGAGCCGCATCAGTTCCTCGATGCAGAATGAGTGGATAGGTCGCCAGCGTCAGAAATTCATAAAACAGGATAAAGGTAATCAGGTTGCCGGCCAGGGCGACGCCAACCGTCGCCGTAACACAAAAACTAAAAAATCCGAAGAAACGACTGCGGTGGGGCGAGTCCTCCAGGTAACCGATGGCATAAATGGTTGTCACCAGCCAAAGTCCGGCAGACAGGGTAACGAACATTATCGATAGCGCGCCGATTCGCAAAACGAGATCGAGTCCGGGTAAGAAAGGTATGCGTGTTTCGTAGTGCTGGCCATTGAATACCCCGACCAGAACAATGCAAACGAGAATCACCTTGAGCAGCGCGCCGCCAAGGTTCAAAACAATACGGGTGCGCACCCGCTCCTCGGGCAGGAAAAAAATAATCAACCCGGGTACCAGCGAGCTGGCCAGAATCATCAGCGGAAAAACCACGGGCCAACTCATTCGGAAACGCCCGAATTCAATCGCATTTCAAATGGCAAACCAATGTCCATCAGTAGCAGCAACCAGGGCGCAACCAGGCTGAGCAGCACGGCCGCCAATGCCAACGCAAACGCGGACCACTCCATCGTCGCCGGGCATTCACCCTTTTTACGGCGGACTCCCGTCTGGGAAAAGCCGAGACTGACAACCTTGAAAACATAAGCCGCGGCTAGCAGGCTGCCCGCAATCAGAATGCAGGCCCACCACCATTGCCCTGTCCGCAGGGCAGTATCAAGCAGCAACCATTT
>CAMYIS010000342.1 GCA_947258485.1 uncultured Woeseiaceae bacterium
CCGATTCGCCGCCGTTCAGGTAATAGCCAAAGTTTTCGCCATTAAAATAACTGAGTCCAAGTAACCAGGTGAATTTACGATCAGCCGGAGACGTCAGCCGAAATTCCTGGAAAAAACTCCTGTTTCGAAATTGGTCATAATTGATCCAATTCAAAGAACTGGCAGCGTCAAGATCACGAATACTATTCACTAGTTCGTCATCGAAACTGGTGACAGAACTTATCGTATATTCATTGACGTCATAGTCGACGAAAACTGCGGCACGGGTTTGTTCTCTCCGCAGTCCAAGTTCCGTAATTTCCGGGTAGTCGCTATCCACATCCACGAGGTTAAAATAGCGGAGCACATCGTCCGTGGTGATCTGTGTATTCGAGTCTGTTAGATTCGTTATCGGTACCGCGCCACAGATGAAATCCGTCAGGCTAGTACCGGGTTGATTGCGTTTGAGCGCAGTCGCAAGTGATGGGTTCTGTGCAAAACAATTGGCGAAATTCGGGCCCGTACCGCGGCGAGAACTCGCATTGCCGATATGTACTTCAGCAGGCGGCCCATCAGCATCCTCTGAGTACATCGCACGAAATTTAATAGAGAGATTATCCGTTGGCTCGGCATATAGGGTGCCCATAAAAGTCCGAGTGTTTTGCTCACCCAGGGCACCGCCATCTGCCAGGCTTGTATACTGCCCACCGGTGTCAAAATTTTGTACAAAAAGTCGAAAGGCCGACTTTCCTTCAACTATTGGGCCCTCGTACGACGCTGACAAGTCACTCGTGTTGTCTTGCGCGATCCCGACCGTCACTCTGCCGCTGTATTCACTCAAGCTCGGGGTCTTGGAAATATAGTTCACTGCCCCGGAAAACGTGCTTCTTCCAAACAGGGCCGATGACGGCCCCTTTACTATCTCGATTCTTTCGATGTTCTCGGTGCCAATGCTCGAGGCACCTCCTACCACTGGCACACCATCCAGAAAGACAGAGCCAACCTGGGCAAACGGTTCCACGAGTTCATTGCCCAATCCGCGGAAACGAATATCGGTGTAGTAGCGTCCCGGATTTGTAACGCTGTTATCTTCAAACTGGACGCCTGGAGTGAATTCGACGATATCGAGTAGCGACGTCATGCCTGCGCTTTCAAGCTCTTCTTTCGTAAACGCGGTTATCGCTACGGGCACCTCCGCAAGGGTTTCCTCGCGTTTGCGGGCCGTGACTGTAATTTCATCGACGGCGACCGCCGTCTCCGCGCCCTGTGCAAAAGCGGTCCGGCTTTGTGCGGCTGGTATCAACAGGATAAGGCTGATTATTACAGTCGTCGATCGATGCTGGAATCTTTGATTCATCGTTGTGGCCCCCCAGGACAATTGCTTTATGTGCGTTTACCAGGCCAGGGTCCAATGATTGTCGCCCGCTGGCAGCCGCGATAGCTTGAAACACGCTAGCTGACTATAGCAGAGTAGATAATAATTGTGAACTATCGTTCGTATTCCGAACATTCGGTTGTTTACAGCAGCGGCCCGCGGCCTTGTCAAGGATGAGACTGGCCGGACAGCCACGTTTGCAAAGCCATATTGATTGTGTCAATAATTACGAACAAATGTACACAATACGTACTATTTCAAAAAGTCTCGCAAAAAGAAAATGCCAATAGGACTGCGTGACGTAATAAGACCTGGATTAATGCCGGTCGCAGATTGCACGCATAAGGTAAGGAATTGGGAATGATCATTCACGACATATCAATGGATATTGAACCGGACATGCTCTACTGGTGGCAAGGCAAAAAGCCTGAAATGCGCTCTGTAATGCGGATTTCCGAAGGTGCACCGTCCGAGGTTACGCGTTGGTTAATCGGATCACACACGGGCACCCATATTGATGCGCCACGTCATTTTTTGGAGGACGGGGCAACCGTAGAGCAGCTTCCTCTCGAAATATTCATCGGTCCTGTTCGCGTCGTGGATGCCACGACAGTGAATGATGAATCGATATCGGCAAAAATGGTCGAACAAGCAAATCTCAACGGCGCGACCAGAGTCTTGTTCAAGACGTCGAATTCAGAGAAGCGTCTGCCGAATAAGGAGTACGACGAGTCGTTTGTTGGCATTGCGGCCGACGGTGCACAGGCTCTCGTCGTCGCACCCGGTTCCGTTCGTCACCGGCACCTGCACGCAACCGTCGGGAGCCGCGCCGGGGTCGGCGGGATCGCAGACGCC
>CAMYIS010000343.1 GCA_947258485.1 uncultured Woeseiaceae bacterium
CCTGGGGCTTTGCGGCCGACTACGGCTATAACCTGATCGGCCGCTACTTCGCGCTGCTGCTGGCCGGCGTCGTACAACGTGACTACGCCCAGGGTCTCGAGCGCCTCAAGGATCTTGCCGAAAGTCTGCCGGGCGCAGACTTCAGCGATCTCGTCGTCGAGCGGCTCGTTGTCGAGTCTGCGGAGATCGCCTACCTGTCGACGCGCTCAGTTCCCGAGCCAGCTGCCATCTCGAAGGCCATGGGCAACGCCTATTTCGAGATATTGAGTTTTATTGACCGTCATGAACTTACCGAGGGGGGCGCGCCGCTGTCGATTACGCGCTCATATAGCGGCTCTGAGCTGTTGTTCGACGCCGCGATACCGGTGCGCGATGTGACGGATGCGGCGCGGCGCGACAGTGCTGCAGTCAAGATAGGCCGCACCTACGCCGGCACGGTGCTCCGCGCCCGGCACCTCGGCCGCTACCGCACTCTCGGTGCAACACACCGGAAAATCGCTGCCTACCTGGCGGCGCTGGGAATTGAACGAAATGGGGACGCCTGGGAATCCTACGTCGGCGACCCGACCCGAGTGGCCGAGGAGGATCTGTTGACTGTCGTCTATTACCCGATCAGGCCTTAATTGGTCTTGATCAGGAACGGTGGGACCGCCTTGCGTTTTTCCCGCTCAAGTGGCAGAACAGCCTGGTCATCTTCATTGCGGCGCATAATTTCGCGATAGAGCGCGACGACCTGAACTGCGCAATCGCTCGCCTCATCGACTGACATCTTGCGCACCGACGCAGAGATCGGGCTTTCGCCCTTCAACGGCGCCACGCGATACATCAGGGACCTGAGATCGGCAAAATCCTGCTTGACGGCGACCGGCAGCTCTGCAACGCCTATCTCGTCAAGGTGACGCTCATAGGCCGTCATAAGTCTTTGTTTTATATTGCCATGGCCAGCCATTACGCTCGTTGGTGACTACCTCCTGTAGTCCCGGTCCTCTCATCCGGCAAGTCCCTTTACTACTCTCTATCTTTCAACTACCTGCGTAGCTTTCTTATAGCAGAATTGTCGAACTCTGCGCAACTTTTAACCACTGGCCGGGATAGTGGCCACTATCCCGGCCAGGGCGCCACGATTTCCGTCGGCTGTCAGGCAATTTTTCGGCCGAATCGCCTAAGCCTTGCTGAACTCGACCTTCCAGTGCTCATCACCGCTCTGGCGCTCGATCATAAACAGCGGATCCCGCTGGTGGATCGACCATTGTGTGGCCAGTGTTTCGGTCATAATGTAGTCGCGATGCGCAGCCAGCGCCTCATCGACGCCTGCCGAGCCCGAAACGCCGAGCGTAATGCGGTCAGATACCTCGAGCCCGGCCTGCTTGCGCGCATCCTGTACCGAACGCACGATTTCACGTGCAAGGCCTTCATTAACAAGTTCCTTACTGAGGGTCGTATCCAGCGCCGTCAGGTAGCCGGAATCCTCGGCGCAGGCGTAACCTTCAGCCGAACTCGTTTCAATCAGTACGTCCTCTCCGGTGAGGGAAATCTCGCCGCTTGGCACCTTGATGACGAATGACTCACCCCGTGCTGCAGCACCTGCAATCTCGGCGCCGTCGCTTGCATCGAGTGCCGCCTTAATCGCGGGGATTTCCTTCCCGTACTGCTTGCCGATGCGCGGCAGGTTCGGCTTGATACGATAGCTGACGAGGCCGGCGTCGCGCGCAATGAACTCGATGGACTTGACGTTCAGCTCTTCGAGTATCTGCTCCTGGTGGTCATCGAGCGCCTTGGCGGCAGCGTCGCTCGGCGCGCGCACGAGCAGTCGCGACAGCGGTTGTCGGGTACGAACACCCGACTGGCCGCGTGCGGCGCGCCCGAGACCGACAACTTTTTGTACGACATCGATATCGTGCAACAGTTGATCGTTGCGCCAGGCGCTATCGGCCTTGGGCCAGGCCGCCATGTGAACACTGTCCGGAGCGCTTTTGTCGACGCTCTTGACGAGATTCTGATAGACCTGCTCGGCCAGAAAGGGCAGGAACGGCGCCATCAGTTCGTGCGCAACCTTTAGGCACTGATACAGGGTCAGATACGCCGAGTGCTTGTCTTCGGGGTCGGT
>CAMYIS010000344.1 GCA_947258485.1 uncultured Woeseiaceae bacterium
GTTCTGGGTCAGACCATCGCTATCGACTAACTCCCGCACCAGTATGGCCTCCTGGATCATGGAGAAAGTGCCGGCGCGGTTGAGCAGATACATCATAACCTTGGCTTGGGTCGCATCAGCGCTTAAACAAGTCGCCTTCAGCGAATCCAGTCCCAGGCTTTGGGCGGCTTGATGCCGTTTGAAGCCATCTATCAGCATGGGGTGCTGGCCGTCATCGGCGATAATGATCGGTGTGAGTTGCCCGCGCTTTATCAGCGATGCGGCCATGCGCTCAACCGCCATGGCGGTCGGCGTGCGCAACGCCAACAGGCGTAAGTCGATCTGATCGATACCCATGGAGAACATGGCGTTTGGTTTTTTTATCATTTTGAGAAGGCCTCTTTGATAATCTGACTAATGGTGGCCGGATCTTTTTGTTGTATTTCTTGCTGCGATCGAAGCGGCTTGCTGCCGATTGTCAACGGCTTATCGGGCAACGAGAGAACCTGGAAGAGGTATCCGTCAAAGCCGATGAGATCCTTTTCGATCAGAGCGTCACGGGCCAGGATGTACTCATCCACACTGATTCGCAACAAAATGCAGATCTTGTCATAGCTGTAGTAGGATAGTCCCTTGCGATCGGCCACCAAAACCAAAAAGATATACAGTAACAGTTCGTGATGGCTGAGTTCTTGCCAAAAGCCATGGCGTAAAAAGCGATGTTCAATAAAGGCAAAGCTGCCGTTGATTTTACGTACTCTTTGCGGATAAAGCGGTTTTTTTGTAATCATGATACACCTGCTTGTAAAAATTATGTTCAAACACAGTACCGCCGCCATAAAAGCGGCATCACAGCTTTAATAACGTCCATTCTGGCTCAGTATTTTGATGTTTGCGCTCATCGTTACACCTTAAGGCGGTTTTGCCCGACAATTTTTAACAGTATATAGCAACTTGAGGCTTTGATCGATGCGGTGTTGTCTCAAAATGGTATTTACCAGCCTGATAATCTCCTTTCGGCAGACCGTTCTTGCCTCTATCAAACTGGTGACCGTCTGAAGGTAGCTCAGGGTGGGTTCATCCAGCGGGGCTTGCAAATCTTTGCAATGGTTTTTTTCTTTTTCAGCGTCTTTGGCATGTTTACAGCGCTGGTCTTTGGCACAACGGCGGGCGTTTAGATCACTTTTTTTACCCTTACCTTCTTTGGTGCGGTAATATTCCGTGCTGCGCTTTGTGGATTGATATCTTCGATGCGCTTCGCGACAACCAAAGGGACATCTAAGATCGCGACGACCCGCGTTTCGGGGATGGGTCAAAAACAATATTCGGCAGTGCCGGCAGCGGGTCAGAGATTCTCTCAGATGGGGCTTTTGCTTGACGACCGCGCGAAGAACCCAATAATATTGCGCCACCAAACGCCGTTGCGCTCCTTTGCGGTACCAGTCGGGTGTGAATTGAAAAAAAGGTTGAATTTGAATTATAAAAACGTTAAATACCGACTTATGTCACTTAAGTAATTTGGCATACCCTCGTTATTCCTGGCTTTTATTGTAAAAGTAAGATTGTGCGAATCTTTAGGTATAACGAGGGTTCTTATTTTGTAAATAGATTTTTTTCGCGGGGCTTTCGGCCAGGTACGCTTATCCTTAAAAAAGCCTGAAGCCGGTACTTCGTTCTTTCAATTTCTAACAGTTTCCTATCCCAAAACAGGTCGTGATCTATTTTTACAAATCAACCTGGCCTTAAAAAGAAAAAGAACCAAATCCAAAGTAAATGAAATTCTTTATAAAATTTTTGAAGTAAATATTATTATAGGCGGGGTGACACTCTCAATCGCTACACTGGGGTTCCGGTATTGATCGGCTGGTGCCAAGTAAAACCAAAAATCCAAAACCTGGCCCTCTGGCTCCGAACGATTACTATAGATGCGGAAGAAAAAGAACCAAATCCAAAGTAAAAAAAACTTTAATAAAAAAATAAGAGAAGTAAATTTAATGGGCGGGGCTTTTCAACCCGTCAAGGGTGGGTTCGCTCTAACTCGTTACACATGGGTCCGGTACTAACCGGCGGTGACAAAATAGCTTGGCAAATAGAAAAAACTTATTCGAAATAACCATCAAAAAGTTTGTGAATGTGAAAATTAATTTCACATTATAGCTAAGCACCTTTCATATCTTTCCCAAATCATAATTTCCTCAAATTT
>CAMYIS010000345.1 GCA_947258485.1 uncultured Woeseiaceae bacterium
CGGAGGAGCTCCAGCGCATCCGCCACGCTGTGGGAGCACAAGCCGGGTCCGTCTCGGCCGAAGATTCGGCGGTGGACGAGGAAGCGCCTCTGCCCAATCTGGAACAGTCACTGGCCGAGGAAAAAAACCGGCTGGCTGAAGCAGAGGCGCTGCTGTCCAGCTTGAGAGAAAGCTACGCGGTCGAAGTGGCACGGCCCGGGCAGGCGCGGGAGCGGCTGGCTCAGGCACACGACGAACTGAACGCCACATCTGCTGAGCTGAGCGTGCCCGCGCCAATCGGCGAAGCGACCGAAATAACCGAAGCGCGCCGCTGGCACCTGGATTCGCGCACATACCGACTGAACGCCGAGATTCACAAGCTGGACCAGGAACTGCTCAGCAACGCGGTCCGCGTAGCGTTGCTGGAGGCCCGGCAGGAGCAGTCGGTGTTGGAGACGGAGCGTGCACGTGTCCGAGTCCGCTTGCTGGACAACGCCATCAGCCAAAGGCGCACTGCGGAAGCCCAGCTGGCGCGACAGGCTGCAAAGGACACGCAGCAAACGCTCGAAGACCGGCCCGAGGTAATGCGGGAATTGGCTATTGCCAACGTGGCTCTCAGTGACCTGCTGACGCAGCGTTCAATGGAACTGCAAAGCGCTTCCGCGCAGCGCGATCAATTGCAGCAACGGGTTGCGGACATTGAAGACAACTTCAACTCGGTTAAGAGCAAACTGGCCGTTGCCGGATTGAACCAGGCATTGGGAAGATTGCTCATCGAGCAGCGCCGCTCGCTCCCTCATGCACACATCCTGAAGCAACAAGCCGCGGAACGCGATCGGCGAGGCGCGGAAGTCGGCCTCCGCCAGATCCAACTTACCGAGCAGCGCCGCGGTCTGCGCAACATGGATCGATACCTGGACGAATTGACGGCCGGGTTGCCGTCCGAAGACGCGCCGGTGCTGCTGCCTGAGCTGCAATCCCTGGCCGAGAGCCAGCGGGAGCTGGTGGACCAGACCATTGAAGCAGGTGCCAGCTATTTGCGCGTCCTGGGGGAACTGGAACTGGTTCACCGCAAGCTGATGAACGCCGTGGACGGCTACCGCGCGTATCTCGACAGCGCGCTATTATGGGTCCGTAGCACCGCCCCGATCGGTATCAGCGTTTTGGCCAGCATACCCGGCGATATCGTGCGCTTGGCAGACCTCGACGGCTGGGTGCAGGCAGCCAGGGATCTGGGAAATGCACTTCGCACAATGCCCCCGATGGCCGCCCTGCTCATCCTGCTGATCGGAATCGGCCTGATGCGCCCGCGGTTTCTCGAACGCCTGGAGACCAGCGCCCGCTTTGTCGGCCGTATCAGACTGGATCGCTTCCGCTATTCCATCGAGGCTTTTATTTATACGCTATTGGCCGCAACCCCCATTCCGCTCGCCCTCGTAACGGCTGGTGCGGCGATCAGTGGTTTCGATGCTTCCGCGCTTTTCACCAGTGCCCTGGCCGTCAGCCTGGTCAAGCTCGGGACCGACTTGCTGATTATCCGATTCTTTCTCGATGCCTGCCGCGACAAAGGTCTCGCACTCAGCCATTGCCGCTGGAGCGAATTTACCGTCAACAAACTCCGTGCTGAACTCAACTGGTTCATCATGGTGTTTCCACTGATCCGGTTTGTCGGCGAGTTCAGCTATGAACAGTCAGCCGGAGAGGGTGTTGGCGGGCTGGCCGTGTTGTGCCTGGTGGCCTCGGCTATCGCCCTCGCGGTCCTGGTATTCCGCTTGCTGACCCCGGCGGGGGGCATCCTGCGCGACTACCTGGAACAACACAGCAACCAGCTACTGGCGCAACTGCGCCCGCTCTGGTTCGGCGTAGCAGTTGCCGTCGTTCCGCTGCTGGTTCTGTTGTGGCTGGCAGGTTATCACTACACCGGCGATGCGATTGCGGTCAGTTTCATGCACTCCTTCTGGCTGCTGCTGTGGCTGATGCTGATGCAGAGCCTGCTGGCCCGCTGGCTCCAGTTGAGCTACCAACGACTTGAATTCGAGGCAGGGGTCGAGCGCGCAAAGGCGGCGCGAATCGTTGCGGCCAAAGCAAGCGATACCCCTGGCAGCGCCGAGGATGCGGATCTGGACGTCGATGAACCGGAGGTCGATTACGCCGAACTCAGCAGTGACAGCCGCAGCCTGCTGAAGACTGCGGTCCTGTTCCTGGCCGTGTTTTGGTTGTGGCTGATCTGGTCGCCCATCATTCCCGCACTCGGCATTCTTGACGAGACCGCTCTGTGGAGCCGCACGGGCCTGGTCAGCGGCGAGACAGTTCAGGTTCCGGTTACGCTGATGGACCTGTTGCTCGCCGTCGTGGTCGGCATCGCAACGGGCGCAGCAGCAAAAGGCCTGCCCTCACTTGTCGAGTTGATCCTGCTGCGGCGCACCGAAATGTCGGAGGGCGGACGCTATACCATCGTCAAGTTGCTGCGCTACTCGATAATCGCCATCGGCACAATCGTGGTCTTCGGCATGATCGGCATCAGTTGGTCGAAACTTCAGTGGCTGGTGGCGGCACTCGGTGTCGGCATCGGCTTTGGCCTGCAGGAAATCGTCGCCAACTTCATCAGCGGACTCATCATCCTGTTCGAACG
>CAMYIS010000346.1 GCA_947258485.1 uncultured Woeseiaceae bacterium
CCGATCGCGGAGTCTTGTTGTCGCGCTCGTCGAAGCGATACGCAAACTTGAGGCGTCCTTTCGGCAGCGGCCGGGATGTCACGGTGAATGCATAGTTGGCCGTATCGACTTTGCCGTCGAGCGCACTGCGCGGCAAAGCACTCGCAGCGACGCCGGAATTAATCGTGTAAGGCAGCAGCGGTTCATTTTGTTCGCCGTTGCCGGAAGCGACGGTGAATGCGACAACCGTGTCCCACACCGTCGCGCGGTAAGCGCCTGACAAGGACACCTGCTGGAAGTCATTGTCCGGCGCCATCGCCATGCGGTATTGCCCGGCACCCGGGGCAGACGTGAACGGTGTATCCCAGGTCAACGACGGATTTTGATTCGTGAAATAGGATCCGTAGTAAGCAAGCGTCAGGCTGGCGCGATTGGTGCCGTACTGGATTCCGGCGTCGATCTGATCGGTCTCATAGTCGATCCAGCGCGGCAGCAGGGCAGACTGTGTGAAACTTGAGCCACCCGTGATGTCGATGCCGTCGCGGTTTTGCCGGCGAAAATCTGCAAACAGGCGAAACGCCGCGCCGGGTTGCCAGTCGGCGCCGATGTCGATGATCTGCCGGTCACTACCAATATTTTGTTTGCGCAGCGAGGAGGACAGCTGCGTCATGTTCGAGGTGAGTCCTGCCGGAACCCAGGCGCCAGGCAGCGTGATCGTGTCGGACGACGATGGGTTGAACACCGTCTGCGACGTGTCGAATCGCCGGTAGGGCAGTTCACGGTACCCGACACGGAAACCGAAAGTGCCCTGCCGACCACCCACCAATTCGAAAACACGCGAGTCTAACCCTAAGTCCTCGATCATCCAGTCGAGCCGGTAGCCGTCGCCGACATAACGCCCCTGGCCGTCTACATTGCCGTAGCCGCCCTCAGTATCGTAACCCGATGCATTACCGAAACGGGCCGCGTCATCGCTGACATAGGTGGTCCCGACTTCGACGTTGGCGCGGTAACCCTCGTCGAAAGGGCAGGACTCGCAATTCCAGTCGCTGGTGTCGACCTGGGCAAGACTCATCGCGGGCGCAAGCAGGATCACAGGAGCGATGAGAGTGCGGGAGAACTTTGTTGTTTGCTTTAGCATTGCTGCAAGCTCCTAGCGCATCAGCTTCGAGCCCGACGGGTGATTTGAACCATGCACCTGGTCGTGGCAGTTCAGGCAGGCCTGACCCAACAGGTATTGTGACGGTATCGGGTGATTTGAACCATGCACCTGGTCGTGGCAGTTCAGGCAGGCCTGACCCAACAGGTATTGTGACGGTATGCCGCCCGGCAGGCCGCGTTCGTCCTGCGGCAGGCTCGGGTGACCGTCCTGGGAGTGACAGCTCTGACACAGCGTCGGTGCTCGCATGCTGAGCATTCCCGGGTAATTCGATCCGTGCGGGTCGTGGCAGTTGGCACAGTCCTCGGCGGCGGGCGCGTGTTCCCAAAGGTAGGGGCCACGGTACTCGGCATGACAGTCATAGCAGGTGTCGTTGGTCGTTGCCCTCGCGAGCAGGCGATCGGTCGTGCTGCCGTGCGTATTGTGGCAGCCGCTGCAATCCATCTTTCCCTGCCTTACCGGGTGCGCGTACGGCTTCATGGACTGCGTGCGCTGCTGCTGGTGACAGTCGAAGCAAACGTCTGCCTGCGTCGCCGTGCTGAGCACCGGGTCGCGTTCGACATGAAGTGTATGGCAGTCGGCACACGCGACGGTGTTGTTGTCGTGCGCGCTGCCGTGCCAGGCGAAGCCGGCGTCGCTCAGGTGACAGTCGATGCAGTGGGCGTTCTGTTCGGCAACCGGTGTGCCCGAGTCCGAACCAAAGCGCACGACCGGCGGCCGTTCCTGGCCGCGCCGAACACGCCCCGCGTGATCACCGCCAGGGCCATGACAGGCTTCGCACTGCAACTGGCCGTGACCGAAAGGCGAGTTCGGATCGGTCGGCACAGCGTGCTTGGTCCGAAATACGGCCAGGACAGTCTGGTCATCATGGCACTGGAAGCAGGTGTCCGCGCCCTTTTTGCTGTAGTCCACCGCCGCGTCTTCCTGCGCCGCGACAACAGCGGGCGCCGAGATAGCCGCAAGGGCTATCGTCAGCAGGAGCAGGCCGCGCTGACGGCGACGTTCTGTCACTGACGGCATCAGTTGAACTCAAACGTACCGACGCCGTGGACAACACCGACATCAGCCGAGCGTCCTTCACCGTGGCAAAGTGCACAGGTCTCGGTGCCCGCCGAAATCAACGTGCTGTCCGCATCCTTCATTGCATTGAAATTGCCGCCATTTTGCACCATGTGGGTTCGGGCCAGCTGGCTCGTATGGCAGGACGAACAGACGCTGGAGTTCGGTGATACAACAACGTCGTCGCTGGGCGTCGTGTTGTTGATTCCGGAATCGACCGTTGTTCCCAGGACTGCAGCCGGATCGACCGGGTAGTAGCCGCCGAGCACGTGACAGCCTTCGCAGTTATTGAGCCGACCCGGGTATACGAAGTCGTAAGTGTGCGGTGTGCTCGGGAACCCGAAGCCGCAGACGTCGTAGGGTACGCCTCCCGGCTGGCCGCCGGCATGCAGCGCATGGATCATGTATTTCATATCGATCGACACGTCGTCGGTGCCCAACTCGTCCGCGCAGGTCCCGACGCGGCGATTGATATCCGTCGCGTTCGGGTTGTGGCAGGTGACGCACAC
>CAMYIS010000347.1 GCA_947258485.1 uncultured Woeseiaceae bacterium
AGTTGCGTCGCCCCCTCCTCGCAAAGCTGGGCAAGTCCCTTTTGCAGCGCCTTCAGACGCAGCGGGTCGCGCAGGACCGCGCGCCGAAAGATTTCCGGGGCAAAGTTGGGAATTCCCGTAAAGCGAAGCTGCTCGCCTTCGCTAAAGCTGTCGCCGATATTGATCGTGCCATGATTGTGCAAGCCGATAATGTCGCCAGCATAAGCCGTGTCTGCATGCTGGCGATCAGCCGCCATGAATGTAATAGCATCCGCAATCTTCACCTCCTTGCCGGAGCGCACGTGCAGTACCCGCGTGCCCTTTCGGTATTCGCCCGAACATATTCGCATGAACGCGATGCGATCACGGTGACCTGGATCCATATTGGCCTGAATCTTGAAAACGAATCCGGTCAAATTGCTTTCGAGTGGAGAGACTTCACGCTGCTCAGTCTGTCGCGCGAGCGGCGCAGGCGCGTAGCGTACGAACTCGTCGAGCAATTCTTTTACGCCAAAGTTGGCGAGCGCCGAACCAAAGAAAACAGGCGACTGGCGAGCTTTCAGGTAGTCATCGACATTGAGTTTCGGACAGGCCCCTTTAACGAGTTCCACCTCATCACGGAAGCTGCTCGCATCGTCTCCAAGGACGGCCATTGCCTCATCGGAATGCAGTCCTTCGATGACGCGTCGATGCGCCGCTTTCTCGCGTCCGGCGCTGTCATAAAGGTAGATCCGATCGGTGAGAAGATGATAAACGCCTTTCAGAGACCGGCCCATGCCAATGGGCCAGGTGACCGGTGAACACTGGATATTCAGGATCGACTCGATCTCATCGAGCAGGTCGATAGGCTCGCGACCGTCGCGGTCGAGTTTATTGATAAATGTCATGATCGGTGTATCGCGCAAGCGACAAACCTCCATGAGCTTGATGGTGCGTTGCTCGACACCCTTGGCGCAGTCGATGACCATCAACGCCGAGTCAACCGCAGTCAGGGTTCGATAAGTGTCCTCGGAGAAGTCCTCGTGGCCCGGCGTATCGAGCAGGTTAACGACGTGGCCGCTGTAAGGGAACTGCATTACGGACGACGTTACCGAAATGCCGCGCTGCTGCTCCAGCGCCATCCAGTCCGACGTGGCGTGCCGACTCGCTTTACGGCCCTTGACAGTACCGGCAAGCTGGATGGCACCGCCATACAACAGCAGTTTCTCTGTCAGCGTCGTCTTGCCTGCATCCGGATGCGAAATGATCGCAAACGTACGGCGCTTAAGGACCTGTTCTTCGATTGTGGACATATTGTCGTCGAACAGGGACTAGCTGTCGGCAGTCAGCTTCTTGGCGAGCACATCGGCATCCTCGCGGCCGTCGTGGGCCTGATAGTACGCCGGGCGTTGCGCCACTTTATGGAATCCCTTTTTCTTGTAAAGTGCAAGTGCATGCTTGTTCGACGGCCTTACTTCGAGAAAGATTTTCGCCACTGACGAAGTCCGCGCACGAAACAGGATATCGTCGAGCAGGCGATCGCCATAGCCGAGCGACCGGTATGCCGGATCGACACAGATGTTGAGGATGTGGGCTTCGCCGGCGGCGACGGAAAGTACGCCATAGCCGGCAACATCATCGTCGCGATCGAGCACGACGCACTGATAGCCAGCCAGCAGGCAGTCGCGAAATACGCCGTGACTCCAGGGGAAATCATAACTGCGGCGCTCGATATCCGACACGCTCGCCAGATCTTCATGGCGCATGTCGCGAACCGTGACGCGCGCTTCTTGCAGCCGCGCAATCACGAAGCTACCTCGGCCATGGCACGAGACGCGAGGCACAGATCATCCCAGGCTTTGCGTTTCTGAATCGGGCTGCGCAGCAGATAGGCCGGATGATAGGTCACGACGAGCGGAATTTGATGCAGATAATGCAGGGTTCCACGGAGACGCCCGACCGGCGCATCGGTATCAAGGAGCTGCTGTGCGGCGATCCGGCCCACTGCCAAGATAATCTTCGGCTGCACGAGTGCGATTTGTCGGTCGAGGTAGCTGCGACATGCGGCTACCTCCTCCGCTATCGGATCCCTGTTGTTCGGCGGCCGGCATTTGAGGATACTGGCGATGAATGTCTGACTGCGCCGCAAACCGACGGCGCGCAACATTTCATCAAGGAGTTTGCCGGCTCGGCCGACAAACGGTTCGCCACGTCGGTCCTCCTCAGCGCCCGGTGCTTCGCCAATGATCAGCCAGTCAGCGTCAGGGTCACCGACACCGAACACCGTTTGCGT
>CAMYIS010000348.1:0-1598 GCA_947258485.1 uncultured Woeseiaceae bacterium
CGCGCTCTTTTAGCTCGGCTCGAATCCGTGTCGGCCCTTTACCCTGGTTAATGCGGGACTGGATGAAGGTGTCAGCGAAGCGTTGGTCGCTTTGCAAGCCATCCTCGATAAGCCGGACGATCGCGACTTCGGCGACATCCGGATCGAAACCCGCCCTGGTGAGTTTGCCAGCGAGTTCGACACGCCCATGCTCGCGCCGCGCGAGATAGTCCATTGCCTTTTTACGAGCTTCTGTAGGGTCGGAGAATTTCTCGTCAGACATTCAAAGACTGAAGCGATAAGCGGACATTCTGCTTTTCCGGCGTTGCCGGAAAAGCAGAATGTCCCCAATGCGCTCTACGCCTCTTTTGCGACAGCCTCTTCGTCGTCAGCCGCGGGCGCCGCGACCGTCGCGGGCAACAGCTCGGCCCGAATCTTCTGCTCGATCTCGGCAGCGATTTCCGGGTTCGTCCTGAGGAATTCGCGGACGTTTTCCTTACCCTGACCGATGCGGTCGTCGCCGTAGCTGTACCACGAGCCGGCCTTGTCGATCAGGCCGTGCTGCACACCGAGATCGATGATCTCGCCTTCGCGGGAGATACCGTGACCGTAGAGGATTTCGAACTCGGCCATCTTGAACGGCGGCGATACCTTGTTCTTGACGACCTTGACACGCGTCTGGTTACCGATGACCTCGTCACCCTTCTTGATCGCACCGATACGGCGGATGTCGAGACGCACCGAGGAGTAGAACTTGAGCGCATTACCACCCGTTGTCGTCTCGGGGCTGCCGAACATGACGCCGATCTTCATGCGAATCTGGTTGATAAAAATGACCATTGCATTCGAGCGCTTGATGTTGCCTGTCAGTTTTCTCAAGGCCTGCGACATCAGGCGCGCCTGCAGACCCATGTGCGAGTCGCCCATCTCGCCCTCGATCTCGGCCTTCGGCGTCAGCGCTGCAACCGAGTCGACGACGATGACGTCGACAGCTCCGGAACGCACCAGCATGTCGGTGATCTCCAGTGCCTGCTCGCCCGTGTCCGGCTGCGACACAAGCAGTTCATCGACGTTGACGCCGAGCTTCTCGGCATAAGTCGGGTCGAGCGCATGCTCTGCATCGACAAACGCGGCCGTGCCGCCCACTTTCTGCGCTTCGGCGATGATCTGCAGCGTCAGCGTGGTCTTGCCCGACGACTCGGGACCGTAAACCTCGACAACGCGCCCTCTGGGAACACCGCCTATGCCCAGCGCAACGTCGAGCCCTATCGAACCGGTCGACACGACTTCTACATCCCTGGCAGCAGCGTTGTCACCAAGGCGCATGACCGAACCTTTACCAAACTGTTTCTCGATCTGTCCAAGGGCTGCGGCGAGTGCTTTCTTGCGATTGTCATCCATTGTTTATGGCCTTTCTGTCAGGGTGTATGGAAATCTTGCATAGGTGGGCGGGCCTTGCAGGCCCGATCGCGGCTGGAAATCGCTCCCACAGATGCCGTTCGGGTAATCGGTAATTATTCCACAAAGGGGCAGTCAGGGCAGCACATGAGCTACCGATATTCCCGGCAGTACTTGAAGAAACGCGAAGAAGACTTCAGAAGTCTTTGACTAGCGGATGG
>CAMYIS010000348.1:1665-2644 GCA_947258485.1 uncultured Woeseiaceae bacterium
TTCCGGCTCAACCCCTGCCGCAAGTATCCTGCCCTTGAGCGTCTCCACGAGCTCTTCCAGCTCCTTCGGTACCGTCGGCGCCACGAGTGCCGCGATCCGCGGTCGCGCCCAGAATTCGAGACGATCGAAGCGCAGCCGAAACGGCTCGACACCGATGCTGTGTTTCACTTCGTGCAGTTCGTCGATCCGCCGCTCCGGAAACTCGCCGATATAGGCCAAAGTGACGTGCCAGTTGCGGCGATCGATCGCCCTGCCTTCAATCAGCTTGGCCACCGGGCTAATAAAGTCACGCATCCGGTCCCGCAGTCGATCATCCGGCCAGAGCGCAAAGAAAAGTCGTTTATTGTTCATGATTCGAGCCTCTCCCTGACGCCCTGGATGGCATGCGCAACCGAAAGCTCGCGCACCAGCTCCCGGTCGCCGCTGAAATGCTGTCGATTTGTCTCGGCGCTGACCTTCGATCCGTCCCTGACCGCCCAGGCGAAACAGACCGTCCCAACGGGTTTTTCCTTTGTGCCACCGTCGGGCCCGGCAATACCACTGACCGCAACCGCGATATCGGCGCCGCTCAGGTGAAGCGCGCCCTCAGCCATTTCGGCGACGGCCAGCTCGCTGACCGCGCCGTTGTCGACCAGCGTCTTATTCTGCACGCCGAGCAGCGATTCCTTGGCGCCGTTCGAGTAGCTGACAATGCCATAGGCAAAAACAGCCGAACTGCCCGGCACATCCGTTATTGCTTTGGCGATCCAACCGCCGGTGCACGACTCGGCCGTGCACACTGTCCTGCCCGCGTCCGTGAGTTCGCTCACGAGCGCGTCAGACAGCGCCAGGATTGCTTCGTGATCAGCCACTTAGAATGGCCTCGTACAGTGTTACGTGCTTGTCCGCCATCGTAGCGATCGAGAACTCTTTTTGCATCCTTTCCCGGCCCGCTGCGCCCATGCGACCCCTCAGATCGCCGTCTTCCATGAGCGTCGCA
>CAMYIS010000349.1 GCA_947258485.1 uncultured Woeseiaceae bacterium
GGCCGACAAGCAAATGTCGGTCGTCGAAGTGCGTTTGCCCGAAGGCGCTCCGTCATATGGCGAGATGACCGTCGAGCATTTCCTCTGGTTTGTGGCCCGGGCTCGGGAGCTGTCAGGTCCGGCAGCCGGGCAAGCGGTGGAACGGGCATTGGATCAACTTAATTTACGTGGCGTAATCCATCAGCCCATCGAAACCCTGTCCAAAGGCTACAAACGCCGGGTTGGGCTGGCCCAGGCAATATTGCATGATCCCCAGGTACTGATTCTTGATGAGCCCACCGATGGGCTGGACCCCAATCAAAAGTACGAAGTGCGGCGGCTGATCCGAAACATGGCCGAGGACAAAATTATTGTGATTTCCACCCACATCCTGGAGGAAGTGCAGGCGCTTTGCAGCCGGCTGATGATTATCGCCCATGGTAAGTTGCTGGCTGACGACAGCCCGGAGGGGCTGATTAACCGGTCCCGCTATCATCATGCTGTAACGATGACCGTGGATGATACCCAGGCGGTGGCGAGTGGCCTTTCGAATTTGCCGGAAGCCGCCCGGGTCGAGCTCAAGGACCGGGAACTGACGGTGTTCCCCAAACCCGGTGCCAACCTGTTCGCCGCGGTCAGCAAACTGATAGAGGCCGAAGACTGGCCGGTAAGCTCGCTCCGGATGGAGGCTGGCCGACTGGATGAAGTGTTCCGCACCGTCACCCAGGAGGAATCCTCCTGATGGATGCTGTTATCAATATTATGCGCCGCGAACTGGCGGCCTATTTCGCCACCCCGGTAGCCTATGTGTTTATCGTCATCTTTCTGGTGCTGGCTTCAGCCCTGACGTTTTACCTGGGTGGATTCTATGAACGCAATACCGCTGACCTGCAGGCCTTTTTTGGATTTCACCCCTGGCTGTATCTGTTCCTGGTGCCGTCGATCTCCATGCGTCTGTGGGCCGAGGAGCGGAAAGCCGGCACTATCGAATTGCTGCTGACCCTGCCGGTAACCCTGTGGCAGGCGGTGGTGGGTAAATTTCTGGCCGCCTGGTTATTTATCGGTACCGCTTTATTGCTGACTTTTCCCATGTGGGTGACGGTTAACTATTTGGGTGACCCGGATAATGGCGCGATCCTGGCCGCCTATCTCGGGTCCTGGCTGATGGCCGGCGGTTTCCTGGCGATCGGCGCCTGCCTGTCAGCGGTTACCCGAAATCAGGTAGTGGCGTTTATTTTGAGCGTGGTGGTGTGTTTTGGGTTTCTGATCAGTGGTCATCCAATGATTCTCAATATGTTTCGACTACTGGCGCCTCAGTTTATTGTTGATGGCGTGGCCAACCTGAGTTTTTACGGTCACTTTGGTTCGATATCCAAAGGGGTCATCGGCCTGGCTGATCTGGGCTACTTTGTGTTGGTGATCGGATTCTGGCTAGCCGCCAATATGATCGTTCTGGAAATGAAGAAGGCAGACTGATGGAAAGAAAAGTTCAGTCATTATTTTCGGCGGGTTCCCTGTTGTTACTCGCAGTGCTGTTTATTGCGCTCACCATGCTGGTTGGCAGCCTGTTCCGTGGCGCCCGGCTGGATCTGACCGAAAACCAGCTCTATACCCTGAGCGATGGTAGCCGGAATATCCTCAAATCCCTGCCTGAGCCGGTCACCCTGCGCTTTTACTTCTCCGAACAGGCGAGCCGGGATTTGCCCCAGATCCGCAGTTATGCGCAACGGGTGGATGACCTGTTGCGGGAATTCGCCGGTCAAGCCGGTAACCAGCTAACCCTGGTGCGGATCGATCCAAAGCCGTTTTCCGAACAGGAAGACGAGGCGGCCCAATACGGGCTGCAGCCGGTGCCGGTCAACACTGCCGGGGACAGCTTGTATTTTGGCATCGTTGGCACCAACAGCCTGGACGGTTTACAGATCATGCCGTTTGTCAATCCGCAGAAAGAAGAATTCCTTGAATACGACCTGGCCAAGATGGTACAGGGCCTGGGCCAGCCACAGCGGCCCCGGGTCGGCCTCCTGACCAGTCTGGAGATGGGTCCAGGCTTTGATCCGGCCACCCGCCAGACTCGCGAACCATGGGTGATCTATGAGCAATTGACACAGTTGTTTGATTTGGAAACCATC
>CAMYIS010000350.1 GCA_947258485.1 uncultured Woeseiaceae bacterium
CATCGCGCCAACCATGTGGGCCTACGACATCAGCCGCATGTGTTATGGCGCCATGTTCATGCTGGGCGCCGGCTATGCGTTGATGCGCGGGGTTCATATCCGCGCCGATTTTCTATACCGCAACTGGTCCGCAAGAGCCCAGGGATCGGTAGACACATTCTTGTACCTGGTGCTGTTTTTCCCGGGCATGATCGTTTTTTTCTACATATCATTTGAATACGCCAGCACCTCGGTAATGCGCGGTGAACGCAGCATGGACACGGCCTGGATGCCCTACATAGGGCCGATCAAGAGTGCGATACCGCTCGGGATTTTCTTCCTCACGATGCAGGGCGTATCCGAAGTGCTCAAAAGTATATACGCCATGCGTAATGGTCGGTGGCCGGTATGATTGACGCAATCATCAATCTTCAGCCCGAGTTCATCGGTATAATCATGATCGCGGTGATGCTGTTCGCGATCTTCATCGGCTTCCCGATTTCCTTCACACTGATTTTCCTCGGCATGCTGTTCGGATTCTGGGGCTTCGGCGAACTGGTGTTCTACCTGATGACGGTGCAATTCTCCAGCGTCATGCTGGAGCAGACGCTCGCCGCGGTGCCGCTATTTATATTTATGGGCATACTGATGGAGCAGGCCGGCTTGATGGAGCGACTGTTCAAGGCGGTACAAATGGCCCTATCGCGCACCCATGGTGCCCTTTACATCGCGGTGCTGTTCGTATCGACGATCTTTGCGGCTGCGACTGGGATCGTTGGAGCCTCGGTGACGATACTCGGTATTATGGCGGCCAAAACGATGAACAAGTCCGGCTACAACGTGCCGCTCGCCGCGGGATGTATTACCGCCGGCGGTACCCTCGGCATTTTGATTCCGCCCAGCATCATGCTCGTGGTTCTCGGGCCGATTCTCGAGGTCCCGGTTACCGATTTGTTTGCTGCCGCAATTATTCCGGGCTTCATGCTGGCCTCGCTCTATATCGGTTACGCGTTGGTGCGCTGTAAACTCGACCCGGACCTGGGACCACCGCTGCCGGAAGACATGCAGCCCGAATCCATGGCCATCGTAGCGAAGGAATTTGCCCTCGGGCTGATACCACCTACGGCGTTGGTCGGTTTTGCTCTTGGCAGTATTCTGTTCGGCTGGGCGACGCCGACCGAGGCGGCCGGTATGGGCGCCTTCGGTGCTTTTTTGCTTACCAGCGCTTACGGCAAAATGAGCTTTGGAAATTTCAAGGATGGATTCATCAAGACCCTGGAAATTTCGGCCCTGATCCTGGTGCTGGTGGCGGCCTCGAATTTCTTCGGCGCCGTATTCTCGCGCCTCGGCACGCCGACCATGCTGACCGAGTACCTGATTACTCTCGACATGTCGCCCTACCTGATCCTGTTCATGATCATGGCCCTGATATTCCTGCTGGGCTGGCCGCTGGAATGGGTGCCGATCGTATTAATAATTGTGCCAATTTTGCTACCCGTGGTAGACAAGCTCGGTTTCAATCTGACCTGGTTCGGGATTCTCGTGGCGGTGAATCTGCAAACCGCCTGGCTATCGCCGCCGGTGGCGCTATCCGCCTATTTTTTGAAGGGAGTAGTGCCGGAATGGGATTTGAAGGACATATACGGTGGCATGTTGCAGTTCATGGTAATCCAGGTGATTGGCCTGGCCTTAATCATTAGTTTTCCGCAGATCGCACTCTGGTTGCCGGGATACCTGTACCCAAACCCTTAGCATAGATAGATTAAAGAGGAATTCGATCTGGGTATCGCGTAAAATCTCGCCATGCCTGATATTCTTGATCAGTTCAAACTAGCCGGTAGTAACTTTGTTGTAACCGGGGCGAGTTCCGGAATTGGCCGCGCCATGGCGGGATTCCTGGCGCAAGCTGGTGCCGGTGTAGTGCTGGTCGCGCGGCGTGAAGCCGCGTTGATCGAGGCTGTCGAGGAAATTAATTCCAGTATGGACAAAGCCAGCTACGTGGTAGCGGACCTTGAACAGCGTGATCAACTTACCGATATCGCCGCGCGATGCAAGTCTTCAGTCAAAAGCGGCTATGTCGATGGTGTCGTCAATGCCGCGGGGCTCAATCTGCGCGAGCCTGTTGACCAGGTATCGATCGCAAGCTGGGATGCAACTTTAAACCTGAATCTT
>CAMYIS010000351.1 GCA_947258485.1 uncultured Woeseiaceae bacterium
CTTGAAAACATAAGCCGCGGCTAGCAGGCTGCCCGCAATCAGAATGCAGGCCCACCACCATTGCCCTGTCCGCAGGGCAGTATCAAGCAGCAACCATTTACCAACGAAACCGCCGCTTGGCGGTAGCCCGATAATACTGATACCAGCAAGCGCAAATGCGGCGAGTGTCAGCGGCAGGCGTTGCGCAACGCCACCCAGGTCCGGGATACGATCGTGCCCATTCAGGCGCATGATATTACCCGCCGCCAAAAACATTGCGGACTTTGCCAACGCATGCGAAAACAGCAAGTAAAGCGCACCCTTCCAGGCCAGGTTGCTGGCCAGTGGAAACGCGATGAACAAATACCCCAGTTGCGCCACGGTCGAATAGGCAATCAACATTTTGAGGCGTGTCTGACGCAGCGCCTGCACGCCGCCCCAGATAACGGCGGCGCAACCGAGTAAGCCCAGGAACTGGCCCAATGCCGCATCCGGCAGTGGAAATATCTCCAGCCAGAGCCGCAACAGGATATAAAACGAGCCTTTTACGACAAGGGCTGACAATAGCGCGCTCACCGGGGCCGGCGCACTCGCATGCGCGGGTGGCAGCCAGAAGTGCATGGGGAATAAGGCAGTCTTGAGCAACAGGCCGGCGCTGATCAGGCCGAGCGCCGCCCAGGTTATCGGCGCGGCTTCGATCCCGCTAGCGACAATCGCCAGGTCGACGCTGCCGTTGCTATGGTAAATCAGGGCAACCCCCAGCAGATAAAGCAAAGAACCGAGCAAACTGACCAGCAGGTAACGCATCGCGGCGCCGAGCGCATTGACACCGCCTGCCAGGGCAACCAGCGCCACCGCCGACAGCCCCATAAGTTCGAGCGTCAAAATAGCCCTGGGAATACACGCTGATTCCGAGCCCCACCAGGGAGGCGATCAGAAGCATTAGCAGGCTAAGGCCGTCCACCCATAAATTTATACCCAGCGGTGCACCCCAGCCGCCGATTTCATATCGCTGGACGCCACTGGTCTCAACCTGCCAGCCAAGCGCGAGCACACTCGCGTTGATGGCCAGTGCGACCGCCAGACCGATTAGCCTTGCCCGTTGTGGCAGCAGAAAACACAACACCGCCCCGACCAGCGGCAGTGTAACGACCATCATCAGCCAGGGTGTGTCGAGATATTGCGCAGACAACATAGGCTAATCTGTCTTCTCTTCGGGAAGCTCAGCCTTACCACCAGCGCCCAGCAAGCGGAGCATCAACACCAACGCCAAAGCAGTCGCGGATACCGCCACCACTATGCCGGTAATTACCATCGCCTGGGGCACAGGATCCGGCGTCGACTGGGTGCGAGTCGCCAGTGCAATCAGCAGCAGAAATACACCGCTGCCCATCACGTTTATCGCCAGAATCTTGCGCAACAGGTGAAGCTGAATAACGAGCGCGTAGAGTCCGAGGATAAACAAGGCGATTCCGGTCAGCGCATAGAAAAAAGCGGTGGTCATTTTTCGGCCTTCGACTCTAGTCGGGCGCCCGGGCTCTGGTCCGGAGACGGCCGACCACCTAGAAACAACGCAACCAGGATCATACCGATCGACAGGGTGGCCGCGGCCTCGATAACCAGTATCAGGGCGCCGGCATAGGCGATGGGATATTCAAGAAAGCGGCCGCCATCCAGCATCATCGCCAATCCTGCCAGCACAAATACTGCCAATCCCCCCACGATAGAAATTCGTAGCGATAGTCCCGTAAACCGGGCACCAAAACGCCAACCCGACAACACCAACAACAGCCCGGCCGCTGCCAGTACCGAGCCGGCCTGAAACGCGCCGCCGGGTGCAACGGCGCCCACCCACAGCAGATACCCGGCAACCAGGAGCAGCAGCGGAACCAGCAGACCCGTCAAATAACCCAGCACTTCGCCCGGCGCTAGCTCGCGTCTTTGCGGCACCGAACCCAGGGACCACACTACCAACAGGGCCAGCAGCAATACCGCCATTTCCAGCAAGGTATCGTAGCCCCGGAAATTAACCACTACGGCCGTTACGGGATTTTCAACCCCGCTCAAATCGATATTATCCGCGACTGTCTCGCTCAATCCGGGAGCCTCCGCAGGCAAACTCAGCACGGCATAGGCGAGGCCAGCCCCCATAACTGACAGTAATAT
>CAMYIS010000352.1 GCA_947258485.1 uncultured Woeseiaceae bacterium
CACGTCCCTGCAGTCGGCACTCGCCGCTTTCACTTCAAGCACCTCGATGAAGAACGCATCGGTAGTGAAGGGCACTTCAAGGACCCTGCCATCCAACAATCCGTCACCTACACTGAAGATCAGCTTACAACTAAGGCTGCATTGCTTATCCCCGAACCAACCGACGCGTTGCGACGTACTATGGGGAGCGATGCGAGCTTGCGTTTGTAAGTCGTGGTCTATGAAGGAATGTGTGTTTAACGAGGTGGAAATTTTACTACGAAGAAATACTACGAGACGGCATGATTAGACAGGATGCCAACGCTACGATGAGATTACGACTACTGCGTGATTACTGGAACAGTGCCTTCCGCGGAGTGCGACCGTTCAAGACGTCATCAACCACCTCCTCTCTATCAAGGTCTCCCAGATCATCGAACGCCGGAGAGCTGCAGATGAACCCATCCAACCCCGTCCTCACTCGCTCGTACTTGGCCTCCGCAGCATCACGTGCTGCCTTCATTTCAGCGATCTCCATCTGCAACTCAGCGGTCGGCGCCGCGTCACGCACCTTGGCGAAATCCTCAAGAGCACTATCGCGCTCTCCCTTCATCACCGCGTTCTGGGTCTCCAAGCCCTTGATGTTATCACGGAGCTGGGTAATCTCCGTCTTCAGGTCGGCTACCGACGTCTGGTTCTGCGCCTGCAAGTCAGCACGAGCGGCGTCGCGCTCGGTCACCAACGTCGCCCTCTGCTGCTGCAGAGCCTGGATGGTACCACGAAGCTGGTCAGCGTCGTCCTCCACACGAGGGACCTGTCCAGCGACCGGAACGTTGTACTGCGCGGCGAGCATCAGGTCGAGATGATGGTTGTGGGGCGACATGATGTACCCACGCTGGGCCGAGGTTGCCTCATCAATCTTCTGGTTCCGCGCGATCGCATAATTGCGGGTGGTACGCTTGCGCTCGCAAATGGGCTGCCCCGAGTAGAGGGGACGGCGTGGAACACTTGGGAGGTTATTGCCACATCCCACGAAACATTCCGCACTGATCTGCCGACCACACACCAAGCTTGCAATCGCTACCGACCTGGCCTCATGTCCTTCCTTCGGCTTGTCCGGATCCTTGCACTCCAAGATCGACTTGAGGGTTGGCTGGTTGAAGTCCGCCACTTCCGCCATGAAGACCTCCCCATCATGACGCAGTCTGATGTGGGCGTAGTTGTTATCGTTGGTGATGTTGTTAATATTCGCCATCCTGTCCGATGTCTCTCGATTGCCTACTGCAACGAAGTGGGGAGCAGAAGGAGACTTTGAATGCGCCTACGGTATGAGATTGTGAGCGCATACACTACCTTTTATTCTGCACTCGCCCGATGAAATCTCTCGATCGTGGAGTCAGTTTCCATCACGTTTTGACGATCGTGGAGTCGGTTTCCGTCGCGTTTTGACTCGCAGCGACTGATCCACGATCCAACAGAGGTACTAATCACGATACAAGTCCACGGTAGCGCCACTCGCAGCCATTCAGTAAGAGCACGATTGGGATTCAGTCGTGCACCTCAGCTACCGAACGATACCGACCCGGACTCTGGTGTCACGTTCTTCGCCAAACAATATCTTGCGGTGTGTTGCACCAGAGTCATTATTACGAGCATGGATACGCTTGAACTGCAATCCGGCGAGAGAGTAAGGGTGGTATCACGCCGCAGCCGCTATCGTGGACGAGCTGGAACGGTGCACAGTTTGACAGCGTCCGGTTTATCAGCCCGTGTCGGTTTCGGAAACGAGCAAGCGGTTCTACGACTGACGAGCCTGGAGCGATTAAGTCCGAAGGCCCATACAGCTGAACGAACGAATCCGAAGGCCCGTACAGCTGAGGAAGCTATCATAGACTTGGCCGACGAATTAACGCGATTGCTCCGGATCATAACTCGGAATGCAGAGAATGATACAGGAGGCAAGAGAGAGACCCCTCGACCTGCTAAATGGTAACCCCATCGAATGGTACTGCAAGAAACAAGCTACAGTCGAAACTGCTACCTATGGATCCGAGCTTATTGCCGCA
>CAMYIS010000353.1 GCA_947258485.1 uncultured Woeseiaceae bacterium
GGAAGCACTGATGACGTCTTAGAGTTAAGTTTAAAACCCCATATACCGATATAGTGTTAGATCATTGCAAATAGCTTAGTAGTTTGAATGTATGAAAATTTATTCAAAAAAATTAACGAAATAAAATTCGGCAAACGCTGAATTTTATCAGGAGTGAATAAATGACGAAAACGGATACGTCGTCCGGAAAATACTCAATCATCGCGCGTTTATTTGAGCTGATGAATACGATTTCCGAAGACCAATTGCTGCTGATTTTAAAGCAATTGCTCAAGGAGAAATTAAGCACCCATATTTTTAAGCTGGTCATTGACATGCCAGACGAGCAACAGACGGCATTGCTGCAAAAATTAGAAGAAACCGCCCAGGGCATTTCCGCCAAAGACCGCCGAAAACATTTGCGCAAGGCCTGTTTAATGCCGGTTGAGTATTCTGTACAAGGCCGACAGTTCAAAGGATATATGCTTGATATCAGCACTCAAGGGGCATTTATAGAAACCAATGATTATTATTTCAGCGGTCAGGAGATCATCACGAAGTTTTCAGTTCCCCACTATCAGAAGCCGCTCTCCATTGGCGGTGAAATTGTCTGGAGTAGCCAAAATGGAATTGGAATCAAATTCGGGCAGTTAACCGCGCATCAAATTGAAGTGATTAAAGCGTTTTCAGAAAATACACAAGAAGTCTATGAGATAACCAGTTGACATATCTTTAAATTTATCTTATAAATTCAGGCGGATACTATACCTGTAAACGCAAAACCACTTTCAGCATAACCCCTCACAAATTATATTATGGATTAATATTCGGAATTACTGAAAAAATTATAAATTGAGTTGAAGCCGGTCCGCCTTTTGGGACTGACCAAAGCAACCGCCGATAAAAAGAGGACGCGGTATGAGTCAGACAAAAAACAAGCAGCCGGGAGTCGAACGGTGTCCAAAAATTGCGAAGTGGCAGAAACGTTCCTCGGTTGAACGCCGCGCCGATCGAGACAAACGCATACAAAACAGTATCACCTATTTTGTAAAAGGTGGCAAGGAAAGAAGAACCGGGAAAGAACGCCGGCATTCTGAAGAGCGCCGGGAAAGATGGATACGCGTCGGTAAATGGCGCAGCGAGTCGGTTTTTGACGAATAAATCGGATTTTTATATATTTTTGGATAATTATATAAGCATTCACACCAACAGGCAGGGTCCAACAGACTCTGCCATTCTTATAACTGGCTTTCTAATTTTCATCTCTTGCCCTCCAACAAGATCTAAAAGATATAAAGCCAGTTATTCTCAATTAAAATATTTGTTGTTCAATTAAAGGGGGAAATAAATGATCACAACCGAGGATACTGCTCTGGTACTTGTTGACGTTCAGGGCAGACTGGCGCAATCAATGCACAACAAAAAAGACCTTTTCGAAAATCTTAAGACGATGGTTAAAGGCGCACACGTCCTGGGGGTTCCTATTTTATGGGCCGAACAAAATCCGGACGGCTTAGGACCGACAATTCCCGAAATCGCTGAGCTATTAACCAACCAAAGCCCGGTCAGCAAATTCAGCTTTAGTTGTTGCGGGTGCGATCAGTTTCTTAAAGATCTCCAAGCGCTCAATTGTAAAAACATATTAATTGTCGGTATCGAAGCGCACGTCTGCGTTTATCAGACCGCTGCCGATTTAACGAAGCTGCGGTACCATGTCCAAGTTGTGGCCGATGCGGTATCTTCCCGGACCGCTGAGAATAAGCAAATCGGCCTCCAAAAAAGCAAGGCTGCCGGTGCCATTTTAACCAGCACTGAGACGGCCTTGTTTGAGTTGCTTAAAGAAGCCAGAGGGGACCGATTTAAGCAAATTATTCATCTGGTGAAATAGAACCCCAATTGAGTTAAAAACCAATTGGGCGTTATCTGTTATTCGTTATTTGTTAATAGTTTAAAGAAATGATATCTAATTTTATATCTCGCCCATTATCGGAATATAAAATGAGCTTGCCATCGAATTCTAATAACGATTAACCAATAACGCCTAATTGAGCGCTAAACGCTCAATT
>CAMYIS010000354.1 GCA_947258485.1 uncultured Woeseiaceae bacterium
GGAATGCCGAGGTGGGGATAGCGATGACACCATGCTCCCTGTAAGCCGCGCACCGGGACCTGCAAATTTTGCAGGAGTCGAGGCACCGTGTTTGGCCAGCAATCCGCATGGCCGCTGATCGCGTAAACCGGAATCTTGATGGCTTCATAATCGGTGTCTACCGAGTTGTTAAGCCAGTAATCGTCATTATGTTGATGCTCAAACCAACGTTCGAGGTAATGCGGCGTATTTTCTAACCGTTCCAGCCACAATGTCTTCCAGCTTTGACCAACAAGTTCGGGATCGGGCGGACGCGTACTATAGCCAAACATGATCGCCGCCCATCCGAGTGTCTGGCCCACCATACAACCCAGGTAATAACCTGCATCGTCATAATAACGTTGGTCGGTTGCGCCCAAAACAATAATGGTCTTGAGTGCTGAGGGCGCTCGTTGCGCGAGTTGCAACCCGGTAATTCCGCCCCAGGAAATACCCATGGTGGCAACCTTGCCGTTACACCAGGGTTGTGCGGCGATCCATTCGATTACCGCAACCCCATCGTCTATTTCCTGGTCGGTGTACTCGTCATAAAGAATCCCATCCGAACTACCCGAGCCTCGCATATCAACTCGAACGCAGGCGTACTGGTGTTTGGCGAAATGGGCGATGGTGTTTGAATCCCGTTTCGCGGAATAGTCATCTTTGCGATAGGGGAGATATTCGAGAATGGCCGGACAGGGCTTTTCGCTATCTGGCAACCACAGCCTTGCGCCGAGGCGAGATCCATCGGGCATCGGAATCCAGCAATGGTTGACTCTGGTAACCGGCATTATCAGCTATCAAAGTTAGAATCGGAGTTTATACAACTGATCATATTGTACTACCTGGTTAAGGAGTACCCTCGCTTCTAGCCCAATAGAGCGACAGCTATATTTTGCAACAGGTTTTAAGGCGAGAGGTGTCAGGAACCGCACTCGCTGGCTCATGCTCCACCTCGCGCCATGCGAGGGAGGAGCATGAGAGGTGCTTTCCGATCAGGCCATCCACCAGCGTTCCATGATCCGGCGGCCGTCAAAGCCACGCGTCCAGGACAGGTCACCGTGCGCGATCTTCGCATTGCGTGCATGAACTTCGTTCGCGAACATGGGCACTACGTTTCCGCCTTCATCCCGCAATATGATCTGCATCTCTCGGTACATGTCGGCTCGCCTGCCTGCGTCGAGTTCGGCCCGTGCGGATTTAAGGAGCTCGTTAAAACGTGGGTGATCCCACTGCGTGTCATTCCAGGCCGCCCCCGGGGCAAAGCCCGTTGTGAGCATGGTGTCTTCGGTGGCATAGCCACCCCAGTAGCTGGCGCACCAGGGCTTTTTCATCCAGACATCCGACCAGTAGCCATCATTCGGCTCACGCACGACATTGATGCTGACACCGGCTTTCTTTGCTGATGCCTGGAAAAGAACCGCCGCATCAAGAGCACCGCTATAGGCGGCATCCGAAGCGCTCAGGTCTATCGTAATATTACCAAGCCCCGACTCCTTCATATGAAACCGCGCTTTGTCCGGGTCATAAGCATTCTGTTCGATATCAGCCGCGTGATAGCGGTAGGAAGGCCCGATCGGGTGATCATTCCCAATCACGCCATGTCCAAACAGGATTTTGTCCACAATCTCTTCGCGATTGATCGCGTGCTTCAGTGCCTTTCGCAAATGCGGGTTGTCAAACGGCGCAATGCTGGTCAGCATCGGAAAGGTGTAGTGCAAGGGACCGGAACCTTCCTCGATGATGACTTCCGGGCGCCTCGAGAGAAGCGATAGAGTCTTGAGTTCGACCCGGTCAATAACATCCACTTCGTTTGTGAGAAGTGCGTTTGTCCTTGCTGAAGAGTCGGTGATCGACAGGATCTCGATAGTATCCGCATGCGCAGCACCTTCCTTCCAGTAGTTCGGATTACGCTTAAACTTATAGCTGAGCCCCGGATCTTCCTTGGTAAGAATGTAAGGTCCTGAGCCACCAGCTTTCCAATCGATGCTTCCGTCCTTTGCCGGATA
>CAMYIS010000355.1 GCA_947258485.1 uncultured Woeseiaceae bacterium
GTTGGCGGGGGCGTCGAAGGGATTGTTGTAATACTGGGCTCCGACATCCAACCATTCCGCAACAAGGCGTCGCTCCGCTTGGGATAAAATATTGAAGTGTTGATCCGTAGGATCGTTAAATCGGTCAAAGAAATCGCTCGATAGCCCTGCGCCCAGGAACACCCTCAATGGTGGCGGACCGTTGGAGATCGTGACCACGATGTCGTTTCCGTCCGCATCCTGTCCGATAACCTGGGTCGCATCGACCAACGCACCATTGTCCAGAACCTGAAGGTTATCAGTAACTAACAGCTCGCGATAGGCATGGAAGTGATCGGGCTCATCCGCTGACAGGCCGTCCTGCAGTTCCAGCTGACCGGCCGGCACGCGCGTGGCGCCGTCTGCAGGATCCACGGGCGTATGACAGTTGAGGCAGTTGTTGTTGACCTGCAGGCCTGTAACCGGGTCGAGCAACGGCACTTCCGGCGTAGCGGGATCGTTGTCATCATCGAATGTGACCAGGCGTGGCTGGCTCCACAGCGGATGAATGATCGATTCGTAGCTGATGACACTGCGGCAGTTTGACTGCCAGTCCTGCTGGCAGGACACGGTGGTCGGGGATGCCGTCGTCAGGTCAGTGTACAGGTAATCGATGTCCACATTATTCGCGGCGATAACCGGGTCCGCAGTCCAGACATCACGATAAATCACGTTCATCGAGGGCTCGATCGACGAACACCCGTCGTTGGCGCAGGTAACGCGTGCGCGCACCTCGGCCATCGTCTCGCCAACGTCACCCACGAACCATTGCGGATCCGTACCCACGAACGGAACACCCGCGGTCGGCGCGCCGGCGTAGGCGCTATCGAACGCGTCATACCGCCCATGAGAAACCCCGCTGTTGGCATCGTGGCAACCATTGCATTTCAATTCCTGACCAGCAGCGAGCGAAATCCAGTTCTGGTGACGTTGCGTAATACGATGACCATTCTCGTCCAGCACGCTGACCATCAGCGCCGTGTTGGCAGGCACCTTCACCATGACAGAGCCATCAGGCTCGACCATCGCGTAACCGACGATCTCCTTCATGCCAAACTGTGTCGTAACGCCGAACGCGGTATTGTCGATGTCGCGCAAGTCATCGTCAGGCTGCGACACGGCCTTCTCAATGCGCAGGAATCGTGCGATTCGATCGGCCGCCAGGGTTTGCAATGGATCAGCTACTGTAGGGATGTCGACAATTGCCGTGCCGTCGAAATCGTAAACGCTGCGGATGTTCAGCAGCGCTTCGCCACTGTCCGCAAGCGTGACGTCCAGCGGGTAGTCGTTCATGCCGTCGAGAACGACGGGCGGTATTGGTCGGGGATCCGCCGAGACCACCTCGGTAAACATGAAGCCTTCTTCACCGGCGACGATCGGCAGCTGTGTATCGTCGCGGGGATCGTAAATCCAGATGCCGTACAGGGGCGGCGCGACAAACAGATCACCCTCTACGGGTATCGGCGGATTATCCGGATCGATGACTATGACGTTTGCGAGACGGTCCTCGGTACATGGCACGATCTGTGTATCGTCCGTGGCGGGATCGCCGTCGTCAGCAAGGATTTCGACCAGGCGACACTGGCTCCAGCTGACCATCAGCCGATCCGTGCCATCCTGGATCGGGTAGACCGAGAAGTAACGGCCGCCAACGGACGGTACGCCCGGTATCGTCGATACTTCGTTTACGGTGGCGTCTTCCTGCGCCGGGCCACTCAAGATGCCAATGTTGTCCTTGGTCGGCTGCGTGTTCTCGAGGTACTGAGGTGTATCGATCAGCATCAGCTCGCCGCCGCCTTCCGTGTCCGTAAACGGACGCGCAAGAACCATGACACGATCATCTTGAACCTGGCGCGGCTGCATGAACTGGATAATCTCGCCATTGGTGCCGGTCGCATGACTCTGCTGACCGTAAAGCAATTCCAGCGCGGAACCATCCGGATTCATTCGATACAGGTTAACGGCGTCATTCGACTGATTGTGGTCCCAGCGGCTGAATACGATTTTTCCATCGGCCATTACAGACGGGTCGAGGTCGTGGCTCTGGTTGAAAGACACCTGCTTTACACCGGTGCCGTCATCGTTTATGACGTGCAGGTTGAACGCTGGCTCGTTATCGTCCTCATCTTGTGCCGGGAACCCGCCTTTGCCTTCGTCAAGCAACACGGCCTGCGACTGGGTCTGGCGCGTTGAGGAGAAGATAATCCGTCCATCCGGCAAGTACTTCGGCATGATGTCGTGGCCGATCTCGGCCGTGAGGTCAGACGAAATGACCCTGATCAGTTCGCCCGTTTCAAACGTGTACTGCCAGATATTCCAGGTCGGAAGATCTTCTTCGTCCAGGTTCGGATCAAACGGCACTCGCATGGCGAACAGAAGGCGGCTGCCGTCATAGTCGATCTCGACGTCGCGAATTGCCGCGAGGCCTTGCGATACGCTTTCAGTAATGTTGATCGCTTCAGCACCGGGCGCGGCGCGATCACGGTAGTAAAGATCGGCACCAAATTCAAATGTGATCTGCTCGCGCAAATCCTGCTGCTGGAATGCGCCGTTGTCGTCAACCGGCAGCGGAGACTTTATATAGGCGATCGGAAAATCGATGACGACAGGATCGGGATCCTGCCCCGTGCCCAGCTGGACACCTTCTCCTTTGCTGCAAGCGGCGACCAGCACGCATGCCATCGACAACGCGACCATCCTGGTCGCTTTGCTCGTAATTCCTTTCTTAAATTGTCGCGGTAGCCTAAACATAGCTTTCACCTCGGGTCATCATGGCAGGGTACGACGCGATGCGGCCGTCGTACCGTTAACGCAGTCACAAACTGCGATTAACTATTGATCGAGTATTACTCCGTAATATTCGGGAGCAGATTGCCTCTGATTATAGGAGAGGGATCCGGCTCGATGTAATGTCTCAAAAGCACGACACCGCACAAAGTCAAACCAACTTTTCGCAGCATCGTCCTGTCAATACACGACGTGACGCGGCGTACGGTTCCATCACGACGATCGCATGCGCAACAAAAAATGTGATTTTTGCGCCACGTTCAGAAATTGCATGAACTTTATGTCGCTTCCGATTGTTGTTTGGTGGTGTCAACAGACGACCGGCCTGTCTCCCTTCGGCGACAGTTGCACGGCCTTTCACAATCAGTAGCTTAGGCCTCCCGTTACGTAACCTTGTACGAAAGCACCGACAACGACTTGACATATCTTCGCTTCGGAGAGCACCACGGATACCCAGTTAAGTAGTTGTTTTATAAGTCTTTTTAAAAGATTGTGCACGACAGTGTCAAGACTGGCACAGCACTTGCTTTATAGATTACAGATCGATTGATTACGTGACCGAAGATTTCTAAATCGTGAATACATTCACGGCAAAGATTAAAAAGGTCTGGCAAAATTTTTCATGCCAAGTTGAGCAACCGGTCTGGTGGACAGGAGTCCACCGCGTAAAGCGGAGCTACAAGGAGCAACAGATTTGGCACGCGTCATACGACGCATCAAGCAACTTCTGAACAGTCCGTTACCCAGGGTGCGTGAATCCCGAAGACGTTCGGGTACACAGGAAAGCACATTGTTTGAATCGTACGAGTGATGAGCAGAAACGATATGAATAACAGGATGTGGAAAGGACACGTAAGCATCGCGATCACAGTATTGCTGTCAGTAATACTCGCAGCGCCGGCAAGCGCCCAGACCAGGGAACAGGCCAAGCGTATCTACGATCGTCTCGCCGGCGTACCGCCTACCGAATCGGTCTTGAACGCGATGGAGAACAACACCGGAACGGACCCGGTCTGTGCCAGCTACGGCGTTTCAGGAGCGGCCTGCGCAGCGTATATCGCGATGGAGAACAGCAGTTTTTATAACGTGACGCTGAAAAACTTTGCAGCGCCATGGACGAATCGCGACCGCTCTGTGTTTGTACCACTCAACGATTACGTCGCGACCGTGATCGGAATGATCCGTGACGACGTGGACTTCCGCACCGTGTTATCAGCTGACCTGCAGTATGTCGGGAGCCCGGGGACGGTTTCGTCAGCGCCGGCCGGAAACAACAACAATCACTACGAGCAGCTCGAGGCAGGTAACCACGACCTGAAGGCCGTGCTTGAACCAGCGACGCAGTCAGGTATCAACGGTATTCCTTCCACGGCAACGGCCGGCGTGATGACGTCGCGCGCGGCCTCCGAGGCGTTTTTCATCGCCGGTACCAACCGCGCGATGTTCCGCTTTACGATGGTCAATCACTTCTGCGCGGACATGGAACAACTGCATGATCCGCGTTTGCCGCCCGATCGAATTCGCCAGGATGTCAGTCGCAGCCCGGGTGGTGACAGCCGCCTGTTCCTGAACAACTGCGTCGGCTGCCACACGGGTATGGACCCGATGGCCCAGGCGTTTGCCTACTACAACTACAATGACGCTACTGGCGCGATCGAGTACACCGCCGGCAATGTCCAGCCCAAGTATTTCAATAACGACCTGAACTTCCCGCAGGGTTTCCGCACACCGGACGACCACTGGACGAACTACTGGCGTAATGGCCAGAACCGTTATCTCGGCTTCAATGGCCCGGGCACCGGGGACGACTTCGGCGCCAAATCGCTCGGCGTGGAACTTTCCAATAGTGACGCGTTCGCCGCTTGCCAGGTCAAGAAAGTATTCAAAGCAGTATGCCTGCGCGATCCTGAGACGGATGCCGACCACACCAAGGTCGATGAGATCGTCACGAATTTCGAGGGCAGCCTCTTCAAAATGAAACAGGTGTTCGCTGACACCGCCGTTTACTGCATGGGCCAGTAGGGAGACATGACAATGACTAAAGCAATCAGAATTGCTACCCAGGCCCTTGCTCAGCGCTCATTGCGCGCAGCGACCGTGGCACTGCTATCCAGCATCGTCCTCGCGGCTTGCGGCGGCGGCGCTCAAACAACTGACAACCCCTTGTCACAGGGCCCTGGTAACAACAACGACACGGTGTATACCGGTCCTGTCGCTCGTGATGCAGACGTCCTCAAGTTTCAACAGGAATTCTGGATCAACGCGAAGACCACCGACCGCTGCGGCTCTTGCCACAACGAATCGGTTGGCCAGGTACCCATGTTCGTTCGTAATGACGACGTCAACATGGCCTACGACGAGGCTGTTACGGTGACGAACACCCAGCAGCCGTCTTTGTCACGCATTGTCGAAAAAGTCAGTGAAGCACCTATCGGCCATAACTGCTGGGTTGCAGACCCGGGTGTCTGTGGCACGATCATGACTACCTGGATCGAAAACTGGGTTGGATCTGCCGCTGGTGGCGGCCGCCAGATTGTCCTTACTGCTCCGCCGGATCGCGATCCCAGCGACAGCAAGAACTTCCCGACGGACCCGGCCCTGTTCGAGCAATTCGTATACACGCCGATCCTTGCGGAGTACTGCGCCGGCTGCCACAGCTCGGAATCCCCGACAGCACAACAGCCGTTCTTCGCAGAACCCGATGTAGCGAGTGCATACGAAGCGGCCAAGTCGAAAATCAACCTTGACTCACCGGCCGATTCTCGCTTTGTCGTCAAGGTATCACCGGGTTCTCAAGGCGGTGAAGCACACAACTGCTGGAACAATGACTGCGCGACAGCTTCTGTAGAGATGCTCAACGCAATCACGACGTTCGCAAATGCGATCGCTCCGACGACCGTCGACCCGAACCTTGTTTACAGTAAGGCTGTACGCCTCGTTGACGGTACGGTCGCCTCCGGTGGCAATCGCTACGAGAATGACCAGATTGCGCTTTGGGAATTCAAGACAGGCACGGGCTTGACGGCTTTCGATTCGAGCGGCGTCGAT
>CAMYIS010000356.1 GCA_947258485.1 uncultured Woeseiaceae bacterium
CTTTCAATACTACGAAACGGTGAACCATTAAAGTTGACAGTCAAGATCGGCACTGCTAAATCTCAGCAGGCGCAAATAGATAAGCTTACTCCGCTTTTGCAGGGACTACGAGTCGAGAACAATCCTGACGGCGACGGCGTGCGGGTCGTTACGGTAGCGCCTAATTCGGCAGCCGCCTACAGTGGACTACGAGCGGGTGATGTAATTGTGGGTGCCAACAAACGCAAGGTATACGATATCAAATCGCTGAAAGCTGCACTGGAGCTAAGCTCGACATCAGTGTTGCTCCGAGTCGATCGTAATGGCGGCTCCCTGTTTATCGTGATTAGATAAGCGCTTTTAACAATAAAAAATATTGGTCAAAATCCCATGTAGGGTATGTAATAGGTTCCCCTTGACTGGATTCTATTTTTTGGCTGTCAATGAAAAAGGATCAACTATCGCGAAAGCTTGCTGTAATCCTCCATGCCGATGTGGTGGATTCGACTGCGCTCGTACGGCAAGATGAGACACTGGCCCACCAAAGGATTCAGGATACCTTCCGACGCTTTTCGGATACGATAGCCAGCCACGATGGAATAGCGCAAGAGATTCGAGGTGATGCCCTGGTCGCCGAATTTGCCATGGCCTCGGATGCAGTCGGCGCGTCACTTTCTTTCCAGACGGCCAACATCAATCACAATGCGCAATTACCCGACGGAATTAAACCTGAACTTCGGATCGGTATAGCTATGGGGGAAGTGGTGATTGCAGATAATACGGTGACTGGTGAAGGTGTAGTGCTAGCGCAACGTTTGGAGCAATTGGCCAAAAAAGGTGGAGTTTGTATTCAAGGAGCGGCATATGAGACCGTACCAAAAAGGCTGCCTTTCAAGTACGAAAACTTGGGAGATCATCTAGTTAAGGGATTTGATGAACCCGTCAGGGTCTATTCAGTCAGCCTTAAACCTGGGGGTGAGATACCCGAGCCAAATCTAAAAATCCAGTTAAAGATAGAAGCGCTGGGTTCACCGAAAAAACCATCAATTGCAGTGCTACCTTTCACCAATATGAGCAGCGATAACGAGCAGGAATTCTTCAGCGATGGAATTACCGAAGACATCATCACCGCGTTATCCAAGACCTCGGCCCTGGCGGTTATTGCACGAAACTCGACTTTTACCTACAAAGGCAAGGCGGTTGACGTCAAGCAGGTGGGTCTTGATTTGGGCGTGCATTACATTCTGGAGGGCAGTGTACGCAAGTCTGGCAGTCGAGTCAGGGTGACAGCTCAGCTTATATATGCTACCACCAACCAGCATATTTGGGCGGAACGCTACGATCGTGATCTAGAAGATTTCTTTGCGGTGCAGGACGAGATTATGCGTGAAATTGTTTCGGCGCTTGATATTCAGTTACTAGCGGGTGAGCAATCACGATTTTGGTCCAGTGGCACCCAGAATCTGCAGGCCTGGGAATATTTCCGGATGGCTCGTGATTTGCTGAATGCCTACCAAACCGAGAACCATCCAGAAGTTATTCGGCTTTGCCGCAAGGCGATCGACGCCGATTCTGAGTATGCTGCAGCCTGGGATTTACTGGCAGGATGCTATTTCCATATGGAGGAAGACGCCAGGTATTCCGAGGAAGAACGCGGGCAGGCACTGCAATTTTCACGCGAGTACACACAAAGAGCGCTTGAATGCGACCCCTCATTCGCCGAGGCTTACTCAATGTCGGCACTACTTCATCTCAATTCGAAGCAATTTGATGAGGCGGCAATTAGCGCCAACAAATCCGTTGAAATGGCACCAAACTATGCTAACAATCTCGGGGTATCCGCAATTGTTCTGAACAAATGTGGAGAACCTGGGATAGCCATGGAGCGTATTAGAAAAGCTATTCGTTTGAGTCCGGTTTATCCACTTTGGTATCTCGCAGCTTTGGGTCAGGTTACCAGATCACTTGGCAGGATAGACGAGTCAATTAATGCTTTTTCTGAGATGGTTAACCGCGATCCAGGGTCCCTCGAAGGGTATATCGGCCTTGCCGAGATTCTGGGTGAGTCAGGCCAAATCGAAGCGGCCAGGAATGCGGCGGTGGAGGTAATCAGAATAAATCCGAACTTTTCCATCAACGAGTATGTGGATAACCTCGCCTATCGTGATCCGAATGAGATAGAGCGTTTCGCAGAAGGACTGCGAATAGCAGGGCTTCCGGAGTAGGTACCCTTGCTATCTTACATCTAGATTTTAGAGCACCATGGTCTTAGCTGAATTCTATTTATCAGCTTGTCTTGGTGTTTTTGAAGAAGACGTCTGAGCGTCTCAGTTGGGTCGATAACAGCCGCTGAAAAATCAAATTTGAGCGTCTGTATATGGACTCCTCCTCGTTTGCAAGTAATCGGTTGTTGGCAGTAGGCTCGACTGCATACGTATATCCGGCCTCTTCGGGTGGCATACGCTGATGCCGGGCCATAATGGGTTTTTCGCGCACCGACTCCCTATTGCTTTGACGTGTTGCTACACACGCGGACGCTCGCGGGTTTTATCGGCGCCGGTTCGACCTGTTTGCCATTAACCGTTTACTTCGCAATCGTCAATTGAATAGACTCTCCTCGTTACCTGTATTTAGCTGATTGATGCTGCTGCGA
>CAMYIS010000357.1 GCA_947258485.1 uncultured Woeseiaceae bacterium
TAACGGATTCCGCGTACCGTTTCAATACCGTTCTTCATTGCAACAAACTCAGCACCAAATACTGACGTTTCAATCGTAGGTTGCTTCTTCGATAACCACTGTATCAGAGCCGAATTCAGAAAGACAAAGAATCCAGTTCTCGATCTCCTGTTTAACTTATCATCGGCGTGTGAGGAATCAACATACAAACGCAAATCAACTTCCTTACCAAGTGGCTCAGGCATGTCCGGTGGAAGTTCCTCCTTCACATCCCCATAGAAGTTCTCCCAATCTCTCTCGATGAAGTCATCTTGATTGATCTCAGGATAAGAGGGATCCAACACCAGACGTGCATTGTGGTGGTTCTTCAAATAACCGTAGAGATGCAATGCAGCATCCATGTGACCATCGCGTGGGTTACACAGATAAGAGGCCAAGATTGATACCTCCGTAATCACATCAATTCTACCAAGTTCCACAATCCAATGCAATACTCCAATCAGATGCTGGTAGAAGTTCGCTTCCTTCGAATTCAACTCCTCTGACGCATCCAACTCTGCTTCGTAACCAGATGGCCATGGTGATTTGACCTTCTGTTTGAGCTTCTTACCGATATCGTTCTTAGCGAGGTAGCGGTCGACATTGGCAACTGCTTCCTGCACATACTTGCTAGAACTCATTCCCCATGCAACCACTCCATTTGGTAACACGGTCGGTTTCAACTTAGTTCCAAGGTATATATCCGGATCTCCAATCGAACCTGCCTTCATCTGGAAGTAATGGTCGAGCTTCTCAATCTCCTTTGCTGCATCCAAACCTATGGATAACACATCATCGCAATAGAGAAGGATGTACCGATAGTACCTCTCTCCATCCGGATAGACATCTTCCTTAAACCACAAATCAGGGTCCGCTCTGCATGGCGTATACTGCAAATGTTTCATACAGCTTGCCAAGTGTTGCGTAAAGGACTGTCCTGCAGATCCGAGTCCGTAAAGCGCACGAACCACGATAGCTCTCTTCCCATAATCAGGTCCAAATTCTCGACCCAGCTTAACCCAGATCTTCTCTGCACACGGAGCTGTCAAATAGGCATTCTGAATATCCGAAGCCTTGACCTCCAAATCGTGCAGTGCCGCAATAGTTAACGCAATGCGGACTGTTTCACGGGAAACGACACTGGCGTAGGTCATAAAGGAAGGGGTCTCAACTTGATTTCCCGACCCGACCAGACGCGCCTTTCGTCTAAATCCTTCACCCAACTTGACGTCGAATACCATATGGCACGACATCTGCTGATACCCAGGAGGAATGACGTCGTCCTCTGACAATGTCTTAAAGGCAATCCTAACATTTGCCATCTCCTGCTCAATAGCATCACGCCACAGGGTGTTCCCGTTTGCCTCGTCAATCCGATACGCATGATCGACCGACGTTGGTAACTCAATGCCAAACTTATGTGTGACCTTGTTGTACCGCTTTGTGACCTTAGCAATAATCCTGTCTCTCTTCTTGAGGACATGCTCGGTCCACCACGCAAAGGCTGGTTCACTCTGGATACCACTCGCCTTAGCGTACTCTGCAACCTGAATAGGGTACGACTCCTTGAGATCGCAAAGCTTCTCCCAAGTAGTGTGACCTCCCTTCCATTGTACGCAGAGCCACCACCCAGTAGTCGTCTTCTTCGGATACCGTCTTCCACGATTGAAGAAGTACCTGTCAGCATCTTCGACTGCATTGCCGTCTTTCTTATGGTCGACGATAGCTTCCATGAGCTTAACATCGTAACCGTTGGCATCGCACTGGGCGATCATAGCCTCAGAGATGAGATTAGCAGTGTATTCGGTTACATCACCGTCGGGGAATTCCACAACATACTTCCTCGTATCCAATAGAGGGTTGGAATTAGCTTCCCCAATCATTCTGCCGTCTTCGTCTCTGGCTCTTTCCTTAACTCTACCAGACCGGAGCTCTCCCTTGTGATTGATATCAACAGTAGCACTGATGTACTGATCGTTCACTCCAGGTGTGTCTCCATCTTCCACAATGTTGTCATCCGCATCGTCAGGAATAGGTCTGTGAATTTCATCTGCATCCGGATAGCGCTCCTTTGTCCCCTCAACATTGTCGGTATAGGGAGGATGTACTGGAGTAGCTGCTTCTGGATCAACAGTAACAATATTATCCTCATCAAGAGGCTCACCCAACCTGCGGGTAATCTCCTCATCAAAGGCATCTCGTTGGCGACGCTCATCTGCACTGTCCCATTCCTCTTGGCTCAAAGCCCTAAGAGTTCCAGTGACATAGATGTGACAATTCAATTGCAGAATCTTACTCGTCATGGCTGAGCCCACACTTTCTCCAGCAGGGCCTAACCAGCGTCCAAGGGTTTCTTCCTTTGACTTATAGTCGAAGTACTTAACCCAATCATACCAACCATACTCCGCAAGAGGCGAAATATCCGATGTTTGACCGGTTAACACGGTTTCAGGCACTTGGCTGTGTAACTTATAATGACCTCTTGCTGTATGAGAAATCACCTTGGACTTCCATTCATAACAGTGGTCCCACAGCGTCTTCGGCGTGTGTTTCGACACCATCGCCCTGCCTGCACCCTTCTTGAGTTCACGGATCCCATCCTCAGCTTGGTCCTGCCAAGGGGAATAGGTGTCAAGCTGTTTAATGTGACATCCATAGGATCGCGCCTTTCTATTGAACTCACCCTGGTATTGCTCCCTCGAGTTGTCCATCACAAAGTGAGTCGGGACTCCTTTCTCGTGGGCTAGCTCCGTCAAGGTATTCGGGGTTTGACCCTTCGTCTGCATTCGGAAGAATCCAATCCAACCGTAATCTGTAACATACACCTGGCCGTATTTGTTCTTCCTGAACCACGATTCGTGTTTGGCCTTCATGGTGTCGGTAAACATCCTGCAAGGTAGCCGTCTGAATCTCAGGAGTCTGTCGTGCGTTGCAAACCGTCGAGACAATGTAGGATTTGCCATACTCCGGACCGTATGCTGCGTAGTGGCATCAATGGTCCGTCTGGCAGCCCCAATTCCAATGCCCCATCTCTTGGCCAATGCCACCGGTCCAACTTTCCACTTCTTCTTACCTGTCTTCACTGACTTGACTGACCTTTGTTCATTGCTCTTTACATGGACATGTGACACTATTGCACCGGCTAACTCAGTAGCTGGGGGTTCAAAGACCCGATCCTTCGACAAGGATGCAATCACTCGGCTGATGCGTTCTTGATTCCAGTAATCCGCATCCCATTCAGCCGCAACCAATCCATCTTCTCCAACCATTGCTGACTCGGTCTCTTCGAGTCCTAGCTGAGTCGGTTCCCACTCAGGCGCATCATACGTCAGATGCATGCACTGTTCCTCGTGGGCGCTCACCCACTGTTCCAAAGTAGGCTTGCTCGCTTCGAAGTAGCTGAATACACCACTCATAAACAGCGGGATCAGTACTTCTTTCGTCTTCTCATTGCCTTCCGGGGTTTTGATGGCAATGGCATGGTGATACTCGTTCGGTTTCGGAACCAAATGCTTAGGTTCGTCATTTACACGAATATCGTTCAATCTCAACTGGTTCGAACATAGCAAGGGATGGCGCAAACCGGGAACAAGGAGTGCTTGATTAATAACCAGCATCCATCTGTCCCCCGTCGAGGGATCGGTATAAACGACCACCGCATCGACGATCTTCAGGTTCTTTCCTCTCCCACCATCGTAACCAACGACATTCACAGGCCGTTCATGATCATGGATGATGAGGGCGCACTGTTCGCTGACACAACACTGCTCCGCGTGAGAGTCCAACTCCACTCGGCAGGTCTCCATGTCTTCTCGGCGAACACCTCCCAGCTGTCTCGCTGCCGCTCGGGGTAACAACCGGCGTACTACAGCGATAGTCCTTTCTCCAACTCCGTCGTCATCAGGGGAACCATCGTTCCGACGACCGTCCCCCGTCTCTAGTCACCCCCGTCTACCACGGTTGCGATTGAGATCAGGGTGTTCTCGTTGAGATGATTTCTTCTTCTTCTTCGGCGGCTCATCTTCTTCAGACTCCGACGCTGAGGGATCATCGCCATCATCGGCGACACTGAGGGCGGAGATCTTCTTCTGAAGAGCAGCCATTTTCTTCTGCATCTTCTTGAAACTCCGCTTCCCTCCGCCGTTCTGTTGCTGCTTACCGCCTTTAGGTGATTGTCCGCGCTGGCTTCTCTTATGAAGGACGCCTTTCTTCTTGGCTGCCGAGAGCTTGTTCCACTCTTTAATGGGGTAAAACTTATCCTCGACACTCATGTCCGCTTCAATACCAGGGAACACTTCCTCACCTTTGGCATTCGTCACTACGACCGACGAAACTTGACGGGTCGTTGACGCTCTGCTTGGTTTGAGGAGGATAACCGAATCCTTGATACGACGAGCAACTTTGTCGAACGTATTGTAATCCGGATTGCCTCGAACCAACTCAATGACAGTCTTCAACTTGTCATTCTTGATACCATTGATGAAGTAACGGATTTTCGTTCCCTCATCGATACCTTTGTAACCGTGAGTCACAAGGGCCTCCAAACGTGTATGGCCCAGCTTGTGGATCTCGGAATACTTATCATAGCCAAAGCGACTGCTCTCTCCTTCGTACGTGGAGTTCTGCAGCTTCGCTTCATAGATGGCTGCTTGATTCTGCGTATGCTGGGGCCCGAGGTATACACCCATCAGGGCCGTCCAAGCTTGACGCCCATCGGCCGTGTACTTGCTAACGTACGTATAGGCTGGGGTGTCTTCGCAGATCTTCTTCAACATACGACACATCGTGCGGTTGTCGGCACGGTACGTCGCTCCAGTCTGCGCAGCACGAGCGATCAGTTCTTTAACATGGTCGCCATCGTAGTTGGCTGGCGGATCTTCCGCCACTGCAGGCACCGCCGCCGTCTCGCGTAGGACGTAAGCCAGGGGAATCCCTTCTTTACCGTAGACCTCGGTGAAATGCGTAACGATCTTCTCCTTGGTCTTGGCCCAATCGTTCATGGTGATCTTGGGAAGGTCTTCATCGGATGGCTTCTTCTTGGAGGTTTCCTTGTAAAAGTCGACGAGGAACTCCCACTCCGCGAGCCACGCATGCGTGATAGTCGGCGCCGTCACTGCGCGCTGGATATGTTGATGGTGCTTCAATGCGATCCTCATTACCTTGAGGTTACTGATGGCCTTGACGCTCACTGGGAAGCCAGGATGACGCTCCTCGGCTCCAGCGGCGTTCAATCTCGTCCCACCAGGACTTCGTAGATTCTTCGAGAGACCGACGAGGTCCTCGTCGTCGTGGAAGTCGCGCCACAGAACCAACGTGTTCAACCCCATGACATCCATAGCGTAGTTTGCAGCGTCGACTGGCAATCCCATGCGGATCAAGCACGTTCGAAGAGCCGCTGCCATGGTGTTGGTGTCTCGTTGTTGTTGTTCAAATCGATTGCTTCGAGCGATTCAGTTGCAGAAAGCACAATCTTCAAAATTATGCACCAGGATCGCGACTTGCGATTCTTGTTGGCGAATATTTCATGGCCGCAAATCCAGACCAATTCGTCGGATCGCTGACCAATTACTGACCAATTAGTCGGGGTGCTGTCGAATTCGTCGATCGATCAGCAATTTCGTCGTCGAACGGCGGGTCACCACAAAATTGCGGCCAAAATCGGGTGAAGGGCTTACGTAGCCCTATTTCTTACTCCGCGGCGCCCGTGAACTGCCCCGTTCACTCGGCTGCGCCTCCAAAGGTACGGCGCGATGCCCGTCTCCATCGCAGGGCGCGAATCGCTGTTTCGCTGCGCCGTGCGAGAGGCACGCATCAGTGCGCCTTACCCATCTCCGCGTAAGTCACTGTAGCTGGAACGGAGTGACCCCTTTGGCGTTGGACCTGGTCTTTTCGTCCGAAATATCTGTGCCCCGACATATGCCTCCGACCTGGCGCGCAAGGCGAACTTTCCAGAAATCGGATCCAATCTGTACGAGATTGCGCGTTTACGATGGGTTTCGACCGACCATGGAGGTTCCAACTCTGTCGAAACTCCTCCCACGATCTAGACCCACGATGGCAATCGACTCGTACCATGAAGGAGGAAAACAGTGTTGTTGCGCTCACAATCAGAAGGTGCATCGACTGCGCAAACGTTCTTACCGTATTCTGTCCCCCTTTTCCATCTTCATACGATGGCCTTCAACAAACGAGTGCACGCTTCGGCTGCGATCCAACTGCATGTCGGACTGTTGGAGCCGAACTGCGAGGTTCCTCGCCAGGGCGACCGTACTCGCGAAGGCGCGCAAGGATTCAACATCATGTCGAGCCGTTCGCACGCGCCGGCACTTTCGCAGGCCGACGCTGCGATTCTGTTTAACATGATCCCCGCGGCCACCAGGAACCACCCCGGTAACGCCAACAACGCGTGGGCGATCTCGCTGCTCGCGCAGCAGGCGGGACGCGGCACTCCTGCGGCCTGTCAGAATTTGCTCCATAATGCGCAAGCTGAGCAAGAGCCGGTTACTTACTATCTTTCGCCCGGTAACCCCATCATGACGGGGAAGTCGCTGAGCGTCCGATTCATCTCGTTCCTCAACCTCAACATGGACCCCGGGTTCAACGTGAAGTGGTACAACATGACCGGGCGCGAACAGTT